>JAABRV010000031.1 GCA_011390735.1 Trueperaceae bacterium | reverse complement strand
ACCGCGCGCCTCGAGCTGCCGGCCGGGCACCCCGACTACGCGGACCTGCTGTACCTGCGCGAGCGCCGGGTGATCGGCCGAGGCGAGCAGGTCGACCCGATGGCGCCCGAGGTGTGGCAGGAGGCGCTCGACGTCGTGGTGGACTGGTACGGGGCGACGCCCGTGCGGGCGGGCGACCCGGGCGATCCCACGGCCGTGGCCCGCGATCTCGCCGCACTCGCCGACCGCGTCGGCCGCGCGGTGCGGCCGGTGGCGCTCATCGCGTGGGAGCCGGAGGACCGCGAGCGCCTCGCGTTCCTCGGCATGGTCTGGAACTGGTCGGCGTACCCGCGGCTGGTCGTGTTCCGTCTCGATCCCGAGGACGACCGGGTCGACGACGACCTCGGCAGCATGGCCCGGCGGCTCGACACCTGCGCCTTCGCCGTGCGCGACTACGTCGCTGCCTCCGCGCCCGTGGCGCGTGACCTGTTCCTCGCCGAGAACCGTGCCCGGATGTTCATCGTCGGCAGCGAGCCCGACCTGCCGGGCGCCTGGCCGGCCGAGGTGCCGCGGGGCGAGGAGGTCGACGTCTTCGCCTTCGGCCATCCGCTGGTGGCTTCCCTCGACGCCTACGCCGCGGTCTTCGTCGGCGACACGGCGCCCGTCCTGACCTTCGCGCGGCTGCTGCCCTTCGTGCGCACGAACCTGTCGCCGATCGGCCTCCGGCGCGTGCTCGTCACACCCCGCTGACGCCGTCTCACATGTATGACGCCGTTAGGTGACGCGCGCGGGACGCACGATCGATCAGCCCTCGCGGCGTGCCAGCGCCTCGTTGAGGTCGTCCCGCATGGCCAGGGCCGCAGCCCTGGCCGCGTGGGCGACGTCGTCGCCGCGCGTGGCGTAGAAGAGCGACCGGCTGGCGTTGACCACCGCGCCGAGTCCCCGGGCGTCGAACGCGCCCACCACGTCCGTGGCCGTGCCGCCCTGCGCGCCGTAGCCCGGGACCAGCAGGATCGATGTCGGCAGTCGTCCCCGCGCCGCGGTCAGCTCGCGCGGGTAGGTGGCGCCCACGACGGCGCCGAGCGGGCCGTAGCCGTGGGCGTCGCGCGCCAGATCCGCGGCGCGGTCGGCCAACGCCGCGGCCAGCCGCTCGTGCAGGCGCCCGCCGTCGGCGGTCACGACGTCCTGCAGATCGCCGCTGCCGGGGTTCGAGGTCTTGACCAGCACGAAGATGCCGCGCCCGCCCGCGGTGGCCGCGGCCAGGAAGGGCTCCAGGGTGTCGAGCCCGAGGTAGGGGTTGACGGTCAGGGCGTCCGCCGCGAACACGCCGTCCGCCAGGTAGGCGGCCGCGTACGCCTCGGCGGTGCTACCGATGTCGCCGCGCTTGGCGTCGAGGATCACCGGGACGCCGCGCGACCGGGCGTCGGCGATGACCTGGGCGAGCGCGATGAGGCCGGGGATCCCGAGCGCCTCGAAGAAGGCGCTCTGCGGCTTCACGCAGGCGACGAGGTCGTGCGTCGCGTCGAGCACCTCGCGCGCGTAGGCCGCCACGGCCCGCCCGACACGTGCCGGGTCGTGCCCGTGCGCCGCCGGATCCGTCCACGGATGCGCCCCGGGCCGCGGGTCGATGCCGAGGCAGACCCGCGTGTCGAGCCGCAGAATCCGCTCGTGGAGGCGGGTCGCGAAACCCGGTTGGCGGTCATCGTCCCGGCGTGGCGCCTGGGTAGGGTCGACCGAGTGAGGCGCGTCGCTCATGGCAGGTTCTCTGGGCGAGTCCGTTTGGCGTGACGACGTGCGTGACGCGCGCAGCGCGTCAGACACGCGGGGATCGCTGCGCGATCCCATCGCGTTCGACCCGTAGAGCGGGTCAAACGCGCCCGTGGCAATGCTTGTACTTCTTGCCCGAGCCGCAGGGGCAGGGGTCGTTGCGGCCGACCTTCTCCTCGACCGTGATCGGCGCGGTCCTGGTGGCGCCGGCGGCGGGCGGGCGGCCCGCGGCCGCGGCGAGGGCGGAGACGCCGCCGCCCGCGTCGAAGGTCACGGGGCGGTTCGCCTGCCTGCGCTCGAGGCGCTGGTCGGTCTGCACCTGGACGCGGAAGAGGAGCTTCGCGACGTTCAGGCGGATCGTCGACTTCATCTCCTCGAAGAGGTTGAAGGCCTCGAACGCGTACTCCTGCAGCGGGTTGCGCTGGCCGTAGCCGCGCAGGCCGATGCCCTGGCGGAGCACGTCCATCGCGTGGAGCTGCTCCTTCCAGTGCTGGTCGACCACCTGCAACACGATGAAGCGCTCGAGCTCGCGCAACAGTGGCGCGCCGAGCTCCGTCTCGCGGGCGGTGTACGCCGACTCGATCGCGGGCACGAGCGCCTGCGTCGCCTCGTCCGGCGGGATCTCGCGCAGGGCCTCGAAGTCGAAGTCCTCGATCTGCGGCACCGCCTCGAGCACCGCGGTCCTGAGGGCGGGGACGTCGCGCTCCTCGGGCTCGAGCTCGGGGTTGAGGTGGCGCTGGACCTGGGCGTCGACGTACTCGGCGATCATGTCCTGCACGTCGTCGGAGATGTCGTTGCCGAGCAGGATCTCGCGGCGCTGGAGGTAGATGACCTCGCGCTGCTTGCTCATGACGTTGTCGAAGTCCAGCAGCTGCTTGCGGATGCCGAAGTTGCGGTCCTCGACGCGCTTCTGGGCGCGCTCGATCGCGCCGGTGACCATCTTCGCCTCGATCGGCGCGCTGTCGTCCATGCCGAGTCGGTCCATCATGCCCAGCACCCGCTCGCTGGCGAAGAGGCGCATGAGGTCGTCCTCGAACGACACGTAGAAGCGGCTGCTGCCGGGGTCACCCTGGCGGCCCGCGCGCCCGCGCAGCTGGTTGTCGATGCGCCGCGACTCGTGGCGCTCGGTCCCGATGATGTGCAGGCCGCCGAACTCGACCACCTTCACGTGGTCCCGTTCGGCCTCGTCGCGAAGCTGCACGATGCGGGTCATCACGCCGTCCGGCAGGCCCTCGAGCCGCCTGGCCAGCTCGCGGGCCTCGTCGTCGCGGTGGAGCATGATGGCCTTGATGAAGAGCTCGGTGTCGGAGTCGTAGCGGTCGAAGCCCTCGCGCTCGAGCAGCTGCCGCGCCAGCGCCTCGGGGTTGCCGCCGAGCACGATGTCGGTGCCGCGGCCGGCCATGTTCGTCGAGATCGTGACGGCGCCGATGCGCCCCGCCTGGGAGACGATCTCCGCCTCGCGCTGGTGCTGCTTGGCGTTGAGGACCTGGTGCTTGACGCCCTTGCGCATCAGCATCTTCGAGAGCCGCTCGGAGGCCTCGATCGTCACGGTGCCCACCAGGATCGGCTGGCCCGTCTTGTGGACCTCGACGATCTCCTCGACGACGGCGGCGTACTTGCCGTCCTGGGTGCGGAAGACGACGTCCTCGTGGTCCTTGCGGATCATCGGCTTGTTCGTCGGGATGACCAGGACGTCGGAGCGGTAGATCTCCTGGAACTCCTTCTCCTCGGTCTTGGCGGTGCCCGTCATGCCGGCGATCTTGTCGTAGAGCTTGAAGAAGTTCTGGTACGTGACGGTGGCGAGCGTCTGGTTCTCGCGCTCGATCTTCACGCCCTCCTTCGCCTCGATGGCCTGGTGCAGGCCCTCGCCGAACCGTCGGCCGGGCATGAGGCGGCCGGTGAACTCGTCGACGATGACGATCTGGCCGGCGTCGTCCTTGACGTACTGCTGGTCGAGCCGGTAGTGCTCCTTGGCCCGCAGGGCTTGGCGCAGCATGTGGCCGTACTCCATGTTGGCCGTGCCGAAGATGTCCTCCACGCCGAGGGTCTCTTCGGCCTTGGCGATGCCCTGCTCGGTGAGGTGGATGTCCTTCGTCTTCTCGTCGGTCGTGTAGTCGCCGGTGGGTGGCGTCTCCTTGTCCTCCGAGGACTCGCCGCGTTGCAGGCGGGTCGCGAGCTTCGCCATGACGTAGTACTTGTCCGTCGCCAGTTCGGCCGGACCGGAGATGATCAGCGGCGTGCGTGCCTCGTCGATCAGGATCGAGTCGACCTCGTCGATGATCGCGTAGTGCAGCGGGGTGTCCTCGCGCAGCACCAGCTGGTCCGGGCGGAAGGCCATGTTGTCGCGCAGATAGTCGAAGCCGAGCTCGCTGTTGGTGATGTAGGTGATGTCGCAGCGGTAGGCGTCGCGGCGGGCGGCGGCGTCGGAGCCGTGCTCGATGACCCCCACCGTCAGCCCCAGGCCGCGGTAGATCGGCCCCATCCACTCCGCGCCGGTGCGCGCCAGGTAGTCGTTGGTGGTGACGAGGTGGCTGCCCTTGCCGGTCAGGGCGTTGAGGGCGAGGGCGAGGGTGGCGACCAGCGTCTTGCCCTCGCCGGTCTTCATCTCGGCGATCTTGCCGTAGTGGAGCGCGGCGCCGCCCACCAGCTGGACGTCGTAGTGGCGCAGGCCGAGGTGGCGCTTGGCAGACTCGCGCGCGAGGGCGAACGCCTCGGGCATCAGCGCGTCCAGCGTCTCCTCGCCCTCCTGGTGCCGGCGCCGCAGCTCCGCGAACGCGGCCGGCAGGTCGGGCGTGTCGGCCGCGGGCTGCTCGAGGTCGTAGGTGCGGCGCACGACCTCGCTGTCGAGGCGGCTGACCTCGCGGTCGTTCTGGTCGAACATCTTCTGGATGAATCCGAACATCGGAGGGACCCCTTCGCTGGCGGCGGGCGTCAGGCCGGCCGACGTGGGCGCCAGGCAGGGTCGCTCTTCGGAGGGACCCGGTGGGGCCAGCGGGTGGCGGCCCGGGCGCGACGCGCGAGTCTAGCACGGCGCCGCCGCTCGCTCCGTCAGCCGCCCTGCGGTCGCTCCGCCTGCGGCACGCGCACGATCGTCAGGGCGTTCGAGCCATAACGACGCACCTCCGACGGCGCCGGCTCGCCGTCCAGGATCAGCGTGGGCGCCATGCCGCTGGGGTGCTGCAGGACGTACAGCCCGCCCGGCCGCACGCAACCGCTGTCAAGGATCGCCTGGAAGATGGCGGGCAGGTCGTCCGGGTAGGGGGGCGAGGCGGCGCACACGTCGACGCTCCCGCGCAGCGCGCGGGCGGCCGCGAGCGCGTCACCGCGGCGCGCGTCGACGTCGAGGCCGAGCGAGCGGGCGTTGCGGCGCACGACCTCGGCGGCCTCGCGCGAGCGGTCGACGCAGATCGCCCGCCAGCCGCGCGACGCGGCCTCGAGCCCCAGCGCCCCCGAACCGGCGTAGAGGTCGAGGAAGGTGCCGCGCTCGGTGAACGCCAGCATGTCGAACAGCGCCTCCCGCACGCGCGAGGGCGTCGGCCGGGTGCCGTGGCGCGGCGTCGCGAGCGGCCGGCCGCGGGCCGAGCCGCCGATGATGCGGGGTCGTGGCACGCCGTTCAGGATACCGGGCGGCGGTAGCATGCGGCACCGTGATCCGCTCGCTGACCCCCGACGAGCTCCCCTGGTTCCTCACGCGGGCCTTCGCCTACCTCGGCCATGGCGACCCGTGGGGCCTGGCCCAGCGCAGCGTGGCTCGCCTGCGCGACGCCCGCCGCGACGCGTCGCGGGCGTGGGTGCTCGAGTCCGCTGCGGGCGCGACCGCGCCCGCGGGCGCGATTGCGTCTGTCTTGGGCGCCTCGGCGGCGCCCACGGCCGGCGTGATCGCGTGGCCGCCCGACCCCGACCTCGACGACCCGACGCTGCGGCTCGCCCAGCCCTGGCACGATGGCGACGACCCGGCACCGCTCGCCGAGCTCGTCGCCGAGCTGCTGCATCGCCTGCCGCACGAGGCGGTCGAACTCGACCTCTCGGCCCTCGGCCCGGGCCGCGCCGCGGCGCTCGGCGAGGCGCTGGCGCCGCTGGGCTTCGCGCCCGACGGGCTGCGCTCGCTGGCTTTCGAGTTGGCGGAGACGCCGCCGCTCGGCCGGCCGCTGGTGCTCGAGGGCTGGCGCCTGGCGGTCGATGGCGAGTTCCGCGCGTTCGTCGCCGAGGCCGAGGGGGTCGCCCTCCGGGAGGGTCGCTGGGCGTGGCTGAAGCGGGCGCACGGGCCGTTCACGCCCGACCTGTGGTTCCTCGCCTACGAGACGCTCGACCAGCCGCCGGTCGGTTACGCCCTGGCCGGTCGCCGGCGTGGCGGCGTGGACGGGGAGCTGGCGCTGACGGCGGTCGGCGTCGCCCGGGCGCACCGGGACTCGACGGAGATGCTGCGGCGGCTGCTGCTCACCCTGCTGCACGAGCTCGCTTCGGAGAGTCCGGTGGGGCGCCTGCGGGCGGAGTTCTCGACGACGGACGGCAAGCTCGTGGCGATCATGCGCTCGATCGGCTTCGAGGTCGGCGACGTGCGTCCGGTGCTCCGACGGCTGCCGGCGTGAGGACGCGGGGGGAGCGGTC
Organism: Trueperaceae bacterium; assembly: GCA_011390735.1. Lineage (GTDB taxonomy): Bacteria > Deinococcota > Deinococci > Deinococcales > Trueperaceae > JAABTL01. Next base: position 14,012 of record JAABRV010000031.1, on the reverse strand, counting down.
GCGGGACGCCGCACCGTCGGGCGACCCCCTGCGCTAAGGTGGTCGGCATGAACCTGCTGATCCGTTGGGCCCTCAACGCCGCCGCCCTGTGGCTGACCGTCCAGCTGCTCCCCGGCGTCACCATCGCCGCCGGCGGCCTGGGGCCGCTGCTGATCGCGGCCCTCGTCGTGGGTCTGGTCAACGCCGTCGTGCGGCCGGTGATGGTGCTGCTGACGCTGCCGGTCACGCTGCTGACCTTCGGCCTCTTCCTGTTGGTCGTCAACGGCCTGGCGCTCGCGGTGGCGGCGGCCGTGTCCCCGCTGCAGCTGGCCGGCTTCGGCTCCGCCGTCCTCGGGGCGTTGGTGCTGTCGATCTTCAGCGCCCTGCTGTCGCGCCTGTTCGCCGAGCCACGCGTGTGACGCGTCGGCCCATGGGCCGCAGCATCACCGTGCGCTAGGCAGGTACGCCTCCCACGCCGGGTCGACGTCGGGCAGCACGCCGTAGGCCGAGGTGAACATGAACGTCGGCGCCCGGGGGCGACGGCGCAGGACCATGCGGGCCTCCTCGGGCGTGCGGTCGCGCTTGCTCGCGTTGCAGCGGCGGCAGCACGCCACGACGTTCTCCCACGACGTCGGTCCGCCACGCGAGCGCGGCAGCACGTGGTCGAGGGTCAGGTCGTGACCGCGCGCGCCGCAGTACTGGCAGCTGTGGTCGTCGCGGCGGAACACGTTCTTGCGGTTGAAGGCCACCCGCTGGCGGTGGGGCCGCCGCACGTAGCGGCGCAGCCGGATGACGCTGGGGACCGGGACCACCAGCGTCGGCGTTCGCAGCACCCGGTCGCCGTCGAGCACGCGCTCGGCCACCTCCTGCATCAGGAGGGTGATGGCGCGCTTGACGGAGCACACGTGCAACGGCTCGTAGCTGGCGTTGAGGATGAGCACGCGGGCGGCCGAGAGGTTGGTGAGCGGTCGCGGACCGGGCGCCGAGGCGTCGTCGTCGGTCGTCGGGTCGGCGTCGCCCGCCGGTCCCGGGTCGTCGGGCGGCCCGGGCTCGGGGTCGAACACGGCGGCGGCGAGCTCGTCGTCGGAGAGGTCCGGGTGCCGCCACGCCTCCGCGGTGGACCCCACCACGGCCGGCGACCGGGCGACGGTGGCGTCGCCGTCGGGCTGGGCGCCGACGGCGCCCGCGCGTGGGTTGTCCCGGCCGTGGGCGGCGGTGTCACCTCCGACACGGGATGATAGCGCGCGGCGCCGGCCGCGTGCGGCCGCGGTTCAGCGTGCCGTGCGCGCGAGCTCGATGAGGTGCAGCGCGAGGTCGGGGTAGGCCAGGCCCGTGGCGGCCCACAGGCGCGGGAACATCGACGTCTCGGTGAACCCCGGCATCGTGTTGATCTCGTTGACCCACAGCGCGTCGCGGTCGGGCTGCCAGAAGAGGTCGACCCGGGCCAGCCCGGCGCCGTCGATCGCGAGGAACGCCCGCCGCGCGTACGCCCGGCAGGCGTCCGCCACCCGTGCCGGCACCTCGGCGGGGACGTCGAGGCGCGCGGCCCCCGGCGTGTACTTGGCCGCGTAGTCGTAGAAGGCCGCCGTGGTGCGGATCTCGCCCACGACGCTGGTGCGGGGGTCGTCGAGCCCCAGGACCGCGACCTCGAGCTCGCGCGCGCCCACGACCGCCGCCTCGACGATGACGCGGCGATCGTGCGCGAGGGCCTCCTCGACCGCGGCGTCGCGCTCGGCTGGGCTCGCGACGCGCGCGATGCCGATGGACGACCCCAGGTTGGCGGGCTTGACGAACGCCGGCCAGCCGAGCCCGTCGAGCTCGGCATCCACGGCTTCGCGCTGCGTGCGCCAGCGGTGCCGCGTCACGGCCCGGTAGGCGACCTGGGGGAGCCCGGCCTCGCCGAAGACCGCCTTCATGGCGAGCTTGTCCATGCCGACGGCGCTCGCCAGCACCGACGACCCGACGTACGGCACGCCGAGGACCTCGAGCGCACCCTGGAGTCGCCCGTCCTCCCCGTAGGGGCCGTGGAGGAGGGGGAAGACGGCGTCGACGCCGGCGAGGGCGGCGAGGTCGAGCCTCGGGCCGGGCGGTTCGGTGGGGTCTGGCTGGGCGGGCGTCCGCTGGGCCAGGCGACCGAGGCTCTGACGCTCGTCGAGCCACTGGCCCCCCCGCGAGATGACCCGCGGCACCCACGCGACGCGGTCGCCGGTCGCGGCGAGGAGCGAACGCGCCGAGGCGAGCGACACCTCGTGCTCGGCGGACGGGCCGCCGCACAGCAGCAGGACGCGCGGCCGTTCGGGGATCACGGCGTGAGGCTCGCGGGGCCGTGGCGGAGATGGCGCAACGTGTGTAAGTTACACAACATACGGCAGTCTAGGGCGCGGTCGGGTCGGCGGTCAAGGCGACGCGCCGCGGTCGGCGTGCCGCCGCCGTCTGCGTCCCGTCGCGGTCCGCGTCCCGCGACGACCGCCGTTCTGCCGCCGGCGGCGGACCGGGTCGGCTACGCTGCGGGGCGAGGGACCCGCCCCGGCGGGTCCGCGAACGGAGGTTCGCATGCGGTGCTTCCCGAAGATCCCGATGGCGGCGTGCCGGTGGCTCGGCGCCTCGCTGGCGACGGTCGCCGTCGCGCTGCTCGTGGCCTGCGTGCCGGGGGCCGAACCTGCCCTGGCGGCGCCCACCTTCAGGCTCGTGCCCGACGCGACCCGCATCGTCCGCCTCGATCCGCCCGGCGCCTTCTCCGAGGGCGGCATGCTCGTTCGCGTGGCGCTGCGGGCGACGAACCCCAACCCGATCGGCGTGCGTCTGGCGGAGCTCGAGGGCGAGCTGTGGCTGAACGGCATCCCGGCGGCCGGCCTGCGCTTCGTGGGTGGGCTCGACCTGCCGCCGCGCGGGGCGGCCGACCTCGCCGTCGAGGTCTCGGTGCCGTTGGGCCGGCTCGACGCCCTCTTGGGTCCGCTGACCGACGCCGTCGCCGGTCGGCCGTTGGCGTACCGCGTCGACGCCGTCGTCGCCCTCGACGTGCTCGGCGTGCCGACGCGCTTCCCGGCGGTCACGATCGCCCGCGGCGAGGTCCGCCAGGCCGACCTGCTGCCGGCCGCGCCGCGGGTCAGCTTCGATCCGGCGACCACGGGCGTGAGGGAGGCGCGTTTCGACCGCGTCACGCTCTCGATCGGGCTGGTCGTCGACAACCCGGGCCCGCTCGGCTTCGTCCTGCGGGCGCCCGACGCGCGGCTCCGCCTCGGCGACCGCGAGGTCGCATCGGTGGGCGTGCCGGCGGTGCCGGTGGCGGCCCGCAGCAGCGCGACCTGGGCGCAGGAGATCGTCGTCAGCCCGTTGGCGCTCGGGGTGGCGCTGGCCACGCAGCTGCAGACAGCCGCGACCGGCGGCGCGGCGGCCATCGACATCGCGCTCCTCGGGCGCTGGGAGCTCGACCTGGGCGTCCTCGGGCGCTGGAACGCCCCCGCGGGCCTGCTCGTCTCCGGGCGCGTCGATTGAGGCCCGCGGCGACCGCCGCCTAGTCCCGGGGGACCGGCGCGGCCCGCGGCGGTCAGGGCGTCAGGAAGCGGTCCACGAACGCCGCCGCGTCGGTGTCCTCGACGACCACCTCGCCGGAGACGCTGCCGTCGTTGAGGAACACCACGCGGTCCGCCGTCATCGCCGCCCGCACGTCGTGCGTCACCGTCACGACCGTCCAGCCGAGCTCGTCGACGCCGTGGCGCAGGAGGTCGAGCACCTCCTGGCCGGTGTGCGAGTCGAGGTTGCCGGTGGGCTCGTCCGCCAAGACCAGGACCGGGTCGTTGATCAGCGCGCGGGCGATGGCGACGCGCTGGCGCTGCCCCCCCGACAGCTGGTCGGGGCGGTGATCGAGGCGATCGCCGATGCCGAGCTGCTTCGCCAGGAGCTCGAGGCGCGGTCGCGCCCCGGCGCCCTCGCCGTGGATCTCGGCCGGGAGCAGGATGTTCTCCCGGGCGGTCAGGTTGGGCACGAGCTCGAAGGTCTGGAAGACGAAGCCGAGCCGGCGCCGGCGCAGATCGGTCAGCGCGTCGTCGTCCAGGCCGCCGGTGGCCGTCCCGGCGAGCAGGATCGACCCCTCGTCGGGCTCGTCCAGGAGGCCCAACAGGTGCAGGAGGGTGCTCTTGCCGGACCCGGAGGGGCCCATGACGGCGACGAACTCACCGCTGCGGACGCTGAGGTCGACGCCGCGCAGCGCGTGCACGGTCTCGGTCCCGAGGTGGAAGCGGCGATGCAGCCCACGGGCCTCCAGGGCGAGGACGTCGTTCGGGACGGTCATGCCACCTCCGAGGCGCCGAGCGCCACACGCGGGGCCAGGCTGGCTGCGCGGCGGGCCGGCAGCCACGAGGCGAGCAGGCCCAAGAGCGGGATGAAGACGCCGGCCCAGAGCAGCAGGCGCCACGGCACGGCGGCCGTGATGGGGTAGCCGGTCAGCGCGCGCGCCCCCGCGGTGATGACGTCCGCCAGCAGCAGGCCGAACGCCAGGCCCAGGACCGCGCCCAACGTCAGCACGACCATGCCCTCCGCCAGCACCAGCCGCCTGACGCCGGATCGGCGCAGCCCGACCGTGCGCAGGACGGCGATCTCGTGTGCCCGCCGCGACAGGTTCATGCCCAGGGTGTTGGCGACCCCGAGCGCCGCGATGACCGCGGCGAGGGCCAGCAGCGAGTTCGTGGTGGCGAAGGAGCGGCCGATCAATGTCTCGATCTCGGCACGGTAGGCCTGGTTCAGGGTCACGTCGAGCAGCAGGTCCGGGAACGCCGCGCGCAGGTTGTCGCGCACGGCCATCGGGTCCTGACCCGGCAGGACCGTGACGACGAAGAGGTCGGGGCTGCCGCCGCCGAACAGCGGCAGGTCGTCGATCGAGGCGATGAACGCCTCGCCGCCGCCGGTGTAGTCGACGACCACCGCACCGATCGGGAAGTCTCGGAAGCCGTCGTCGGTGCGCAGCCGGGCCGTGTCGCCCAGGCCCGCGCCGAAGCGGTCGCGGATGGTGTTCGCCGCCAGGACCTCGCCGCCGCGCCGCAGGGACTCGAAGCCCACCCGCTCGTCGCCCTGCCCGGCGATGAACTGCAGGCGGCCGAAGCCGGTGTCGGGCTCGAATCGCAGCGGGTCGACCAGGATGACGGCCACCGTCCGCGCCCGCTCCACCCCCTCGGGCTCGAAGCGCACCGCCCGGATGCCGACGCCGGACACCTGGTCGACGCCCTCGACGTCGGCTGCCCGCAACTCGAAGTCAGCCGGGAAGCGCGCCGCGCTGGTGACGAACAGGTCACCGACGATGGTCGTGTCGAGCCAGTCCGACACCGCCTCGTTGATGCCCTCGACCATCGAGCCGACGCCGATGATCAGGCCGGCGCCGACGATGACCGTCCCCATGGCCACCCCGTTGCGCGGCGCGTTGCGGACGGTGAAGCCGGCACCGAGGCGCCCGGCCGTCCCCAGCAGGCGGGTGATGAGCGGTGTGGCCAGCCGCACCGCGGGGGCGATCAGCGAGTCGGCCGCCAGGGCCACCCCGGCGAAGAAGGTGGCCATCGACAGGCCCGCACCCAGGAGGGCGAAGTAGCCGGACCACGGGAGGCGCGTCATGGCGATACCGGCGACGACGAGCGCCCAGCCGATCCGGCGGAGCCAGGGGCTTCGCGGCATCTCGGTGGCGCGCAGGGCGGAGAGCGGCGAGGTCTGGGCGGCCGCCCGGGCCGGCAGGCTGGCGGCCAAGAGCGCCACGCCCACGCCGATCGCGGCGGCGAGCGCCACGCTGCCCAGCGGCAGCACCAGGGTCCGCGTCTCGAACCCGACCACCAGGGCGTTCACGCGGGTGATGCCGAAGGCGAGCAGCGAACCGAGGGCCACGCCGACGACCACGCCGGCGAGGCTGACCCAGGTGGCCTCCCACAGCGCGAGGCGGCGGACGTCGCGGCGGCGCATGCAGATCGTGCGCAGGAGCGCGTACTCCCGGGTCCGCTCGACCACGCCGGCCATGAAGGTGTTGTAGGCCATGAACCCGCCGAGTGCCATGAGCGTCGCGGCGAGGATGAGCAGGCCGGCCTGCAGCGTCTGCACGATGCCCGAGGTCGCGTCGCCGACCCCGGCGGGGTAGGTCACCGTGTACGCGTCCCCCACCGTGTCCTGCAGCCGCTCGCGGGCGACGCCGACGTCGACGTCGGTGCGCAGCGCCAACTCGAGGTGGCTGGCCCGATCGGCCAGGCCGTTGACCTCCTGCAGGTCGGTCAGGTGGGTGATGCCGATCCGCCCGCCGTTGGTGGAGGCGAGCGCGTAGGCGTCGTCGAGCAGCCCGACCAGGGTGAAGGGCACCAGGCCCGTCGGCGTCGTGAAGACGATCTCCTCCCCGAGGCGCATGTCACGCACGCCGGCGAAGTCGGCCGCGATGGCGACCTCGAACCCGCCCGCGTCGGGCAGGCGGCCGCTGGCGAGGCGCACGGGGACCGTCTCGGGTCGCTCCGTGAGCCGTCCGCCGAGCTGGAAGCCGGTATCGACCCCGGGGAGCAGCGATCCCGCCCCGGTGGCCTGGGCCGCGCGGACGGGCTCCGCGCGGGTGTTGAGCACGGGGATCACCCAGTCGACGTCGGGATCGGTCTCGACGAGCGCGAGGAGCGGTCCGTGCTCGAAGACCGCCCGACCCGTGGCGCCTGGCGTCACCAGCAGGTCGGCGGGACCGGCCGCGGCCTCCAGGGTCGCGCGCAGGTTGGCGTCCACGTTGGCGCCGACCGAGAGCGTCGCCAGGACAGCGGCGATGCCGAGACCGACGCCGAGGATGGTGGCCAGCGTGCGCCAGCGGTGGCGCAGCAGGTTGCGCAGGGCGAGGCGTGGGAGGATCGGCACGAGGGATGTTACCAGGGGTCGTGCGGGCTCAGCGGCGCGCCAGCGCGAGCACCCCGGCGACGTCCTCGTCGCGCGACAGCGGCAGCTCGACCGCCGCGACCCGCGCGCGCCAGGCGGCCAGCGCCGGGGCGTCCGCCAGCCAGCCGGCGACCTCGCGGGCGCCGGTCCGCGGCTGCGGCCACCAGGCGCCGACCCCGCGCGACAGGGCGAAGTCGACCACGAGGCGCTCGTGCGCGCCGGCGACGTAGACGTGGCCGATGGGGGTGCCGACGGCCAGGGCCTCGAGCGTCGAGGCGGGACCGGCCTTGGCGACCACGAGGTCGGCGGCCGCCAACCACGTGGGGACGTCGTCGCGGAACCCGAGCGCGAGGAGCCGGGTGCGACCCGTCAGGTCGCGTGCGCGCGCGTCGAGCCGCTCCCTGAGCGCGCGGTGGCGGGCCGTCAGGACCACGACCGTGGCGGCGACGTCGGTCTCGATGAGGGCCTCGACCCAGTCCTCGGTGCGCGGGCCGACGCCCTCGGCGCCCAGGCTCAGCAGCACGAGCGGCGGCTCGGCGGCGACGCCGAGCCCGGCGCGGGCCTCCGGCGGCGGCGGCGGCGGGCGCAGGAAGCGCTCGTCGATCGGGTAGCCGGTGACCCGGATCTCCCGCGCCGGCACGCCGAGACGCCGCAGGCGCCGGGCGGCCTCCTCGGTCGGGGCGCACATCGCATCGCTGCCCCGCACGGCGAACAGCGCGTGGGTGTCGAAGGTGTCCGGGTTGAAGCCGACGACCGGGACGTCCGTCCAACCGCGGCGGCGAGCGATCGCCATCGCCTGCAGCGGGTACATGTGCGTCGCGAGCACCAGGTCGAAGCCCCGGTCGCGCACGTAGGCGGCGAGACGCCGCCCGTGGTCGAAGACCGAGACCCCCTGCACCCGCTGCGTCACGCCGGCCGGGACGACGTGGGTGGTCACCGCCTGGGCGGCGGAGACCGCGCGCGGTACCCGCAGCGCGGCGCGCCACATCGCCTTCGTCGTGCGGTCGAGCCGCCGCGGCCCGAGGGCGGCGACGGTGTCGACGACCTCGGTCTCGGCGCCCATGGCCGCGAAGCGCGCGGCCCACGCCCTGGCGGCGGTGGTGTGGCCGCCGCCGGCCTCCAGCGTGGCCAGCAGCACCCGCACGGGGCCGCGCACGCCGCCGCTCACGTGCGCCCCCGCGGCGCGACGCCGATCCGCGGCAGCGCGTCCACCGCCGCGCGGCGCAGGGTCTCGCGCCATGGCCAGCGCGGCTGCCAGCCGAGCTCGTCGACCGCGTGTTCGACGCGCACGTGAATGCCGGTACCGAGCAGCGCGGTGCGGTAGCGCGTGAGGGTCGGTTCGCTCGCCGGGGCGGCGATGCCGTAGGCGCGTTCGAGCACCGAGGCGACGGCCTGGATCGGCGCCGTCGGCAGCAGCCTCCGCGGCGGACGCCCACCCAGCAGCGACGCCAACGTGGTCAGGGCGTCACGCCACGTGAGCCGCGTGGGCTCCGCGATGGCGTAGACCCGCCCCGGGGCCGCCGGCTGGAGGGCCGCCAGCAGGACGCCGGCCGCCAGGTCGTCCGCATCGACCAGGTTGAGCACGCCGAGGCCGCCCCCGACCAGCGGCAGGCGCCCGCCGCGCAGGGCGCGGGCGAGCCGCCACAGGACCGGATCGCCCAGCCCGATCGGCCACAGGCCGGGGCGAACGACGACGCCCTCGAGGCGCCCGTCGGACAGCACCAGGTCCTCGACGCGCCGCAGCGCGTGGGCGTAGGGCAGCTCGCGGCGATCGCGTGGGCGCGAGCGCACGTCGACGTCGACGCTGCCGTCGAAGCGGTGCACGGCCAGGCTCGACAGCAGCACGACGCGGCGCACGCCGCCGCGGTGGGCACTGGCCAACAGCCGTTCGCTGGCGCCGGCATCCACGCGGGCGAACGCCGAGTCCGGCCCGAGCTCGGCGGCCCGCGAGCGCGCATCGACCAGCACCTCGCACCCCTCGAGCCAGCGCTCGGGATCGCCCGCCTCCTCGACGACGGTGACGCCGCCGGCCGCGCGCAGCTGCCGCCGGCGGTCGCCCGAGGCGCGGCGGCCCACCACGGCGACCACCGCGTGGCCGTGCGCCGCGGCGTGCGCCACGACGTGGCCACCGAGCACGCCCTCCGCGCGGGTGACGGCGATCCTCACGCCGCCAGCCGCCGCTCCCGCCGGCGGACGAGCTTCGGGCAGCGCGGCAGCGTGTGGTCGAAGGGGTCGAGCGCGGCGACCCGGGGCTCGCGGGGGTCGATGCCGACGCCCGTGCGCCAGGCGTCGGCGAGGTCGTCGAGGGTGGCGACGCGGACGAAGGGCCCGCGGCCGACGCCGAGGCGCTCGGCGTAGGCCGACAGCTGACCGCGGAGCCGCGGGAGGGCGCGCTCGCCGCCGTACCAGGCCACGTGGTCGCGGGCGTGGCGCCACGACACGGCCACCACCTCCTCGGGCGAGGGGGCGCGGCCGCCGAGCAGCTCGCGGAACACCCACGGGCGCCCGAGCGCCGCGCGGGCCACCATCACGCCGAGCCCGCGGGCACGCGCCCGGCGGTAGGCGCCGGCGTCGCCGACGTCGCCCGAGCCGATCACCGGCACGTCCACGCTGGCGGCGACCTCGGCGATCGCGTCCCAGTCCGCCTCGCCGGCGTACTTCTGGGCCGCCGTGCGGCCGTGGACGGCCACCGCCGCGGCGCCGGCCTCGACGACCGCCGCCACGACCTCGCGGACCGCCACCCGGTCGAGGCCGAGGCGCGTCTTGACGGTCACCGGCACGGGCACCGCCGCGCCGATGGCGCCCACGATCGCCGCGGCGCGCCGCGGATCGCGCATGAGCTCGACGCCGCAGCCACGCTGCACCACCTTGCGCACGGGGCAGCCCATGTTGAGGTCGAGCGCGGCCGGCGCGAAGGCCGCGAACAGCCGCCTGGCCGCGGCGGCGGCCTCGGCCGGCTCGGCGGCGAAGATCTGCAGGACGACGTCGCGCTCGCCGGGGTGGGGCGCCGAGATGGCGAGGCCGGCGTCGTCGCCGAGGGCGAGGGCCCGGGCCGACACCATCTCGCTGACCGCCCAAGCCGCGCCGTAGTGGCGCGCGAGCCGTCGGAAGGGGGCGTCCGTGTACCCCGCCATGGGCGCCAGCACGGCGCCACCGGCGGCGAGCAGCGTCGCGAAGGGCGGCATGGCAGGAGTGTACCGAGCGGGATCGCGCGGTGGGGTGCCTCACGGACCTCTCCGGCGCCCGTGGTACCTTGCGGTGATGCGCGAACCCGATGCTCTCGGCGCGCTCGCGACCCCGTCGACGAGCGCGGATCCGCTGGTACCGTTGACGCGCCCGGCCGACGTGCACGACGCCGGGTTGGTGCACGCCCTCTACCTCGCGACCCCTAGTTACTTCGAGATGATCGCGATCCCGGTGCCGACCTCGTCGGAGGTGCGCACCGAGGTGCTGGCCGCCCGGCAGGACCCCCGGCGCCACATCGAGCTGTTGCTCGGCGATCCCGGCTGGCGCGCAGGCGGGCTGGTGCGCGACGGCCGCACCGGCCGCCCGGTGGCCGGCGTCCTCGACTACAAGCTCGACTACCCCGAACCCGGCGACGCCACCATCAACCTGCTCCTCGTCCACGGTGCGCTGCAGGGGCGCGGCGTGGGGGCCCGGGCGGTCGCCGACCTCGAGGGCCGGTTGGGCGCTTCCACCCGCAGGGTCCTGGCCGCGGTGTACGGGCGCAACCCCATCGCCTGTGGCTTCTGGGAGCACCAGGGGTACCGCTTCGCCATCGACGCGGGTCCCGTGCTCGACTGGTACGCGAAGGAGATCCACGCGTGAGCCAAGCCGCCAAGCACGTCGTCAGCGTTTCCTTGGGCTCGTCGGCGCGCGACGTCGACGTCACGGTCGAGTTGCTCGGCGAGATGGTGCGCATCCAGCGGCGCGGCACCGACGGCTCGGTGGCCGGTGCCAGGGCCCTGGTCGCCGAGCTGGACGGTCGGGTCGACGCGATCGGGCTCGGGGGCATCGACCTGTTCCTGCAGTGGATGGACCGTCGTTACCACTTCCGTGAGGCGCGCGTGATCGCGTCGGCGGCCAAGCGCACGCCGGTGGTTTGTGGGGCGGGCCTCAAGGACACGCTCGAGCGTCGCGCCGTCGCGCTGCTCGACGAGAGCGTCGGGTGGCGCGGCCGGCGCGTGCTGCTGACGGTGGCCGTGGACCGCTTCGGCATGGCCGAGGCGCTCGTCCAGCACGGCGCCGACGTGCGCTTCGGCGACCTGATGTTCGCGCTGGGGCTGCCGTGGCCCATCCGCTCGATGCGCACCCTCGACCGGGTCGCCCGGTTGTTGGCGCCGCCGCTCACCAAGATGCCGATCTCGTGGCTCTACCCGACGGGCAGCAAGCAGACCAAGGCGACGACGTCGACCCGTTTTGCCGAGCACTACGCCTGGGCCGAGGTCGTCGCCGGCGACTGGCACACGATCCGCCGCTACGCGCCCGAGCGCCTCGACGGCCTGACGATCTTCACGAACACGACCACCAGGGCCGACGTCGCCTTCCTGGCCGGGGCCGGGGCGGCCCGCTTGGTGACGACGACGCCGCGCTTCGAGGGGCGCTCGCTGGCCACCAACCTGCTCGAGGCCGCGTTCGTGGCGCTGCGCGGACCCGACCAGGGGCGGGCGGGGTACGAGGCGATCCTCGACGAGCTCGGCTACCTCCCCACCGAGGTGCCGCTGTCGTGAGCGTGGCGCGATGGGGCGCGTCGAGGGGCCGGGTGCTAGACTCTGCCATCGCCCCGAGGGGCGCGGCCCTCGCGTGCCCGGCGACCTTTCGCCGCCAGCCTGCGGCACCGCGTCGCCGGGGACCCGAGCCCACCCATCCTTCGGAGGATCTCGCATGATCAGCGTCACGGACTTGCGCAACGGCACCAAGGTCGAGCTCGAGGGCGGCCTGTGGGAATGCCTCGACTACCAGCACCAGAAGATCGGTCGCGGCGGCGCCAAGGTCGTCGCCAAGTTCCGCAACCTCGACACCGGGTCCATCGTCGAGAAGACCTTCAACTCCGGCGAGAAGCTGCAGGACATCTTCATCGACTACCGCACGATGCAGTTCCTGTACGCCGACGGCGACACGTTCACGTTCATGGACACCGAGACCTACGAGCAGCCGGTCCTCGACCGCCGGCAGATCGGCGACGGCGCGCGTTTCCTCAAGGAGAACGTCGAGGTCACCGTCGACTACTACCAGGGGCGGGCCCTCAAGGTCACGCTGCCGACGGTGGTGGCGCTGAAGATCGTCGAGACCGACCCGGGCGTGAAGGGCGACACCGTGTCGGGCGGCAGCAAGCCGGCCAAGCTCGAGACCGGCGCGACGGTCGCCGTGCCGCTGTTCATCGAGAACGGCACCGTCATCCGGGTCGACACCCGTTCCGGCGAGTACCTGGGACGCGCGTGATGGACGCCAAGGAGCTCAAGCGGCTGATGGACGCCATGAAGGCGACCGGTACGGCCGAGCTCGAGCTCGAGTGGGACGGGAGCGAGGAGCGCCCCGGGGGCCGGGTCGCGCTGCGGCGCGAGTCCTCTGGCGTGCCGGGGATGCCGGCGCAGGCGGGGATGCCGGCCGCGGCCGTCGGCGGCCCCGCGACGGCGCCGGAACCGGTGGCCGCCCCGGCTGGCGCCGAAGGACCCGCCGCCGCGCAGGACAAGGCGAAGGGCGCCGACGTGGTGGCGCCCATCGTCGGCACCTTCTACGCGACGCCGTCGCCGGACGCCCCGGCGTTCGTGCGCGTCGGCGACCAGGTCAAGGTCGGCCAGGTGCTGTGCATCATCGAGGCGATGAAGCTGATGAACGAGATCGAGGCCGAGGTCGCCGGCACGGTCGTCGAGGTCCTCGTTCGCAACGAGGACCCGGTCGAGTACGGCCAGGTCCTCATGCGCATCGCGCCGGCCTGAGGCGGGCGGCCGCGTGTTCAAGAAGATCCTGATCGCCAACCGCGGCGAGATCGCCCTCCGCGTCCTGCGTGCCGCTCGCGAGCTGGGCGTGAAGGCCGTCGTGGCCTACTCGGAGGCCGACGAGACGTCGCTCCCCGTGCTGCTGGCCGACGAGTCGATCTGCATCGGGCCGCCCGCGTCGAGCGGCTCGTACCTCAACGTGCGCAACCTGCTGTCCGCCGCGCTGGTCACCGGTGCCGAGGCCATCCACCCGGGGTACGGCTTCCTCGCGGAGAACGCCGAGTTCGCCGAGATGTGCGAGGAGCACCACCTCACCTTCATCGGGCCGCGTCCCGAGAACATCGAGCGCATCGGCGACAAGGCCCGCGCGCGCTCGCTGGCGGTCGAGGCCGGCGTCCCCATCACGCCGGGCTCCGACCCGCTGGCGGACCTCGCGGCGGCCCACGCCTTCGCGGCCGAGGTCGGGTACCCGGTGATCCTCAAGGCCTCCGCCGGCGGAGGCGGCCGCGGCATGCGCGTGGTCCAGAGCCCCAACGACCTCGAGCGCAACTTCGTGCAGGCGCAGGAGGAGGCGCGCGCCTCCTTCGGCGATCCGCGCATGTACCTCGAGCGCTTCCTCGAGGAGCCGCGCCACGTGGAGATCCAGGTCTTCGGCGACGGTGAGGGCGAGGTCATCCACTTCTTCGACCGCGACTGCTCCATCCAGCGCCGCTACCAGAAGATCCTGGAGGAGGCGCCCTCGATCCTCGATCCCACCCTCCGCGCCGACATCGCGGAGGCGGCCGTGCGCCTGGCGCGGCACATCAATTACCGGGGCGCCGGCACCTGCGAGTTCCTCGTGGACCGCGAGGGGCGCTTCTACTTCTCCGAGATGAACACCCGCATCCAGGTCGAACACCCGGTCACCGAGATGGTGACCCGCTTCGACCTCGTGCAGGAGCAGTTCCGCGTCGCGGCCGGCGAGGGGCTGTCGCTGCGCCAGGAGGACGTGCGGCTGGAGGGCCACGCGATCGAGGTGCGGGTGAACGCCGAGGACCCCGACCACGACTTCCGGCCGTCCGCCGGCGTGGTCACCGACGTGCACTGGCCGGGGGGGCCGGGGATCCGCGTCGACTCGCACGTGTACGCCGGCTACCGCATCCCGCCCAACTACGACAGCCTGATCGCCAAGGTGATCGCCTGGGGACCGACCCGCGCCATGGCGATCGCGCGCATGGAGCG
>JAABRV010000030.1 GCA_011390735.1 Trueperaceae bacterium | reverse complement strand
TCGATGCACTCCTCGGGGTGGATGTAGAACTGGTCGTCCGCCTCGTAGATGCACTCGACGGGGCACACGTCGACGCAGGCTTGGTCCTTCACGCCGATGCAGGGTTCCGCGATGATGTGGGGCACGTGGCTTCCTTCCTGATCGCCGCGCGGCGTCTCGGCCGCGGCGGTGCGAATCGGCCGCCTCACTGCGAGCCGGCCGGCTCGGTGTGAGCCGGGCGCGCCGGAGAGGCGCGCACGAGGGCATCATGGCCGAGGTCGGCGGTACCGTCAAGGGCCATGTGTGGCGGGCGTGCCGCGTGGTCACCCCCTCACCGACGGCCGTGGCCGCGGACGCCCCGCAGCGACGCCTGCGATGGACTTCACCGACCCGCGGGTGCCGGCCGGATAGGCTGCGTCATGGTCCGCCTGGAGCCCGTCGCGCTCGAACTCCTGGAGTACAAGGTCGACGCGCTGGAGCGACAGCTGCCGGTGCGCGGTGGGCTGGTGGACCTGTGGGAACTCAAGCGCGCGATCGACCAGGGCTTGGCGTCGCTGGGAACGGACGAACGGGCCCGCTTCGCGGCGGTATCGCGGCGCCTGACCGCGCTCGCGCAGTTGCAGCCGCACAAGTCGCCCTCGAGGGCGGCCACGCTCGACGCGTTGCGCCTCGACGATGGCACGGAGGTCGAGAACGACGGCATCCTCGACACCGATGCCAGCGCGGTCGAGCTGAGCCCCGAAGAGCGCCGTGAACAGCAGGTGTTGCAGCGCCTGGCCGAGCGGGTCTGGCGCGACGAGATCGACGACGCGATGGCTCGCTTCGCCGCCGCGTGGCGTGCCGAGCGGGACCGGCTGACACCGCGGCTGATCTTCACGATGCTGCGCAACCTCCGGCGCCACGCCGAGCAGCGCGACACGGTGCTCGACGCGACGCTGCGCGGCTTTCGCGTGGTGGAGCCGCTGGCGGAGCCCGACGACGCGCTCGTCTCGCTGTCCGACCTCGACAGCCTGGCCGAGATCGGTCGCGACCTCGTCCAGTTGATCCTGACGCTCGGCAGCCCCGATTCGCCGCTCCCGCGGCTCGAGGTGCCCGAGGCGCAGGCGCTGCCGTTCGCGCGGCAGGCCATGACGATCGTCGCCAAGGACCCGTACGCCGGCAAGCTCACGCCGATCGTGAGGCGCGGCCCCACGACCAAGGAGCTGCGGACGGCCCTGCAGGAGGTGGGCAAGGAGCGGCTCCCCGAGGCCCAGCGGGCCGCGCTGCGACGCGACATCGAGGCCCGCCTGAGCGAGGCCCTTGCCTTCGAGCGGCAGTCGCGGGCGACCTTCCAGCGCGACGTGGCGCGCAACCTCGAGGCGATCCAGGCGCTGTTCGAGCGGCTGGAGCGGATGCTACCGGCCCGCGTCGGCGGCTCGGCGGCGCCGCCGCGACTGGGCGGGGGCGTCCTGCTCGGCGTCCTTCCCGCGCTCCGCTGGGAGCGCGTGCCGCAGGATGCCGACACGCTGACGCTCAACATGTCCTCGCCGGTCCGCTTCACGCTCGGTGGACACGAGGTGGCGGTCATGGGCACCGGCGAGAGCCGCACGCTGTTCATCGACGAGCGGCCCCACGCCCTCTCCCGCCGCGCGACGATCCAGGTCGGGCGAGGGGAACTGCGGGTCGACCGCGAGGGCGACTACCTGCACCTGCGCTGGAACGACGGCGGGCGCGGTCTGGCCGCGCGGCTCGCGGAGGCGCTGGTGCAGTCCTACGTGCTGAGCCACGATCGCCACCCGACCCTCGTCGAGGTCCTGGCGTTCGTCGCCGGCGTGGCGGGCGGCGTCGACGAGGGCGTCGTCGGCCGGGCGGTCGCCCGCGCCGGCAGCGTGACGGCCAGGGCGCCGAACCGCCGGGTGGCGGTCGAGGGACTGCTGCAGGGTGCCGCGGCGGCGGCCGGCACGTCGCTGGACGAGCACCTCATGCACGGCGTCGTGCAGCGCATCCTGACGGCGCTGTCGCCCGACCCGGGCGACCTGACCGGCCTCTTCGAGCGCGAGGACGACGCGGAGGGCGCGGTCTACACCCTGAGCGACGAGCCCACGACGGCCGATCTCGGCACGCTCAAGCTCACCGTTCGCCGCTACCGGCCGCGCTCCAAGACGGGGCGCGAGCAGGTGGTCGTCATGCTGCCCGGCCGGGTGGTCGGGTCGTTCACCGAGACGATGGTCGAATCCGTGCCCGGCGGCGTGCTCGTCGCCGCCCGCGGCGAGGACGACGTCGCCTTGGTCTTCCTGCGTGGCCGCGCGCTCCGCGGTCGGAGGGGTTGACTTCATGGGCGGTCACGAAGCGCTCGACGCCGCGACGATCGCGGCGGCGCTCGCCGCGTCCCCGGGCTGGACCCAGGCGGACGACGGCGCGCTGGTGTTGCAGCGTCGCCTGCCGAGCGCGGCGGCGGCGGTCGGTTTCATCGCCGCGGTCGGTGCGCTGGCGGAGGGCCAGGGCCACCACCCGGAGCTGCGCTGGGTCTACCGCGAGGTCTCGTTGCGGCTCGTGACGCACGACGCGGGCGACGCGGTCACGGAACGCGACGTCGCGCTGATGCGGGCGATCGCCGAACTGCCCTGATCGGGCCGGACGAGGCGCCTCGCACGCGGCCGTTCGGCCGCCCCCGTGGCGTCGGCGGTCAGCGTGCCCCGGTCGGGTTCGGCGGGTCGAAGGTGTAGCTCTCACGCAGCAGATCGAGGTCGGCCGCGTCGACGACGCCGTCGCCGTCGAGGTCGGCGGGCAGGTTGACGCCTCGGCGCCCGAAGGCCTCGGCCATCAGCAGCAGGTCCTCGAAGTCGACGCGGCCGTTGCGGTCGAGGTCCCCCGGGATGGCGCTCAGGCGCTCCGTGAGGGCCAGGCCGTCGGCCGGCGTCGGACGCCGGGGACCGGCGGGGTCGAGCACCGGGTCGAGCGCGCCGCGACCCAGCGTGCCCCCGAGGACGATGCCCAGGGCCGGGATGAGTGCCGCGCGCGGCGGTCCCGCGCCCGGCGCCACCAGGATCTCGAAGCCACGATCGGGATCGTCGCCGCCGCCGCGCAGGGCCACCCAAGCGGTCACGTCGGGCCCGAAGCGCGCGGCGGCGCCGGCGCGCACCACGACCCTCGCATCGACGGCGTCGACGTCGACGCCTGCGGCGCGCCAGTCGTCGACCGCGGCCGCGACCGCGGAGGCGAGCTCGCCGTCGGGCGGTTCGACCGTGATCTCCAGCGCCAGGGCGGCGCCGAGGGAGGCGAGCATGGCCAGCGCGGCGACCGTCGTCAGCAGCCGCCGGGGGCGGCAGCGGGCGCTCACGGTCGCCGCCCCAGGGCGTCGAGGGCCGCGTCCAGGGCGGCGAACAGCACCTCGTCGGGCACCGCCTGCCCGTCGAGGTCCAGGCCGCCCTCGTCGTCCACGCCGAGGGTCGAGCCGTCGTCCCCCCGCCACGCGCCCGCGGTCCAACGCCACACGCCCTGGGTGACGCCCACCGTCGGGGCGCCCAGCCCGTCGTCCGCCGCGCGCAAGAGCCACAGCACGCGCTCGCCCGGCGCGAAGGTCGGGACCCCCGCCACCTGCAGCGTCGCCACGCCGGGTGCGCTTCCCCCCCAGAACGCGGCGGTGAGTGACGCCGGGAGGGCCGTCACGGCCGTCGCCTCGTCGGCGCCGGGCGCCACGCCGGGCGCGGCGACCCGCTCGCCTTCCGCCACCCACCAGCGTTCGACCTCCATCGTCACCAGGGTCCACGGTTCGCCGTCGCGGACGACGGTGTCGACGCCGCGGATCACGCCGACGGCGACGCTCTCCGCGGCGGCGAGGCGTTCGGACAGGTCGAGCGCGACGAAGCCGGCGGACGCGGCGGCGGCCGTGAGCGCGAGGAGCGCGGTCGCCGCCCAGCGGCGCGCACGGGGCGTCGGCGATTGGCCGCCCACGACGTGGGTCGGCGCGCGGCTCGCGTGGCGGGTCATGGCTTCTCCTCGTCGTCGCTCGCGGGTGGCGGACCCTCGTTCGCGGGCGGCGGGCCCTCGCCCGCCGACGGTGTCTCCTCGCCCTCGTCGGTGGGGCTCGCCGCCTCGTCGCCCGCGGCGCCCGGCTCGCCCGGCGGCGCGGGGGCCGGCCGCGGCTGCGGCACCCCCTCGGCGCGCTCGACGAGGTGTTCGCCGCCGCTGTAGCGCGACACGGCGGTGAGCCGCAGGGAGAGCTGTGCCGGCGGCTCGAGCGGGCGGAGGCTGAAGCGCGCCAGGTCGAACGCGCCGTTGCGCGGCGCACCGAGCGCCGCCGCCTCGACGTGCAGGAACCCGTCCCCGGACTCGTGGAGCACGGCCAGGCGCGTGTCGCTCGGCGCCGGCGGAGCCACCAGCGCGAACGCCTCGGCGTCCCATGTGAGCGCGATGCGCGCCCCCCGCCAGCCGCGGGCGTCCTCGACCCGGACGATCAGCGGGACGTCCGAGCGCAGTTCGGTCCGCGGCGCGTCGACGCGCACGATCGGATCGGGCAGCGGTCGCACGTCGACTTCCACCTGCTGCAGCGCCTGCGAGAGGTTGCCGTCGCGCACCTGCACGGTGAAGGCGAAGCGGCCGACCTCGGTCGGTGTGCCGACGAGCCGGCCGGCGGAGACGTTCATGCCCGGGGGGAGCTCGCCGTCGACGACCTCGAAGCGGTACGGCCGCAGGCCGCCGGTGGGGCGCAGCGCGCCGTCGAACGGCTCGCCGACGTAGGCGACGGGCCAATCCGTGCGCAGGAGTCGCAGCGGTTCGGTCGGCACCGCCAGGTCGCTCGTGCAGCCGACGAGCCAGGCGACCAGGAGCACGAGAGCCCAGCCCGGGGCGCGCCTCACGACGTCCACACCCCGCCGTGCGACCACCAGGCGTAGCCGTACGGCTCCAGCCGCACCGGCAGCCACGTCGCGTCCTCGCTCGCCGACGAGACCTCGTCGGGACCGACGCTGCCGCCGGCCAACACGCGGCGCCAAAGGCCGGCGCGCTCGACGCGCAGCTCCAGCGTGACCGGCTCGGCGCTGAGGTTGTGGACCGCGACCACGTGGCTGCCGGGGCCCGCGTCGTGCGCGAACAGGCAGAGACGGTCGTCGCCGGCGTCGAGCAGCGCGAAGCGGCCGGCGCCGATCGCCTTCAGCGACCGCCGGGTGCGCACCAGCCGCCGCACCCAATGGAGCAGGCTGTCGGGGTCGGCCTCCTGTGCCGCGACGTTGGCCGTGCGCCAGCCGCCGAGCGGGTGATCGATCGGCGCCAGGTAGGGGGCGGGGTGGTCGCTGAAGCCCGCCTGCGGCCCGTCGTTCCACGGCATCGGCGTCCGCACGCCGTGGCGGTCCGGCAGCGTGATGTCGTCGCCCAGGCCGAGCTCGTCGCCGTAGTAGAGGATCGGCGCCCCCGGCAGCGTCATCAGCAGCGCGTGCATCAGCTCGATGCGGGCCCGGTCGAACCCCAGGAGCGGCGCCAGCCGCCGGCGAATGCCGACGTTGAGGCGCATCCGCGGCTCGGGCGCGTACGCGGCGTACAGCAGCCTGCGTTCGTCCTCGGTCACCATCTCCAGCGTCAGCTCGTCGTGGTTGCGCAGGAAGACGACCCAGCTGCAGCCGGCCGGCGGCAGCGGCGTGCGCTCCAGGATCCAGCGGATGCCGGCGACGCTCCCCTCGGCGAGCGCCCGGTAGAGCCTGGGCATGACGGGGAAGTGGAACAGGTAGGGGATCTCGTCGCTCCCGTCGCCGAAGTACGGCAGCGTGTCCTCGGGCCACTGGTTGACCTCGCCGAGGAGGAAGGCGCCCGGCTTGACCTCGTCGACCAGCCGCCGCACCTCACGCAGGAAGCCGTGGGTCTCGGGCAGGTTCTCGTTGATCGTCCCCTCGCGCTCGAACAGGTAGGGGATGGCGTCGAGCCGGAAGCCGTCGACGCCGAACTCGAGCCAGAAGCGCACGACGTCGAGCATCTCGGCCCGCACGGCGGGGTGGTCGTAGTTGAGGTCGGGCTGGTGGTGGAAGAAGCGGTGCCAGTAGTACTGGCCGCGAGCCTCGTCGAAGGTCCAGTTCGAGGTCTCGCTGTCGGTGAAGATGATGCGCGTGCCGGCGTAGGTGGTCGGGTCATCGGTCCACACGTACCAATCGTCCTTGCCGCCCTCGCGGCGCCGCGACGCCTGGAACCAGGGGTGGTCGGCGCTGGTGTGGTTGAGCACCAGGTCGGTGATGACCCGCAGCCCGCGGGCGTGGGCGGCGTCGATCAGCTCGCGCAGGTCGTCGAGCGAGCCGTAGTCGGGGTGGACGCCCCGGAAGTCCGAGACGTCGTAGCCGTCGTCGAGGAGTGGCGACGGCGAGATCGGCAATAGCCACAGGACGTCGACGCCGAGCGACGCGACGTGGTCGAGCTTCTCGATGACGCCGCGCAGGTCGCCGTGACCGTCGCCGTTCGCGTCGCGGAAGGCGCGGACGTACAACTCGTAGAGTACGACGTCGCCGGGGGCTTGCTGCATGCGGTCTCCTCCTGCCGGGTCATCCTAACTGCTCGTGGGGCGCCGACGGAGGTCGACCGACCCCGCGGATGCGGCCCGACCGGTCGGGGGCACCGGCATGCCCGTGTTAGCTTGACGGTACGAGGTATCCCGTGACGATGCGTTTCGTGACCCCCTGGCCCGTCCGTGGCCCCACCCGCGCGTTCCACGTGGCCGCCGATGCCCGCCGCCGGCTGGGCATCGAAGCCGCTTGGGTGACGCTGCGGGGCGACGTGCTGCTCGCCGACCATGTCCGCGCGGCGCAGGTCGCCGCGCGCCAGGCCGCCATCGCGGCACCGGGCGACCCGCCGCTGCGCGCGGCCGACCTGGTGGCCGGGGCGCTGCTCGAGGAGGTCTACCACCTGGTGATCGCCCGCTACCTCGAGCTCGTCGACCCGCGTGCCCTCAGCGAGGCGGAGCGGCGCGCTCGCGGTTGGCTGGGCGACGAGGGCGTCGCGGCGACGCTGGCGGCTTTCGTGCGGCGCTACCCGCCGCCCGACGTCGATGCCGGAGCCCCGGCCGAGGTCGCGCTCCGACGGGAGGTCGACGGCGTCCCGGGGCGTCAGGTCGCCCTCGAGGAGGCCTGGACCTGCTTCCTGGCCAACGCCAACCCCGGCCTGCGGGCCGCCCGACCGCTGATCGACGTGCGGCCACTGGCGGCGCAGGTGCCGTACGACGCGCTGATCGACGCCCTGCGCGGCCACTTCGCCGACCTGCCCGGGCTGCCGGGGCGGCCCGGGACGTCGCTGTTCGACCTGCTGCTCGAGCCGGCGCGCGCCCACCCAGACGACCTCGCGGCCCAACTGCGGTTCGTGCGGGACGCCTGGGGCCCGCTGCTCGGCGATGCCTTCCGGGCGCTGCTCGACCGCCTGCTCGACGCGATCGCCACGATCCGCGAGGCCGACGTCGTCCGCGGCGGCCCACCGGGCCCGCCGCCACCACCGTCCTCGCGCTCGCTCCGTGGCGGCGACGGCGAGGCGGAGCGCTTCAGCCCCGACGGCGCGTGGATGCCGCGGGTGGTCATGGTCGCCAAGAGCACCTACGTGTGGCTCGACCAGCTCTCCGTCGAGCACGGCCGCGCGATCGAGCGGCTCGACCAGGTCCCGGACGCCGAGCTCGACCGGCTCGCGCGGCGCGGCTTCAACGCGCTGTGGCTCATCGGCGTGTGGCAGCGCAGCGAGGCGTCGCGCCGGATCAAGCAGCTGCGCGGGCAGCCCGATGCGCTCGCCTCCGCCTACGCGCTCTACGACTACGCCATCGCCGACGAGCTCGGCGGGGAGACCGGCTACGCCGACCTCAAGGCGCGCGCCGCGGCCCGCGGCATCCGCATGGCGACCGACATGGTGCCGAACCACGTCGGCATCGACGGGCGCTGGGTCGTCGAGCACCCGGAGCGCTTCGTGCAGGTCGACCACCCGCCGTTCGCGGGCTACCGCTTCGGCGGCGCCGACCTCAGCAGCGATCCACGGGTGGAGATCCGCATCGAGGACCACTACTACGACGGCACCGACGCCGCGGTGGTGTTCGAGCGCAAGGACCGCGCGACCGGCCAGGCCCGCTACATCTTCCACGGCAACGACGGCACCGCCATGCCCTGGAACGACACCGCCCAGCTCGACTACCTCGACGCGGGGGTGCGCGAGGCCGTCATCCAGACGATCCTCGACGTCGCGCGGCGCTCGCCGATCATCCGCTTCGACGCCGCGATGACGCTGGCGAAGCGGCACGTGCGGCGGCTGTGGTACCCCGCCCCGGGGGAGGGCGGCGGCGTCCCCTCGCGCGGACGCTACGGCGCGCTGACCGACGAGGACTTCGAGCGCGCGATGCCGCGCGAGTTCTGGCGCGAGGTCGTGGACCGGGTCGCGGCCGAGGTCCCGGACACCCTGCTGCTGGCCGAGGCCTTCTGGATGATGGAGGGCTACTTCGTCCGCACGCTGGGGATGCACCGTGTCTACAACAGCGCCTTCATGCACATGATGCGGCAGCAGGACAACGCGGGCTACCGGGCGATCGTCAAGGAGGTGCTGGCCTTCGACCCGCGCATCCTGCAGCGCTACGTCAACTTCATGAACAACCCCGACGAGGAGACCGCCCGCGTGCAGTTCGGCGATGGCGACCGCTACTTCGCGGTGGCGACGCTGTTGGCGACCATGCCGGGCCTGCCGATGTTCGGTCACGGCCAGTTCGAGGGCTTCCGCGAGAAGTACGGGATGGAGTTCCGGCGCGCGAAGTGGGGGGAGCACCCCGACGAGGCGCTGCTGGGCCGCCACGAGCGCGAGCTGGTGCCGGTGCTGCACCGCCGCTGGCAGTTCGCCGAGGTCGACGGCTTCCGCTTCTTCGACCTGGTCGCCGACGACGGGGAGCCGAACGAGGACGTCTACGCCTACGCCAACCGCGTGGGCGACGCCGCCTCGCTGGTGCTCGTCAACCACCGCTACGCCCGCTCGAACGGTGTGCTGCGCGAGAGCGTGCCGCAGGTCGCGCGACCGGGCGCGGCGCCGCACCGCGATCGCATCGGCGATGCGCTCGCGCTGGCGGGCGGCGAGGGCCACTTCGTGGTGGCCCACGACCTCGTGCGCGGACTGAGTTACCTGTGGCGTTCCGAGGACGTGCTGCGCGACGGCTGGCGCGTCGCGCTCGACGGTTACGAGGCGCGCGTGTACGTCGACGTGCGTGAGTGGGTGGATCACGATGGCGTTCTCGGGTCGCTCCACGCATCCCTCCGCGGGCGAGGCGTGCCGTCGCTGGAGGACGCCCTCGACGACCTGCGCTTCGCCGGCACGCACGAGGCGTTGACGCGGCTGGTGGCCGCGTGGCGCGAGGGTGGCGACGCGTCGTCGGCCTGGGCCGACTGGGTCGCTGCCCTGGCGACCCCGGCGACCCCGGCGCCACCGCCCGCGCCCAGGGGCAGCGATGCGCGCCTCGCGGCGGCGGTCGGCGGACCCGCCGCCATGGCGTCGGCCTACGTGCACGCTGCCGCGCACCTGCCCGACGCGCGCGGCACGTGGTCGCGCACCCGCATCGGGCGGACCGTCGCGCGCGACCTCGCGGCCGCTGGCATCGCGGATGCCAGCGCCTGGGCGGCGGCGGCGGGCGCGGCGATCGCGACGCTGCCGGCGCCGGCCGAGCCCTGGCCCGACGACGCGGCCTTGGCGGCGACGATGGCCGTCGCGCCCGACCTCTTGCGGTTCCTCGACGTGCACGAGCACGGCGGCACCCGCTGGTTCCGACAGGAGGGTTTCGAGCGCTGGCTCGACGTCATGTGGGCCGCCGGGCGCCGGCAGCGCCCCGGCGCAGGACCCGCGCGCGCCCTGTCGGCGTGGCGCCGGCGCTGGACGGCGCGCATGCGCGCCAGCGGTTACCGCTGGTCGGCGCTGCTCGAGGAACCCGCCGGCGGATCGACGGGCACGCGCCGGAGCCGGCAGCCGCGCGAAGCGCGCGGTCGGCAGACGAAGCGTTCCTCGGCGCACCGCCAGGCGGGGGGCAAGAAGACCGCGGGCCGCAAGGCGGCGACCGCGCCGCGTCGGCGTCGGAAGCGCGACTAGGAGCGGGGGCGAGTGCCGCGCCCTGCTCGGGCGGGCGGTGCGTGGGCGTCGAGGCGGCGCCGCGCGAGGTGGGTGAGCGCCAGTGCCAGCGCGTCCGAGACGTGGTGTGGCACGTCGCCCGTGGCCGCGGAGCGGCCCAGCAGCGCGCGCACCATGTAGGCGACCTGCGCCTTGTCGGCCCGGCCGCTGCCGACCAGCGTCTGCTTGACCTCGAGCGGCCCGTAGGTGTGGACCGGCAAGCCGCGCGCGTGCGCCGCGAGCAGGACGACGCCGACCGCCTGGCCGACCTTGAACGACGCCTCGCGTTGCCGGTGGAAGTATTGGCCCTCGATCGCGACCGCGTCCGGCCGGCACGCGTCGATGGCGTCCAGCATCGCCGCGTGAACCTGCTCCAGGCGCAGGCCGGCGTCGTCACCGGGGCGCGTGCGCACGAGGCGCGCGAGCAGCAGTTCGCCGTCGCGCCCCCGCTCCAGGACGGCGCCGATCCCGAGGTGGGCCAACCCGGGATCGACGCCTAGGACGCGCTGTTCTTGGCCGCTCACGCGGTCATGGTATCCCGTGCGTTTGGCTGGGGCACGCGTGCCCCAGCCAAACACCCTCAATACTCGGCCAGGTAGTGGTCCAGCTCCCAGTCGTGGACGGCGATGCGGTAGCCGTCGAACTCGAGCGTCTTGGCCTCGATGTACTGGGTGTAGATGTGGTCGCCGAGCGCGTCGCGCACGACCCGGTCCTTCTGCAGCGTGATGAGGGCCTCGCGCAGGGTGCCCGGCAGCTCGCGGATCTTGTGCTTGCGGCGGTCGCGCACGCTCATCTGGTAGATGTTGCGATGGATGTCGGGCGGCGGCACGAGGTTGCGCTCGATGCCGTCCAGGCCGGCCGCCAGGATGACCGCCAGCGCCAGGTACGGGTTGCACGACGGGTCGGGCATGCGCAGCTCGGTGCGGGTGCCGACGCCGCGGCGCGCGGGCACGCGGATCATGGCGCTGCGGTTGCTGGCCGACCAGGCGATGTTCGTCGGCGCCTCGTAGCCGGGCGTCAGGCGCTTGTAGCTGTTGACGATCGGGTTGGTGATGGCGACCAGGCCCGAGGCGTGCTCGAGGAGGCCGGCGATCCAGTTCTTGGCCGTGTGCGACAGCTGGTACTCGGCCTTCTCGTCGTAGAACGCGTTCTTGCCCCCCTGGAAGAGCGACAGGTGGATGTGCATCCCGGAGCCGTTGATGCCGGCGACCGGCTTGGGCATGAAGGTGGCGTGCAGGCCGTGGTTGAGCGCGATGCGCTTGACGACCATGCGGAAGGTGGCGATGTTGTCGGCGGTCGACAGCGCGGTGTCGTACTTGAAGTCGATCTCGTGCTGGCCGGGCGCCACCTCGTGGTGCGCGGCCTCGATCTCGAAGCCCATCTCGACCAGGGCGTTGACCATGTCGCGGCGGGCGTCCTCGCCGCGGTCCACCGGGGCCAGGTCGAAGTAGCCGGCCGCGTCGGCGGTCTCGACCGTGGGGGTGCCGTCCGGGTTGCGGTGGAAGAGGAAGAACTCGGGCTCGGGACCGGTGTACATGTCGTCGAAGCCGAGCGCCTTGAGCCGCTCGACCTGGCGCTTGAGCACGCCGCGTGGGTCGCCGGCGAACGGGGTGCCGTCGGGCAGCGCGATGTCGCAGATCAGCCGCGCGACCTTGCCGCGGGCGTCGCCCTCGATGATCGACGGGAACACGAGGAAGGTGTCGAAGTCGGGCTTGAGGAGCATGTCGGACTCCTCGATGCGGGCGAAGCCCTGCACCGACGAGCCGTCGAACATGATCTCACCGTCGAGGGCCTTCTCGAACTGCGAGGTGGGCACCTCGACGTTCTTGTTCATGCCGAGGATGTCGCTGAACTGCAGACGCAGGAAGCGGACGTCCTCCTCCTTGAGGCGGGCGGCGACGTCGGCGCGGGTCATGGGCATGGTTCCTCCGGGGGCGTGCGGGTGGGTTGCGTTGACGTGGTGTACACCGAATCGTGTCCGATGGTCGGCTTCGGGCATCATGACCGACGGGATCGTCCCTGTCAACTGGCCAAACGTACACGCTCGATGCGCCGAAAGGCCGGATTCGTGCGCCGGGGGCTCGCGAGTGGCCGGAACGGTCCCGGGTGGGGTCGTGGGCCGCGTCGCGATCGCCGCAGCACGCCGCCGACGTTGACAGGCACCGCGACCGCCGCTAACGTATGGCACGCTCCGGCGCCCGCGGGTAGCCGAGACGTGGAAGCCCACACGCTGCACATCGGAGGTTCGGCATGAGTAGGCAAGACGTGATGTCCGCCCATTGGACGAAGGCGGTTCGCGCGCTCGGGGTCGCGGTGGTCCTCGGCGCCGCGTCCTCGGTCGCGTTCGCCCAGCCCGTCGCAGTGCCCATCGGCGCGCTCCTCGACTTCACCGGCCCGCTCGGCGAGTTCGGCCCTGCGCACCGCGACGCGGCCGAGCTGGCGGCCGCGCACATCAACGCCGCGGCGACCGAGGTCTTCGGCGGCCCCATCATCGAGCTCGTCTTCGAGGACGCCGCCACCAGCGCCTCGGTCGGCATCGACCGGGCGCGCAAGCTGGTCGACGTCGACGGCGTGCCCGCCATCGTGGGTCCCCTGGCCAGCGGTGTGGCGGTCGCGGTCGCGGAGGCCGTGACGGCCCCCGCCGGCGTGCTGCAGATCTCGCAGTCGGCCACCTCGCCGCTGCTCACGATCCTGGAGGACGACGACTTCCTCTTCCGCACGATCGGCTCGGACGCCCTGCAGGGCGTCGTCGCCGCCCAGCTCGCGCGCGGCGAGATCTTCGCCGACTACGCCTTCACCCGTGCGGCGACGATGTACGTCAACAACCCCTATGGCCAGGGCCTCAGCAACGCCTTCGCCGAGGCCTTCGAGGCCCGCGGCGGCACCGTGACTGCCCAGGTCCCGCACCCCGACGAGCCGCAGCCGACCTACGCCGCCATGCTCGAGGAGGTCTTCGCGGGCGACCCCGAGATCGTCCTGGTCATGAGCTACCCGGGCCAGGCGACCGTGTTCCTCACCGAGGCGCGCGACCTCTTCGGCTTCACGAACTTCCAGTACGTCGACGGCAGCAAGTCCGAGCTCATCATCGAGGCGATGGGCGCCGAGGCCGTCGAGGGCCGCCTCGGCACCGCGCCCGGCGCCGACCCGAGCTGGGGCGGCTTCGTCGCCTTCGTCGAGGCCTTCGAGGAGGCCTACGGGCAGCGCCCGCCGCTGCCGTTCATGGACAGCATCTACGACGCGGTCGCGGTCGTCGGCCTGGCGGTGGCCAAGGCGCAGGTGGATGGCGCCGAGGTGAGCGGCGCGGTGCTGCGCGACAACCTGAGGATGGTCGCCAACCCGCCCGGCGAGAGCGTGGGCGTCAACGACTTCGAGAACGCCTTCCGCCTGCTGCAGTCCGGTAGCGACGTCGCCTACACCGGCGCGGCCGGCGACGTGGTGTTCGACGAGTTCGGCGACGTCATCACCGCGGTCGAGATCTGGCGCTACGCCGGCGGCACCATCGAGGGGCTCATGATCCGTACCCCCGACCAGATCCCGCACGACTGAACCCAACCGTCCGCGGAGCGGCCGCCGTGCCGCGCCGTCCGAGGGGCCCCTTCACCGGGGCCCCTCTTCTCGTTCGGCTCGCGCGCGGTCGCCCGGGCAGCACACCGCCTCGGCGGGCGACGCGGCCTCGGCTCAGGGCTCAGGGCTCAGCGCGCCGCCGTCAGCCGTCCCGCCCCTGCGAGTCGCGCGAGACGAAGCGCTCCTCGCCGATCAGCCCCTTCGGGCGGTACAGCAGGATGAAGAGCATGAGCAGGGCGATGAGCAGCAGCCGCAGGTAGGGCCCGCGCGCCGGCAGGTCGCTCGAGATCGCCGCCAGCAGGGGCCGGGCGAGGTCGACCACGAAGGCCGCGCCCGTCCACACGCCCCACAGGGCGAAGGCGCCCAGGATGGCGCCGCGGTTGTTGCCGCTGCCGCCCAGCATGAGCATGACCCACACGAGGAAGGTCGCGTACAGCGCGTCGAAGTGGGTGTAGTCGATGGCGATCATGTAGTGCGCGTAGAGCGCGCCGCCCAGGCCCATGATCACCGCGCCGACCACGAAGGCCTGCAGCCGCACGCGGGCCACGTCCTTGCCGACCATGGACGCGGCGGCCTCGTCCTCGCGCACGGCGCGCAGGACGCGCCCCCAGGGCGAGCGGATGGCGCGCTCGAGCACGAGGTAGACGACGATGACGAACAGGGTGGCGATGGCGAGGTAGACGTAGGGGTAGTCGCGCGGCGTGAGGGGGTCGAAGAGGGCGGCGAGCGGCGCCGGCAACCCGGCGCAGCCGGGGTCGCGCACCAGGCAGGCGAGCGGCTGGGGGATGCCCCGCAGGGGCTGCGGCCCGTTGGCCAGCCAGCGCTCGTTCTGGAACACGAGCCGCACGAGTTCCGCGATGCCGATCGTGGCGATCGCCAGGTAGTCCTCGCGCAGCCGCAGCGTCGGCCCGCCCACGAGCAGGGCCAGCAGACCGGCCGCCGCGCCCGCCGCCACCACACCCGCCAGGAACGGCGCCCCGAGGCCGAACGCCTGTTGGCTGAAGGCCGCGGCGGCGCCGCTCGGCATGCTCGTCGTGACCAGCGCGCTGGTGAACGCGCCGATGGCGAAGAAGGCGGCGATGCCGATGTTGAACAGCCCGGTGTAGCCCCACTGCACGTTGAGGCCGAGCGCCAGCACGGCGTAGATCGAGCCGACGATGGCGAACGACACCAGGTACGCCATGAGGCCGGACGGCACCAACAGCGTCACCGCGAGGGCGGCGGCCCAGCCGGCCGCGGCCCCGAGCGCGGCGCGCGCGAGCCACGGCAGGCGAACGGGTAGGGCCCTGGCCGCCAGGAACCACAGGGGCAGCGCCAGCAGCAGGCTCTTGACGAGGCTCGCGTCGCCCATCAGGTCCCTCCCGGCTTGCCGAAGATCCCCTGTGGCCGGAACAGCAGCACGAGGATCAGCACGACGAACGCCACGCCCGGGCCGTACGCGGGGTTGAGGAAGGCCGTCGACATCTGCCACACCACGCCGATGACCAGGGCGCCGAGCAGGGCGCCGTAGGCGTGGCCGATCGTGCCGAGGATGACCGAGGAGAACAGCGGCAGCATGAGCCACCAGCCCATCTCGGGACGCAGCTGGGTGTCGAGGGCGAACATGACGCCACCGGCGCCAGCCAGGCCGCCGCCGATGAGCCAGGTCCAGCGGATCACGCTCTCGGTGTCGATGCCGCTGATGCGCGCGAGGTCCGCGTTGTCCGCGGTGGCGCGCATGGCCTTGCCCATCTTGGTGCGCTCGAGCAGCAGGTACACGAGGAAGATCAGCAGCAGCGCCAGGCCCAGGATGAAGAGCTGGTCGGGCCGCACGCGGATGCCGGCGAACAACTCGACCGCCGGGCGTGGCCGTCCGGTGTAGAAGTTGCGGAAGTCGGCGCCCCACCCGAGGTAGATCACGCTGCGCAGCAAGAAGGCGCCGCCGAGGGCGGCCATGGCCAGGATCACCGATGGCACCCGCCGCGCCCGCAGGCGCCGGAACACCAGGCGGTCGAGCAGGTACCCGGTGAGGCCCACCAGCGGCATGACCAGCACGAGGAGCACGAGCAACTCGGCGCCGAACGAGAACGGCGCCAGCGGCTGGCCGGCCGGTAGCAGCGTGAGCCCGAAGAGGGCCAGGTAGGCGCCCCAGGTCATGAGGTCGCCGTGGGCGAAGTTGGGGATGCGCAGGACGCCGAAGATCAGCGTCAGGCCGATGGCGCCGAGCGCCAAGATGCCGCCCAGCATGACGCCGCGGACGGCGAGCGACAACAGCCGCTGGCCGGTGACGCCCTGGGCGCCCGCCAGCCACCACAGCCCGACCAGCACCAGGGCCAGCAGCGCGACGAGCGCCGTCCGGCTGCCGATGGCGCGCCGAAGGCGCGCACTGGGTCGCGGGCCGCCCGCCCGCCGCGCGAGGACTCTCGCCATGCCGTCAGCCTCCCAGGTACAGCCGGCCGACCTCGGGGTCGCCGAGGAGGTCGTGGCCAGCGCCGTCGATGGCGTTGCTGCCGCCCACCAGCACGTAGGCGTGGTCGGCCAGCTCGAGGGACTTGCGCGCGTTCTGCTCCACCATCAGGACGGCGACGCCCGAGGCGTTGATGTCGCGGACCTTCTCGAAGATGAGGTCGACCAGCAGCGGCGCGAGGCCCGCCGAGGGCTCGTCCAGCAGCAGGAGCTTGGGATCCAGCATGAGCGCACGGCCCATCGCCACCATCTGGCGCTCGCCACCCGACATCTTGCCGGCTCGCTGGCGTCGCCGCTCGGCGAGCCGCGGGAACAGGTCGAACACCCGCTCCTTACGCTCCTTCGTCGAGCCGGACAGCACGAACGCGCCCATCTCGAGGTTCTCCTCGACCGTGAGCGACGGGAAGACGTTGTCGGTCTGCGGGACGTAGCACATGCCGAGCCGGACGATCCGGTCCGGCGAGAGGCCGCCGATCTCGCGCTCGCCGAAGCGGATCGACCCCTGCCAGGGCTTGAGCAGCCCGAACACGGCCTTCATGGCGGTGGACTTGCCGGCGCCGTTCGGTCCGATGATCGACACGATGCGCCCGGGCTCCACCCGCAGCGTCAGCGAGCGCAGCACCTCCATCTCGCCGTAGCCGGTGGTGAGGCCCTCAACCGTCAACAGCGCCATGCTGGCCCCCCAGGTATGCCTCGAGCACCCGCGGGTCGCCGCGGACGATGGCAGGCGGACCCTCCGCCAGCTTCGTCCCCTGGTTGAGGACGATGACCGGGTCGCACAGGCCCATGACCAGCGGGATGTCGTGCTCGATGAGCAGGAAGGTGATGCCGCGCTCCGCGTTGAGCTGCACGATCTTCTCGCGGATGCGCGCCATCAGGCTCGGGTTGACGCCAGCGGCCGGCTCGTCGAGGAGGACGATGCGTGGGTCGGCCATCAGGGTGCGCGCCAGCTCGAGAAGCTTCTTCTGACCGCCGGAGAGGTTCGCCGCGTACTCGTCGCGCAGGTGGGACAGGGTGAGCAGATCGAGCACCTCGAGCGCCTTCTCGCGGATGGCGCGCTCCTGCGCCCGGACGGCGCGGGGCCGGAGCAGCGGGTTCCAGAAGCGCTCGCCGAGCTGGTCCGGGGGGACCAGCATGAGGTTCTCGAGGACCGTCATGCTGCCGTGCTCGCGCGGGATCTGGAAGGTGCGGCAGAGGCCGCGACGGAACACCTGGTGGGGCAGCAGGCCGGTGAGGTCCTCGCCGTCGAGCACGACGCGCCCCCGGTCGGGGCGCAGGAACCCGGAGATCAGCGAGAAGACCGTGGTCTTGCCGGCGCCGTTGGGTCCGATGAGGGCCGTGATGCTGCCGGCGCGCACGTCGAAGGAGCAGTGATTGACGGCCTGCAGGCCCCCGAAGCTCTTGGTCAGTCCCTCGACGCGCAGCAGCGGTGGCGGCGAGCCGTCCGCGGCGATCGCCGTTCGGTCGTCGACATGTTGGGCCGTCATCCGTTCCATGCGCGGCCTCCCCGGCGGCGGCGACCCACAGTGCGCTGGTGCGCGGGCTGCGGGGTTCCGCGAGACCGGCCGATCCTATCACGCCCTGCTCATGCGCCACCGGGCCCGTCGGGCGCGTTCGCGCGCGGGCGCGTTCGCGCGCGGGCGCGTCCACGCGCACGGGGACGGCGCAGGCGCGCCGACCGTCAGCCGCGACTGGCGGTGAGCAGCGCCTCCCGGGTGCAGAGCTTGACCCTCGGCCGGCCGGCGGCCGCGCCCGCGGTCGTCTCGGCGGCGTCGATGCGGCGCCAGCCCTCGGCGTCGACCGTCTCCACGCCGCGCTGCGCCAGCAGCGCCTCGACGGCCGCCGGAT
Source organism: Trueperaceae bacterium (assembly GCA_011390735.1). Lineage (GTDB taxonomy): Bacteria > Deinococcota > Deinococci > Deinococcales > Trueperaceae > JAABTL01. Next base: position 2,956 of record JAABRV010000030.1, on the reverse strand, counting down.
CCGCGTCGGCGGGATCGATGTCGGGGAGCTCGTCAGCGAGGAGGCTGCTGACGGTCTCGACCGCGCAGGCCTTGTTGGTGCCGATCACGCCGGTCGGCCCGCGCTTGATCCAGCCGGCGACGTACCAGCCGGGGACGGGCTCGCCGTCGCGCGCCGTCAGCACCCGGCCCCGCTCGTTGGGGACGACCGACCAGCGTTCGTCGAAGGGGAGCCCGGGCATCGCCTGGCCGCGGTACCCCACGGAGCGGAAGACGAGTTGCGCGTCGAGGCGCTCGGTGACGCCGGTGCCCTTGGCGCCGAGCGACCCGTCGGCGCGCGGCTCGAGCCGGTTGCGTTCGAGCACCACGGCGCCCACGCGGTTGCCGCTGGCGTCGGCTTCGATGGCGATGGGGGAGAGCAGGAAGCGCAGGTGGATGCGGCGGTTCAGGCCGCGCAGCGGTCGCGCGGCGAGCTCCTCGAGCACCTCGAGGTTGCGGCGGGCGACGGGGTCGTCCGCGATCGCCGCGCGGCTCTCGTCCGAGATCGCCAGGTCCGCGGGGTCGATGACCAGGTCCGCGTCCTCGAGCTCGCCGAGGTCGCGCAGCTCCTTGGTGCTCCACTTGGCCTCGGCGGGGCCGCGGCGGCCGATGACCACCACGTCGCGCACCCGGCTCTCGGCCAGGGCGCTCAGCGCCTGATCGGCGATGTCGGAGACGGCGAGCTCCGCCGGCGTCTTGGCGAGCACGCGCGTGACGTCGACGGCGACGTTGCCGACGCCGACCACGAGCGCGGTGTGACCGTCCAGTCGCGGGTCGAGATCGGCGAAGTCGGGGTGCCCGTTGTACCAGGCGACGAAGTCCGTCGCCGACATGCTGCCGTCGAGGTCCTCGCCGGGGATGCCGAGCCGCCGGTCGAGCGCCGCGCCGTAGGTGAAGACGGTGGCGTGGTAGTGGCGGCGCAGGTCGTCCGCAGTCAGGTCGCGGCCGACCTCGACGTTGCCGAGGAAGCGCAGGCGGGGGTCCGCCATGACGCGGTCGTAGACCTTGGTGACGGACTTGATCTTCTGGTGGTCGGGGGCGACGCCGTAGCGGACGAGTCCGAACGGGGCGGGCAGCCGATCGAAGAGGTCGATCACCGCCTCGGGCCGCTGCTTCAGCACCGACTCGGCCGCGTAGAAGCCGGACGGTCCGGCACCCACGACGGCCACGCGCAGAGCCTTCGATGGATCCATGACCGCGTTCTACCACGGGGCTCCTGGGACGCCCGACCTCGGCGCCTGGTAACGTGCGCGCCCATGGGGTCCGCCACGCTCGCTCCCTCCGGCTCGCCGAACGGCGCCCCGCCACCGGTGGCCCGACGCGTTCGCGTCCAGAAGTACGGCGGTACCAGCGTCGGTGACCTCGATCGCATCCGCAAGGTCGCCGCCCGCATCCAGCGCGTGGTCGAGGCGGGCGAGCGCGTCGCCGTCACCGTCAGCGCCATGGGCCGGACCACCGACGAGCTCATCGCCACGGCCCGCGAGCTGCACGCGCGTCCGAGCCGGCGCGAGCTCGACATGCTCATGGCCACCGGCGAGCAGGTGTCGATCGCCCTACTGGCGATGGCGCTGCAGCACCTCGGCATCCGCGCCCGTTCGCTCACCGGCGCCCAGGCCGGTTTCCTCACCGACGGCACGCACGGCGCCGCCCGCATCATGCGGGTGGACCCCGAGCCGCTGCTGCGCGCGCTGGACGAGGTGGACGTGTGCGTCATCGCCGGCTTCCAGGGCGTGGACGCCGCCGGGCAGATCACCACCCTCGGTCGCGGGGGCTCCGATACGACGGCCGTGGCCGTCGCCGCCGCGCTCGGTGTCGACACCTGCGAGATCTTCACCGACACGGATGGCGTCTACACGACCGATCCCCACCTCGTCCCGAGCGCCCGCCGGCTCGAGGTCATCGATTACGACGAGATGCTCGAACTCGCCGCCCTCGGCGCCCAGGTGCTGCACCCGAGGAGCGTGTGGTACGGGCGGCGCTACGGCATCACGCTGCACGTCCGCTCGTCGTTCGACTTCCGGCCCGGCACGCTCGTCCGCGGGCTGGCCCGAGAGGAGACCCACATGGAGACCGACCGCCCCGTCACCGGCGTGGCGCTCGACATGGAGCACGCGCGCATCGACCTGCTCGGGGTCCCCGACGAACCCGGCGTCGCCGCGCGCATCTTCAGCGCGCTCGGTGACGCGGGCGTCTCCGCCGACATGATCATCCAGGGCGTCCGTGGCGCCGGGGACAGCCGCCAGCAGATGGCCTTCACGGTCCCGCGCGACCGGGCCGACGAGGCCATGGAGGCGATGGTGCCGCTCATGGACGGCCTCGGTGGGCGCGCCGAACTCGATCTCGGCGTCGCCAAGCTGTCCATCGTCGGCATCGCGATCGGCTCCGCCCCGGGCATCGCCGGCCGCATGTTCGAGGCCGTGGCCGCCGCCGGCGCGAACATCGAGATGATCGCCACCAGCGAGGTCCGGGTGTCGGTCGTCATCCCCGCCGCGCTGGCCCACGAGGCGCTGCGCACCGTGCACACCGCCTTCGGTCTCGAACGCGACGAGGGCGCCTGAGGGTGCGGCCGAACGCGCTGGAGCAGGTCTTCGTCGGCCGCCGCGGGGGCCTCGTGGAGCTGCGGCTGGTCCTGGTCGACCCGGCGGACGGCCGCACCCGGGCGACGCAGCTGGCGCCCACCGGCGACGAGCGCGAGGCCGCCCGTTGGCTCGGCCGCCACCTGGCGCGCGGCGGCGAGATCGCCCACCTGCGCCGCCTGCGGGTGCGGGCCGAGCGCGGCGGGCGGCTCGTCGACGCCCCGGAGCTGGCCCGCGAGCTGGTCGCGTCGTTCGGCGCCGAGCGCGCCCGCGACGACGCGGGGGCCCGCGACGACGCGGGGCGGCCCGACGCCGCCGCGGCGCGGCCGGCGAAGCGGTGAGCGGCGGCGGGTCCGGCTCGGG
>JAABRV010000002.1 GCA_011390735.1 Trueperaceae bacterium | reverse complement strand
CGTCCGGAGCCCCCTACGGCGGGCGTCTACGCGTGTAGCCGTCGATCGGTCGTCGGCGCGTGGCAGGCTCGACGGCCGGCGCACCACGCGATTAGGCGCCTAGTGTTTCGCTCCCCGGCGGACGCTCCACATCGGGTCGCTAGCTTGTTTCGGGTCGTCGGATCCGGCGGACCACAAGCGGGGTCTCCGGGCGACGTCGCTTAGCCCTTAGGCAGCGAGAGCGTAGTTCTGGTTGCCAGTTATTGGCGTTTGCAGCTTGGTGACGCGGCCAGCTGCGTCCGCGACGCGCAGCCTCGCCTTCGGCGGACCCCGTCGAAACCGTGTCGCCCCCACGGCGAACCACGGCCCGGCGGCACCGGGCTTGGCTTCCGACCGGGGCGACGCTCACCCCCCAGCCGGACCTCCATGGTACCACATCAGGGGCCACGGAATGCGTCCTGGCGCGTGCTAGCATGCCCCATGCCAGCCGCGGTCCGCATGCAGGGCATCAGCAAGCGCTTCCCGTTGGTGGTCGCCAACGAGCGCGTCGACTTCGAGGTCGCCTGGGGCGAGGTCCACGCCCTGATCGGCGAGAACGGTGCCGGCAAGAGCACGCTGATGAAGATCCTCTACGGGCTGCAGCCACCCGACGAGGGCACGATCGAGGTCGACGGCCGCCGGGTGGTGATGAGCTCCGCCCGCGACGCGATCGACCAGGGCATCGGCATGGTGCACCAGCACTTCATGCTGGTGGAGACCCTGACCGTCGCCGAGAACCTGGTCTTGGGTGCCGAGCCCCGGCGCGGACCGACCCTGGACATCGCCACCGCGCGGCGCAAGGCGCGGGAGATCATCGAACGCTTCGGCTTCGATCTCGACCCCGACACACGCATCGACGAGCTCCCGGTCGGGCTACAGCAGCAGGTCGAGATCCTCAAGGCCCTGTTCCGCGACGCCCGCATCCTGATCATGGACGAGCCGACCGCCGTCCTGACGCCCCAGGAGACGCGGCGATTGTTCGAGTTCCTGCGCGGCTACGCGGCCGATGGCCACGCCGTCGTGTTCATCTCGCACAAGCTCGACGAGGTGATGGAGATCTGCGACCGCATGAGCGTCATGCGCGATGGGCGCATGGTCGGCACCGTCGCGCGGGCCGAGACCGACACCCGCCGCCTGGCCTCGATGATGGTCGGCCGGGAGGTGCTCCTGCAGGTCACCAAGGGGGCGGCCACACCCGGCGACGTGCTGCTCGAGACCCGTGACCTGCGTCTTCGTCACCCGGTGAAGCAGCGGCCGATCCTCGACGGCGTCAGCCTCGCCGTGCGGGCCGGCGAGATCGTCGGCGTCGCCGGGATCGAGGGCAACGGCCAGACGGAGCTGGTCGAGGTGCTGACGGGCCTGCGCGCCGCGGACGGCGGCTCGGTGCGGCTCGGTGGCGAGGACGTCACGGGCACGAGCGCGCGCGCCCGCCGCGAGGGGGGCCTCTCCCACGTGCCGGAGGACCGCAACGAGCGCGGCCTCGTCCGCGACTACACGGCGGCCTGGAACGCCATCCTCGGCGACCACCACCGGGCGCCCTACGCCAACCGCGCCGGGCTGCTCGATCTCGCGGCGATCGACGCGCACGCCCGGGCGATCATCGAGGACTACGACGTGCGCCCGCGCGCGACCGACGTCCTGGCGAGCAGCTACTCGGGCGGCAACGCGCAGAAGCTGATCATCGCACGCGAGCTGGAGCGCTCGCCGCGCGTCCTGGTCGCCGCACAGCCCACCCGCGGGGTCGACATCGGGGCCATCGAGTTCATCCATCGGCAGATCGTCCAGGCGCGCGACGACGGCCTGGCGGTCCTCCTGGTCTCCGCCGACCTGAACGAGGTCATGAGCCTGGCCGACCGCATCCTGGTCATGTTCGAGGGGCGCATCATGGGCGAGTTGCAGCAGGCCGAGGCCACCGCGGAGAGGCTGGGCCTGCTGATGGCGGGCTCGCAGCTGGATTCGTTCGGTGCGGACGCGAGCGCGCCTGCGGGCACCGGCGCGGACGCCGCGGCGACGGCCTGAGACCGGCACCGCGGCGCTGACCCCGGCCTGGCGCGGGGCACGCGCGCCCTACCGTGGGGCCCGCTCCTGAAGGAAGCGGCGCAGGTGGGCGGCCACCTGGGGGAACTCGATGAGGAACGCGTCGTGCCCGTGGGGCGAGACGATGCGGACGTAGCGGGCGTCGGGCAGGCCCTCCACCAGCTGGCGCTGCTCGACCTCCGGGTACAGCACGTCCGTCGGGATGCCCATCACCAGGGCCGGCATGCGCATGCCCGCCAGCACCTCGCGCAGCGGACCGCGGCCCGCGGCGAGGTCGTGGTCGTCCATCGCGCGGGTCAGGCCGACGTAGGTGTTGGCGTCGAAGCGCTGGGCCAGCTTGACGCCCTGGTAGCGCAGGTACGAGGCGATCTCGAAGCTCGCCTCGAGCCCCTCCTCCTCGGCCGGGCGTCGCTCGCGGCCGAACTTCGCCTCCAGCGAGTCGAAGGAGCGGTAGGTGAGCATCGCGATCGCGCGTGCCAACCCCAGCCCCGTCTCCGGCTGGCGGTCGGGGCGGTAGGCGCCACCGTGGAAGTCCGGGTCGGCCGCGATCGCCCGGCGCGCGACCTCGTTGAGCCCGATCGCCCACGCGGAGTGGCGCGCCCCGATCCCGATCGCGACCAGGACGCCGACGCGTTCCGGGTGCGTGGCGGCCCACTCGAGCGCCTGCATGCCGCCCATGCTGCCGCCGATCACCGCGCGCAGGCGGCCCACGCCCAGGCGGTCGAGCAGGCGGCGCTGCACCTCGACCATGTCGCGCACCGTGAACCGCGGGAAGGCCGGGCCGTAGCGACGGCCGCTCGCCGGGTCGATCGAGGTGGGTCCGGTCGTGCCGTAGCAGCCGCCCAGGACGTTGCTGCTGACGACGAAGTGCTCGCGCACGTCCAGCGCCTTGCCGGGCCCGATCAGCGGATCCCACCAGCCGGGCACCTCGCCCTCGCCATGCCTGCCCGCGGCATGCGCGGAACCCGTCAGCGCGTGGCACACGAGCACGGCGTTCTCGCCGCGGGCATCGAGCTCGCCGTAGGTCTCGTAGGTCACCGCGACGTGGTCGAGGCGACCGCCCAGCTCGAGGCGCAGCGGATCCTCCGGGCTCGCGACGTCGACCACCTGGGGCCGAACCAGCCCCACGCTGCCGTCCTGCGCATGGACGCTGCGCGCCAGCAGCGCCGCGTGGTCGCCCCAGGTCTCGTGAACCAGCCGCCGCGGGCCGGCCCCGCTCATGCCGTCGCCGCCCGCAGCGCGCCGTCCAGGTCGGCGCGCAGGTCGTCGAGCGTCTCGAGGCCGACGGAGAGCCGCACCGTCCCCGGGAAGACGCCGGCGGCGCGTCGCTCGTCCTCGCCCAGCGTCGCGTGGGTGGTGGTCCATGGGTGGATGGCCACGCTCTTCGCGTCGCCGATGTTGGCGAGTTGCGACACCAGGGTCAGCGCGTCGAGGAAGCGGTGGGCGGCCCCCTGGTCGGGCAGGTCCAGCGCCAGCACCGCGCCGAAGCCGCCGTGCAGCACCCGGCGCGCGGTGGCGTGGCTCGGGTGGCCCGGCAGGCCGGCGTAGCGCACCGCCTCGACGCCCGGCCGCCCCTCGAGCCAGCGGGCCAGGGACAGCGTGCTCTCGCAGCTCCGCGTGCAGCGCAGCTCGAGCGTCTCGAGGCCCTGCAGCGCGAGGAAGGCGGCGAACGGCGACAGCGTGGCGCCGAGCGTGAAGAGCCCGAGATCGTGCACGCGCGCGGCCAGGGCCGCGCGGCCGTGGCGCTCGATCCACGTGCGCCCGCGGGCGTCGCGGGCGTGGAAGGCGGGGAAGCGGGTGGCGTCGAAGGAGAAGGCGCCGCCGTCGACGACGACGCCACCGACGAAGGCGCCGTGCCCGCCGATCCACTTGGTGGCCGAGTGCACGACGACGTCGGCGCCGTGTTCGAGCGGCCTGCAGAGGACACCACCGCACCCCCAGGTGTTGTCGACGACCAACGGGGCCCCCGCGTCGTGCGCCAGCGTCGCCAGGGCCGGCAGGTCGGGCACGGTACCGCTGGGGTTGGCGATCGTCTCGACCCAGACGGCGACGACGTCGTCGCCGAGGACCCCGGCGACCGCCGCGGCCGTCGGCGGCACGGTGCTCACGCGGACCCCCCACGGCTCGAGCCACTTGCGGAACAGCGAGAAGGTGCCGCCGAACGCCTCCTGCGAGAGCACCACTCGGGCGCCCGGGCGCGCGAGGGCCATCAGCGTGGCGGCGGAAGCCGCCTGCCCCGACGCCAGCGCGACGGCGCCCGCGCCGCCCTCGAGGTCCCGCATGCGCTCGGCGAAGGCGTCGACGGTCGGGTTGTGCATGCGCGCGTACTGGTTCCCGCGGGCGTCGCCGGCGAAGAGGGCGGCCGCGTGGGCCGCGTTCTCGAACACGTAACTCGAGGTCGCGTGGATCGGCTGCGCGCGGCTGCCGGCCACGCGATCCGGGGGCGTGCCGGCATGCACGGCGCGGGTGGCGAAGCCCAAGGCGGGCTCGAGTTCGGGGGGCGTGCGGTCCGGCATCTCGTCTCCGATCTTCCCGGCGCGCCGCGATCGTCGCCCGCGCGGCCGGCTGGAGTGAGCACCCGCCTGGATGGAGGCTGGTTGCTGCGGCGTCGTGGGGCCAGGTCCCTCGGCCGCTCTCGATCGAGTCCCGCCGCGCAGCGGCGGCGGACGCGCAGCGGCGGCGGACGCGCAGCGGCGGCGGACGCGCGCCATCACACCACATCGCCGCTGGTAGCATGCCACGTGTCCCACGCCGATCCCCCGACCGTGCCGCTCCTCGACCTCGCCGCGGAGCTCGAACCGCTGCGGCCCGAACTCGATGCCGCCTGGCGGCGGGCGCTCGCGTCCGGCCAGTTCGTCCTCGGCCCCGAGGTCGACGCCTTCGAACGCGAGGCCGCGGACTACCTCGGGGTGCGCCACGCGGTCGGCCTCAACTCCGGCACCGACGCCCTGACGATCGGCCTGCGGGCCCTGGGCATCGGACCCGGCGACGAGGTCATCACCACCCCGTTCTCGTTCTTCGCGACCAGCGAGACGGTCCTGCAGCTGGGCGCCGTGCCCGTCTTCGTCGACCTGCGACCCGGTGGCTTCCTCCTAGACCCCGACGCCGTCGACGCGGCCGTGAACGAACGCACGCGGGCAATCCTGCCGGTGCACCTGTACGGCGAGCTGGCGCCGATGGAGGAGCTGAACCGAATCGCGCGGCGACACGGCCTGCGGGTCCTCGAGGACGCGGCGCAGGCCTTCGGCGCGCGCGCCCACGCCGCCTCGGAGGCGGCCGCGGACGCCGGCGCCGCCGGCGACGCCGGGCGCGAGGCGCCGGCGCGCGGTCGCTCGGCCGGCGGCCTCGGACACGCCGGCGCCTTCTCCTTCTACCCGACCAAGAACCTCGGGGCCCTGGGTGACGGCGGCCTGCTGACGACCGACGACGACGACGTCGCCGCCCACGCCCGGCGGCTGCGCAACCACGGCAGCGAGCGCCGCTACCACCACCTCGAGCCCGGGTACAACTCGCGGCTCGACGCCCTGCAGGCCGCCTGGCTGAGGGTCAAGCTGCCGCACCTCGACGCCTGGACGCAGGCCCGCCGCCGGGTCGCGGCGCGCTACGACGCGCTGCTCGGCGACATCGAGGGGGTCATCCCGCCGCGCCGCACCCCGGAGCACGTCTACCACCAGTACACCGTTCGCTTGCCGGGCGGGCGACGCGATGCCGTCGCCGAGGGATTGCGCGCGCGGGGGGTGGCCTCGATGGTGTACTACCCCGAGACCCTCGACGGCTACGGCGGACGGACGCACGGCGATCTCCCCCACGCCCGCCGCGCGGCGGCCGAGGTCCTGTCGCTGCCGATCTACCCGACGCTCTCCGAGGAGGCCCAGGCGCACGTCGCGGACGCCCTCCGCTCCGCCGTCGCAGAGGGCGCGGCGCAGCCAGGCGACTGACGAGGGGCCGCTCGCCGGATCGGCCGCTGCCGGCGCCGCTTGCGCCTCGCGGCCGCCGTGGTAGGCTTCGCGGGCCCCGTCGGAACCGCGCGGTGGCGACCCCCGAACCAGGTCAGGTCGGAAGAAGCAGCCTTAAGGGGTGATCGTCAGGTGCCGCGGACCTCCGGCGGGGCCTTCGTGTCAGGCGTCGGCGTCCGTCTCCTCCGAAGCGTCGGCCGAACCGTCCGCGGAGGCGGACCAGCCCGCCACCGCCGCCCGACAGCCCGCCTCGATCAGGTCCAGCACGCGTTCGAAACCGGCCGCGTCGCCCGCGTACGGGTCGGGGACCTCGCGCGCGCGCACGCCCTCGGGCGCGGTCGCCTCCAGGAACAGCCGCACGTTCGGGCGGTCACCGTAGCGCGCCCGCAGCCGGTTGAGGTGGCCGCGATCCATCACCCACACGTGATCGAAGCGCTCCAGGTCGTCCTCGGTCACCTCCCGGCCACGCAGCGACGACAGGTCGTAGCCACGGGCCGCGGCCGCCAGCTGGCTCCGCCGATCCGGCGGATCACCGACGTGGTAGCCGATCGTCCCCGCGGAATCCACCTCGCCCGCCATGCCCGAGCGCTCCAGCAGGGTGCGCATCACGCCCTCGGCCGTCGGCGAGCGACAGATGTTGCCGGTGCAGACGAACAGCACCGAGGGCGCCCGCCTCACGCCTTCAGCCCCGGCCGCGAGCGGTAGACGCGGGTGACGTCGGCGATGCGCGCCACGTTCTGCTTGATGAACTCGATCTCGCCCTGGTCCTTCACGTCGATGCGCACGTGGATGCGGGCCTTGGTGCTGCTCTGGACGTCGGCCGCGACCCGGTTCGCAGACTTGTTCATCGACGCCAGCACGTCCAGAACGTCCTTGAGCAGGCCGGGACGGTCGACGCCGAGGATCTCGAAGTCGACGGCGAAGACCTCGCCGGCCGGGGCCTCCCAGGTGACCTGCACCAGGCGCTCCGGCTCCGCCTGCATGAGGTGCTTGACGTTCGGGCAGTCGACGCGATGGACCGTGACGCCGCGGCCGCGCGTGATGTAGCCGATCACGTCGTCGCCGCGAACCGGACCACAGCACTGGGCGAGCTTGGCGGGCGCATCCATGTTCTCGATGAACACGCCGGACACGGACCTGCGGGCCTGGCTCGGCGCCAACGCGGGCGTGGCGTCCGGTTCCGCGGCGGGGGCGGGCGCCAGCAGGTCGATCACCTGCTTGATCTGCACCCGCTTCGCGGCGAGCGCCAGGAGCAGGTCGTCGGCCGCGTCCGACTTGAGCAGCTGCCTGGCGGCGGCGTCCAGCTTCGCCTTGGTGGTGCTGGCCGCGACCGGCAGTTGGCGCCGCCGAAGGGCGCGCTCGAGGATGCGACGGCCCGACTCCAGGAGGCCGGCCCGCTCGCGCGACCGGAACCAGTGCCGGATCTTCTGCCGGGCCGACCGCGTCGTCGCCAGCTGCAGCCAGTCGGGCGACGGCCCGTAGCTCTGGCTCCGGTTGGTGAGGACCTCGACCCGGTCGCCGGTCTGCAGGGTGTACGCCAGCGGGACGATCTCGCCGTTGACCCGCGCGCCCACGCAGCGGTGGCCGATCTCGGTGTGGACCTGGTAGGCGAAGTCGAGCGGCGTCGAGCCGCGCGGCAGGTTGACGACGTCGCCCGCGGGCGTGAACACCAGCACCCGCTCCGCGAGCAGGTCGGTCTTGACGGCGTCGACGAAGGCCCCGGCCGAATCGGCGTCGGTGTCGACGTCCAGCAGTTGCTGCATCCACGCGAGCCGCTTCTGGACCTCGCCGACGTCGTCGATGCCCTGCTTGTAGGCCCAGTGGGCGGCGACGCCGAACTCCGCCACCTCGTGCATGCGGCGCGAGCGGATCTGCACCTCGATCGGCTGTCCCTGCAGGCCGATGACGGTCGTGTGCAGCGACTGGTAGCCGTTGGGCTTGGGCACGGCCACGTAGTCCTTGAAGCGCCCCGGGATCGGCGTCCAGAGGCTGTGCACGATGCCGAGGGCGCGGTAGCAACTGGCCTTCTCGTCGTCGTCGCTGCCGGCGTTGGGGCCGTCGGTGTCGAGGATGACGCGGATCGCCATGAGGTCGAAGATCTGGTCGAGGTTTTTGCCGTCGCGCAGCATCTTGCGGTGGATGCTGTAGAGGTGCTTCGAGCGGCCCGCCAGCTCGAAGCGCAGCCCCTCCGTCCGCAGGCGCGTCTCGAGCGCCTCGATGGAGGCCTCGACGTACGACTCGCGCTCGGCGCTGCGCATGCGCACCTGGCGCGAGAGCTGCTCCCAGCGGTCCGGGTCGAGGTAGCTGAAGGAGAGGTCCTCGAGCTCGTTCTTGATGTGGTTGATGCCGAGTCGATGCGCCAGCGGGGCGAAGATCTCCAGCGTCTCGCGCGCGATGCGCTGCTGCTTGGCGTGCGGCATCGAGGCCAGCGTCCGCATGTTGTGCAGCCGGTCGGCGAGCTTGACGAGGATGATGCGCACGTCGCCGACCATCGCCAGCAGCATCTGGCGCAGGTTCTCGGCCTGCTCGTCCTCGTACGCGCGGACCGCCAGCTTGGAGATCTTCGTCTCCCCCTCGACGATCCGCCGGACGGCGGCGCCGAAGCCCGACTCGACGTCGTCGAAGGTGAGGCTCGTGTCCTCCACGGTGTCGTGCAGCAGGCCGGCGATGATCGCGTCGCCGTCGAGCAGCATCTCGGCGAGCAGCTCGGCGACCGCCACCGGATGCGTGATGTAGGGCTCCCCCGACCGCCGCACGTCGCCGCGGTGGGCGCGCTCGGCGACGTCGAAGGCCTCGGCGACCCGGGATCGCTCGCGTTGGGGCAGGTAGGCGGTCGCCTCCAGCAGGCCGGTCTTGAGGGCCTCCATCTGAGCCGCAGAGTCTACCACGCGGGTGGCCGCCCGCGGTCCGTCGGTGACGCGGTCAACGGCGCGCACCACGCCTCCAGAGCCACGCCAGGCCGAGGCCGGCGAACAGCAGGTTGGCGGACCACGGGCCGACCCAGGCCGAGACGACGCCGGTCAGCGACAGCAGCTGCCCGAAGGTGTACAGCAGGTACCAGGCGAGCGTGACCAGCAGCGCCAGCCCGAAGGCCACCGCCCGCGAGCGGGCGAAGGCGATCGAGAGCGGGAGCGCGGCCAGCAGGAGGGCGACGTTCGAGGCGGGCTCGGCCAGCTTGCGGTGGCCCAACACGGTCGCCTCCCGGCGCTCGACGGCGGTGAGGTCGGGGTTGCGAGCGTCGGCCCACAGGCGTGTGATCGAACGCGGATCCTCGAAGCCGCCGGCGCTGAAGCGGGCGACGAGCTCGGCCTCGTCGACGCCGGTCGAGACCACCAGGGGCGCGTCCGGGCCCGACGAGCGGGCGTCGAGGCGGACCAGCGCCCGCAGCAGGTCGTCCGCGGCGTCCGTGGGTCGGTCGAGGGCGGCGAGGTCGAAGCGCTGCGTGCGGTGGTCGAACAGCACCAGGTCCTGGCCCTCGAGACGGCCGCTCTCCGCGCGCAACAGGGTGTAGACGTCGCCGTCCCAGCGCTCGACGCGAACGTCGAGCAGGGTGCCGTCGCGCTCGAGCCGGTCGAACCGCAGGGTGAAGCCGTCGATGGGCACGCGCTGGGCGGCCAACCGGAACAGGCCGGTGCGGCCCGCGGTCAGCTGCCAGTAGACGTCGGCGGCCGCCGCGTTCGACGCCGGCACCAGCCATTGGTTGAACGCCAGCGCCACGATCGCCAGACCCAAGCCGATGCCGACGAACACGCCGGTGATCCGCGCCGTCGGCACGCCGCCCGCCTGGATCGCCGTCAGCTCGTGATCGGTGGTCAGGCGCCCGAAGGCGAGCAGCACGGCGAGCACCAGGGCCACCGGCGCGGTCTGCACCAGCGCCTGCGGCAGCAGCGTCAGGAGCCACCAGCCGAAGTCGCCGACCGGCGTCCCGACGATCCACTGCAGGCGGGGCAGCGTCGCCGCGACCACCGCCAGCCCGGCGTACAGCAGGGAGCCGAACAGGAACGGCGGCCAGGCCTCGCGCAACAGGTAGCGGTCGATACGACTCAAGGCGCCCTCATCCGCGTGGGCACTCTACCGCAGCCCTCGGGCGGCCTCCGCTCACGGCCGCCCCTCGGTGACGGGCTCGAGCCGCTCGAGATCGAGCGGCCGGGACTCGAAGCGCACCCCGACGTCGAGCCGCAGACCGATCCCGTCGTCGTAGCGGTAGCCCAGGTCGAGCACGCCGAAATCGCTCGTCCATGCCAGGTCGAGACCGTGGCCCACCCACCAGCCTGCCTGCTCGCGGGCCCAGGAGGCCACGTCGACCGCCAGGTACGGCCGCCACCACCAGTCGCCGGTCGCGATGGGGAGCGCCGCGAAGACCGTCGCCTCGCGCCACGGCCAAGCGGGCGCCGTCGGATCGAGCCGCACCCGCGTGCCGAGCTCCCAGTCCGCCCGCGTCCACGCCACGGTGGCACCGAGCGACGACGCCCGACCCGGCCTGGGATCGATGGCACCCGCCAGGTCGGCTTCGGCGCGCACGCTGAGGTGGCCACCCCAGGCGGCGGCGCCGGTCGAACCGGTCAGCTCGAGGCGCTCGAGCCCGATCGCCCGACCGGGCCGCCGCGGGTCGGCCCGCCAGTCCCAGCGGGCCACTGCCGTGAGCCGTCCCGCTCCGACGTCGCCGGCGCCACCCGCGAGCGCGAGGGAGGCGCGCACGTCGCTGCGGTGCAGCGGGGCCAGTCGGTCGAGCGACGCACCGAACGGCGATGCGCCCCGGACCCAGCGCGAGAGGTGCTCGACCTCCAGGCGCAGGGCGCCCGCCGTCAGGGTGGCCCTCGGCGCGACGGACCACCAGGTCTGCGTCGCCGCGTCGGCCGGGTAACCGGTCGCGCCGCCGGCGACCTCCAGCGCCGGGCGCCAGCCGGCCACGACCTCGCCGGCGATGCGGACCCTCAGCGATCCGCCCGACCGCGTGCCGACGACCTCGCCGCCCGCCAGCGTCTGGGCGGTCAGCGCGGTGAACGCCGACGCGTCGACCTCGACGACCGCCAACCCGGCGGTGGGTGTGGACCAGGCGCGCGACCAGCCCGCCGTGAGGCTCTGGTCGCGCACCGGCTCGTCCCACGCGCCGCCCTCCAGCCGCTGCGCGTAGGCGACGGTCCAGCCGTTCGCCAGGGGGCGGTTCACTCGCCACGCCACGCGCAGGCGGTCGCTGGCGCCGGTGACGTCGACGCTGGCGTCGCCTGCGCGGGCGGCGATGCGCAGCGACAGGTCCGGCGGGCGCTCGCCATCGCCGATCCCGACGTCCCAGGCGAAGCGGACCCCGGGCGCGACCGCCTGCTCGCTGACGCCCACGAGGGTGCCGCGGCGACCCTCGGGATCCTCCGACACGGAGATCGGCGGCAGCGGGAGCGTGAGGTTCTCGGCGTCGAAGGACCAGGGGTCGCTCAGCGCCCAGCGGAACGACCCGACGACGAGGTCGGCGCCGTGCAGGGTCACGGTCGGGTCGACGATGTCGAGTTCGGCGGTCCGCGCCTCGAGTCGCACGCTCGCCTCGGCCGGCGGGCAGTCGCAGGTCGTCAGCCCGACCGCGCGGAGCTCGACCCGATCGCCGTCGAGCGTCGCGCCGTCGGCGGCCACCCACAGCGTCTCCGTCACGAGCCGCAGCGCGTGCGCGACGATCGTCCCGGTCACCAGATCGACGCGCAGCCCCTCGGCCAGGGCGACCGCGTCGGGCGACGTCAACCTGACCCCGGTCAGGACGGCACCGGCGATGTCGGCCTCGAGGACGTCGGCGGCGATCGTCCACTCGTCGAGTCGGAACTCGACGTCGACGGCCGACAGCGCCACGCCGTCCCCCAGGCCCGAGAGGGTGAGTCGCTCGCTGCGCAGGACGCCGCCGGTGGCGCTGAACTCCACGCACACGCCGCCGCTCAGCAGCGCCTCGTCGCGGACGCGATCGGTGCTCAGGCCGGCGAACACCGCCCGGCCGAGCCCCTCCACCGTCAACTCCGCGCCGCCCTCGACCGCGATGCAGGCATCGGCCGGTTCCGCGCCGGACGCCAGGGCGAGCCCCGCAGCGAACGCGGCCCACGCCACGCACACCAGGGCCAGGCGGCGGATCACTCTTCGGACGCCGCCTCCCACGCCGCGCGGGCAGCGTCTACCACCGCCAGCCAGTCCGCGTCGACGGCGGTGCTCGCGTCGTACACGACGCCCGCGTCGGTGTCGCTGGCGTCGAGCTGCAGAGCGGCACCCTCGCCGCCCCGCAGCACCAGCGGGCCATCGGCGTAGGCATAGGGACCCAGCAGCAGGACGCGACCGCTCTCGAGCTCGATCCACGCCTCCGCGGCCGATGCGTCGGGCTCGACCGCCTCGACGCCGCCCAGCAGTCCGACGACGCCCGCGTCGACGTCGAACCACAGCGTCTCGCCGGCCACCTGCAGGCCCTCCCGTCGCCAGGCGACGCCGCCGCTCGCCGTCAGCCGACCGGCCACGAGATCGATCGTCAGCAGCGGCGCGTCGACGAACCCGACGTCGCCCTCGATCGACACGTCGCGCGCGGTGACCTCGACGCCCTCGGCATACGCGATCCAGGCCGCGACGAGCCTCACCCCGCTGCCGCGCTCGATCAGCTCGCCGCCGTCCTCCAGGATCGTCCGGCCGCTGGCCAGGTCGATCCGCTGGCGGCCGTAGGCGATCGCCTCGAGCTCGGCGACGCCGGCCTGCGCCCACGCCGCAGCGACGACCAGCAGCGTGGCCCAAGACAGGATCAGCCGCATCGGCTGGCGCGGGCGGCGGCCATGACGCTTCATGCGCCCAGGGTAACCGCGGGAGCAGGGACGGCGCGACCGTCGGCCTTCATCGGGGGTTCAGCCCGCCTCGACCGGGCGCAGCGCGTAACGGAAGCCGGCGGAGAAGGGTGCGCCTTCCAGGAGCTCGCGCCCCAGGGACGGGGGCGTCGCGAGGATGCGGGCGGCCGTCGCCGCCGCCGTCTCCGCCTCGCCGCGATCCAGCCAGGCGTCCGCCAACTCCGCGAGGCGTCCCATCGGCGTCTCCGCGGTGAGGGTCACCTCGGTGGCGAGCGCCCGCTGCGCGCGCGCCCACTCGTCGTCCGTCGGCCCCTCGCGCTCGAAGCGCGCCAGCACCGCAGCGACCGTCTCGACGACGCGCTCGAACGAGGCGTCGTCGGTGGTGGCGCTCGCCTGAAAGCTGCCGAGCCCGTCGGCCGGGTCGAACCACAGCGCCGCGTCGTCGACCAGGCCCGGCTCCACCAGCGCCCAGAACAGCCGGCCGTTGTCGTCGTCGCCCACCACCCGCGCCAGGAGGGCGGCGGCGATCCTGGCGGGGTCTTGGGCGCTCGGGGCCGGGGCGAACCAGCACAGGTGGCTGCGCTCGAACCCGGACCCGCGCTCCTCCTCGACGCCCCGCCGCGCCGACCACGCCGGGTGGACGCGCGTGGCCCCGCCCGGCGTCCAGTCCTCCGTCGCCGCCCGTACCTGATCGACGACCTCGTCCCAGACGTAGGCGCCGGCGACGACCAGCAGCGCACGGTCGCTGCGGTACCAGCACCGATGGAACCGCCGCAACCGCGACGGACCGAGCGCCGTCACCGACCCGCGCGTTCCGAGCACCGGCGCGCCGAGCGGGTGGCCGCCGAAGTAGCGCCGCGCGCCTCGCTCCCAGGCCCGCTCCTCGGGGCGGTCCTCGGCCATGCCGATCTCCTCCAGGACGACCTGTCGCTCCATGTCGACGTCCTCGCGCCGCAGGGCGGGCCGCGCCAACGCCAGGAGCTCCGCGGTCAACGGCGCGCGCAGCTCGCGCAGGGCCGCGCCGTAGAACAGCGTGCGGTCGTGGCTGGTGTAGGCGTTGACTCGGGCGCCCAGCTCGTCGAAAGCGCGGTTGACGTCGTCGGCACGGCGGCCGCGGTCGCCCTTGAACGCCAGGTGCTCGAGGAAGTGGGCGGCGCCGCCCTCGTCGGCACCCTCGTCCCGCGCACCCACGTCGAACGCCAGGCCGACCGCGACGGAGCGGGCCTCGCTGCGCTCGCCCAGCAGCCGCAGCCCGTTGGGCAGCGTGAGGTGGTCGAAGCCGGCCACGCTCACGCGGACCACGCGCCCGCCGGCGACGGCCCGGTCGTCACGACGGTGGGCGCGACCGGGGGGCGCGAGGCCAGGAAGGCGTTGACGCCGGCCAGGGTCACGCCCTCGATCTCCGCCTCGATCCGCTCGACGGCCCTCGGGTACCCGAAGCGAACGACGTCGCTCGCGAGGCGGGCCGCGCGCCCGCCGCTGGTCTCGGACTCGAACACGACGGACGATCGGAGCAGCCGCTGGGCCCGCCGCAGTTCGCCGGCATCGAGGCCGTCACGGCTGCGCGTGAGCTCGTGCAGCAGGACGTCGATCGCCTCGCTCGCGCGCTCGGGCGCGGTCACGGCGTGGGTGAGCCGGTAGGCGTCGGCCGCGACGACGTGGATGGCCGAGCCGACGTCGTAGGCGAGACCGCGCTCCTCGCGGACGACCGTCCACAGCCGCGCGGCCGTCGCGCCGGCGAGCGCGGTCATCGCGAGCGCCTGCGCGGTCCAGCCGGCGGCTCGCGGCGGCACCGCCGTGTCGATGAGTGCCACGTGCGTCTGCTCGCCATGGCCACCGCGGTGGACGCGCGACCGTGGACGGGGCCGCGGCGCCGGCATGGGCGCGGCCCTTCCCCGCCAGCCGCCGAAGGCGTGCGCCGCCGCCTGGAGCAACGCCTCGGCGTCGGCGCCGCCGGCCACGGCGAGGACCGCGCCTTCGGGGGCCAGCCGGGCGGGGGCCAGGGCCCGCAAGTCCGCGGGAGCGAGCCGCTCGAGGTGCGCGCGGACGCCATAGGCGCTCCGGCCGTGCTCCCCCGCGTAGCGGGCGGCGATGGCGGCCTCCAGCAGCCGCTCATCCGGCGAGTCCGCCACCGCGGCGAGTTCCTGCAGCGCGAGCTGCCGGGCGCCCGCGAACTCCTCGTCCGCCAGGTGCGGTGCCACGACGGCGCTCGCCAGCAGCGGCAGCACATGCGTCGCGTCGCGCGCCAGGCACGCGACGCCGAGGGTCGCGTGGGCACGCCCGACCCCGCCGCCCCGTCGGGCCCCGAGGCGATCGAAGGCGTCCGCGTACGCGTGCGCGTCGAGCCCGCCCGCGCCGCGCTGCAACCATTCGTGGAGCACGACCGCCGCGCCCTGCGCATCCGCGGGGTCGCCCGCCGTCCCCAACGGCCAGCGCAGGTGGGCGCTCACGACCGAGCGACCGGGCATGCCGGCCGCGACGATCCGGAGCCCGTTGGGCAGGAGGGTGTCGAGGGGTTCGGCCGTCGGATGCCGCATCCGCGCGAGCGTAGCACCGGGCGCGGGCGGCCCGCGGCGCCGCCGCCTCACACGGCCCGCACGTCGAGGTCCGTCCAGGTGACGCTGGGCGACCCCTCCAGCACGCGCACGATGGCCTCCGCCACCGCGCCGACCGGGGCGACGCCGTCCGGCACGCCGCCGGCCGAGTCGTAGTCGCGGCCCTCCGCCTCGAAGACGGCGCGCTGCATCGGCGTGTCCGTTCGCCCCGGGTACACGCTCGTGAACCTCACGCCGTGAGCCGCCTCCTCGGCTCGCCAGGCGTCGGCAACGGCCCGCAAGGCGAACTTGCTGGCGGCGTAGCCGCCCCATCCGGCGTTCGCGCGGCGCCCGGCGCCCGAGTTGACGAACACCACGTGGCCCCGCGAGGCGCGCAAGGCGGGCATCAGCGCCTGCGTCAGGCGCACCGGGGCGGCGACGTTGACCCGCCACTGCCAGTCCAGGTCGTCCGGATCGGCCTCGGTCAGCGGCGCCAGTGCGATCACCCCGGCCGTGTGGACGACCGCAGCGAGCGGCTCGGCGCCGGCGAGCGCCGCCAGCGCGGCGAGATCGCTCGGGTCGGTGAGGTCGGCGACCGCCATCGCGGCCCGCTCACCGAGCGGCTCCACCACGGCCGTCAGACGCTCGCGGTCGCGCCCGGTGGCCAGGACCCGCCAGCCGTGGCTCGCGAGGCTCGCCACGAGGGCGGCGCCGATCCCGCTCGAGCCACCCGTCACGAGCACGCGGCGGCTCACGCGCCACCGCCGGCGGCGTGCGCCCGCCGGGCTGCCGCCAGGAGCGAACCCAGCGTCCCGCCGGGGTCGCCGCTGCTCGCGAGGTGGCTGCCGATCAGGACGGCGTCGGCGATACCGGTCAGCCGCGCCACCGCCTCGCCGTCGCGGTAGCCGGACTCCGCGACCCAGGACGCCTCGGGCGCGAGCCGACGGCCCGCCAGGATCAGCCTGGGCGCGACCGCGGGATCGATCGCGAGGCTGCGCAGGTCACGGTTGTTGACGCCGATCAGGCGCGCGCCCGCGGCGACCGCCAGGTCGAGCTCGGCCTCGTCGTGCACCTCGACCAGCGGGTCGAGACCGAACGAACGCGCGTACCGCAGGTAGGGCCCGACCGCCTCCCCCAGCAGGCCGACGATGAGCAGCACCGCCCTCGCGCCGGCGCGCGCGGCCTCCTCGACCTGTCGCGGGTCGACCACGAAGTCCTTGCGCAGGGTCGGCACGGGCACCGCGGCCGCCACCGCCCGCAGGTGGGCGAGCGCGCCGCTGAAGCGGTGGGGTTCGGTCAGCACCGAGACCCCCGCCGCGCCCGCCGCTGCGTAGGCGCGCGCGGTCGCCACCGGGTCGAGGTCGGCGATCGCGCCCAGCGACGGCGAGGCGCGCTTCACCTCGGCCACCACGGCGGGCAGCCGGCCGCGGGCCGCGCGCCCGCCGATCGCCTCGTGCAGGCCGGTCGCACACGCGGCGGCAACGGGCACGTCGGGCTCGTCGGCCGACCCGGCGCGCGTCAGGTCGGTCGCGCGGGCCCGCCCGATCTCGCCGATCACGCCGGGCACGCGGGCGAGGAACGCCGGATCGACGGGCGCCGGCCGCGGCGCCGAGCCGTCAGAGGACATGGAACCCGCGGAGGCCCGCCGCGTCGCTCCAAGCGACCTCGAGGGCCTCGACCGCGGCGTGCGCGGGGCCCTGCCCGAGGGCGACGAGGGCGTGTTCGATCTCGCGCCGGTCCCCCTCGAGCAGCACCTCCACGCGGCCGTCCGCGAGGTTCTCGGCGTGGCCGGCGAGGCCGAGGTCGAGGGCGTGGCGGCGAACGAAGGCACGGTAGCCGACCCCCTGGACCCGGCCCCGGACGAGGATGGTGGCGCGCACGTCGGTGGCGTCGGTCATGCACGCATGCTACCTCAGGCCCCTCATGCGCCGATGGTAGGGTGGCGACCAGGACGGGGCTCGTCGCGTGTCGCAAGCGCGCGGGACCGGCGCCAGCCCAGCCCGAACCGACACCGGATGCGACGACGAACCCTCACCACCCTCACGCTGTTCGCGGCGCTGGCCCTCACGTTGGGTTGGCTCCCCAACTCGTCGTGGCTGCGCGGTGCCCTCGGTTCGCTGCTCGTCGACTCGGCCGCCTCCGCGAACGCCACCCTCAGCTTCGTCGCGATCTCCGGTTACGCGTGGCGCGGCCTGACGCTGACCGAGCCGCGCCTCGTGGCCGACGGCCTGGACGTGACCGCGACGTCCGTCTCGGTCGACTGGTTCCTGCCGGCACTCGTCGTCGGCGAGCTGCCGCTGCGGCTCGACGTCGTGGGTCTCGCCGGCGACGTGGAGTTGGGCCGCCTGACGCTGCCGGCGGCGGAGGGCGAGCCCGCCGCGATCCAGGTGCGCATCGACGGGGCGAGGCTCGACGTCGCGGACCTGCGGATCGCCGAGGTGCCGTTCGACCTCCCCGACTTCAGCATCGCCCGCCTCGAGGCGACCAGCGGCGACGACGGCCGCTGGGAGGTGTCCGCGTCGCTGGTGACGGCCGAGGGGCGCGTCGAGGGGACGGTGCGCGGTCGGCTCGGAGAAGATGCCTTCGACGTGACGCTCGAGCACGGCGACGCGCGCGTGGCCCGCCACTGGTGGGACGGCATCGAGGCCGGCACGCTGCGCGGCGAGCTCAGCAGCGCCTCGGGCCTCACCGCCGGTCGCTTCGAGGTCGAGGGGGGCGCCGTCGACGCGCTCGGTACGGCCGCGACGGACATCCGGGGCCCCATCGCGTGGCGGGACGACGTCATCGAGGTCGCCTGGTCGGGCGCCATCGTCGGCGGCCGCTTCGACGCGGGCGGCACGGTCGACCTCCGCCAGGCCCGCTGGCAGGCGACGGCGACCGCGGATGCGCCCTTGGCGGACGCGAGCCGCGCGCTGCTCGACCTCCTCGGCGTCCCGGGGCTCCCGGAGGCCGACGACGGCACGGTGCGCGCCAGCGTCACGGCGGAGGGCTGGACGACGACGGCGCTCGAGGCGGACGTCACCGCCGCGGGTGCGTGGCTGGACGCCCCCCTGTCGGTGGACGACCTGCGACTGGCGTACGACACGGCCCGGGGCCTGTCGCTGGCGCTCGAGGGTCGCTGGGGCGACGGGCCGCTGCGCCTGCGCACCGAGGACCGAGACGGCGCGACCGACTGGCACGTGGAAGCGGGTCCGCTGCGCGTGCTCGGCGCGCCGCTCGAGGCGTTCGCGGCCGACTGGACGACGGGTGACGGGCCCGTGCGCGGACGCGGGACGGCGCGCGCCGGCGAGGGGCCATGGCGGCTGGCGGGCGACGTCGTGCTCGACGCCGAGGGCCTGCAGGCCTTCGTGGACGGCAGCGCGTGGGGCGGCAGCGTCACGGGCGCCATCGCCACCCGCGTGTCCGCCGATGCGCGCGTCGAGGGGGGCGTCACCTGGCTGGCGCCCGACGAGTTGATCGCGGGCGGGGCGCGCGTGTCGCTGCGGATGGGCGGCGACCTGCGCGTGCCCAGCTTCGAACTGGAGGTCGCCGGCGACGAAGCGGTGACGCCGCGCGTCGCCGGCATCGATCTCCCCGAGCTCCTGCCCGGACTCGACCTCCGCGGCCGGGCCGCGGCCACGCTCGCCGATGGGCGTCTGCGGGGCGACGGGCGCTTCGGGCCCGTCGCCGTCGGGATCGACGGCGACGACTGGACCGCCGCCATCGATGCGCTGCCGCTGGGTGGCGCGTTCCGGGGCACGCTGGGCCCGGTCGGGGCGAGCGGCGGCCCGGCGGGCTGGACGGCCACCGGGCGGACCCTGGTCGCCTCCGGGGCGCCCGTTCCGGGAGGTTCCGAGCCGCTCTGGAGCATGGCCGACGAGGTCACGTGGCGGGTCGACGGCGGTCCCGACGGCTGGGCGGCGATCGGCGACGACGGCCGCTGGCGACTCACCTCCGCCGCCGGCGGCCCCTGGAGCGTCGACGCCGCGCCCGTCACCTGGCTCGGTCGGCCCGCCACCCTCGACGCGCAAGGCACGCTCTCCGCCTTCACGGCCACGGTCGCGTTGCCGCAGCTGGTCGCGACGGCCACCTGGGCCGACGGCGCGCTGCGGGGGACGATCGTCGGCGGCGGTGAACGTCTGGAAGGCAGCTGGCGGCCCGGCGGCCGCCTCGACGTCGCGGGGGGGCTCGACCTCGGGCTCGCGCTGCAGGGTGGCGCCGACGTCGCCGGCGTGGCGCGCCTCGCCGGGGCGTGGGAGACCGGTCGTGACGTTCTGCCGCAAGGCGAGGCGACGCTGGCGCTGACGGCGCCGTGGCCCGCCACGATGGCGCTTGCGGCCGACGGGGCCGCGGCCACCTGGGACGGGTCGAGCGAACTCGGCGGGCTGCCCGTGCGGACCACCGGGCAGTGGCGACCGGGCGCGCCGGAGCCGCTCGCGGGGGCGCTGACGTGGGGCGATCTCGCCCGACTGCGCATCGACCGCGACGGCGCCTCGGGGGCCGGGACGTGGCCCGGCTGGGGCGCCGTGGCCCTGCGCGTGCCGCCGCAGGCCTGGCGCCTGCGGCTGACGGGCACCGGCTCGGGTGAGGCGGAGTTCGGAACGACGCGCGCCACCTTCGACGTGGCGAACCCGCGTCTCGACGCCGAGGTCGACCTCGGCCTCTCGTGGGGCGGACGACCCGCCCGCGTCACGGGGCGCGTGGCCTGGTCCGCGGCACGACCCGCCGGGGAGGTCGACGCGACGCTCGAACTCGCCGGCGGGGGCCGCGCGCGCGTCGCCGGCGACCTCGACCGCGTCGCCGGTACCCTCGCGGGGCCGGTGGCCGATTGGGCCTCGGCGGTCAGCCCGCTGCTGGCCGCCGAGGGCGAGGCGGCGCTCGCGGGGGACCTCGCGGGGACGTTCGCGTGGTCGCCCGCGGGGTCGTTGGAGCTGCGCGCCGACTGGCGCGACGCCGAGGACCGGCCGGTCGGTCTCGCCTGGACGCCGGCGGGCGGCGAACTGACGGGCGCGGGCTGGCGCGCCAGCCTCGGGCCCGACGGTCGCGTCGAGGTCGTGGCGGAGCAGGCGCGCCTCGCACCGCTGGTGCAGCGCGACGACCTGGCGCTCACGATCGACGGCCAACTCGCCCTCGCGCTCGGCCCCGCCGCGGCGAGCCCGGGCATGGGCGCCCTCGACCTGACCGCCTCTTTCGCGGGGGCCGACGTCGCCGCCCGGCTCGTCGGCGGGGACGCACCGACCCTCGACGCGACGGCGAGCCTCGGCCCGCTCCGGGCGTGGGCCGAGGGGACGGTGACGCTCGGCCGTGCCCTCGCCTGGCGCGGCGCGTGGCGGCTCGCCGACGACGTGGGCCTCGGCCTCGACGGGCGCGGCGCCTTCCTCGCGTCCGCCGGCGAGGCCCGCCTCGAGGGCGAGGTCGGCCTGCCGGCGGGCGAGCTCGGCATCCTGGCGTGGCCGCGGCTCGCCGCCGAGGTCGCGCTGCGGCCCGCGGGCCTCGCGCTGGCGGGCCTGGACGGGCTCGACGGGACCTGGCCGGAGGGGTTGTCCACGACCGTCACCGTGGCGGACGTGCCGACGTCACTGCGGCTGCGACCCGAGGGCGACGGCTGGGCGCTCGACGCCGCCGGCGAGGTCGTGACCGCGACGTGGTCGGGCGACCTCGACACCTGGACGCTCGCTGGCGCCGCTCGGCTCGCGGGCCTCCGGGTGGTGCTCGAGGCCGCCGGGGCCATGGCCACCGCCGACGGCCGCTGGTGGTTGGCGGACGACGCGCCCCTCGCCGGTCCCGCCGCGGACCCCGCACCGTGGGCCGAGGGGCGTCTGACGCTCGCCGACGGCGCGCTCGAGGTCGTCGCGCGGGGTGAGGACCTCGACCTGGCGCGGGCGCCCGGGCTCGCGGCACTGCCCGATCCCGCCGCGCGCGGCGAGCTGCGCGCTCGGATCGGGGCCGACGGTTGGTCGCTCGCCGGCCACCTCGACGTCTCGCTGCCGGCGGCGTCAGGCTGGCCCGCCAACGCGCGCCTGGAGGCAGCCGGCCAGAGCCTCGACCTGACGGCGGAGGCGGAGCTGGGCGATGTGGCGACCACCTGGCGGGTGAGCGGCGGCGACCTGGGCGATTGGCCCGCGACCCGCTGGGCGCTCACCGGCCAGGTCGCGGACGTTGCCTGGAGCGGCGAGGCCCGCTCGCACACCGACGGCGTCGAGCTCGACCTCACGAGCGCCGACGGCCGCTGGCGACTGAACGCGGGCGGCGGGCGGACGGGGCGGGCGACCGCCAGCGGTCCCGCCGGCCTCGACGCGGATCTCTCGTGGCGCCTAGACCCGTCGCCGGAGGCCGACCTCGCGGCCGACGTGGGCGGCTTCGCCATCGCCGCCCACGTCGGCTTGCCGGCGAATGGCGACGGCCGGGCGCCGTGGCTGCGGCTCGACGTGGCGCACGCGGAGGAGCCGTGGCGCGCGCACCTCGTCGGTCCGCTCGAGCCGCTGGAGCTCACCGGCGCCATCGCGCTCGCCGACGACGGCTTCTCCGCCCGGCTCGTCTCCTCCCCGTCCTGGCGTCTGGACTGGGGTGGGCTCCAGCTGACCTGGGTGGACGGCGGCCTGGCGATCGACGGCCGCAGCGAACCAGGGCAGCTGCCCCTCGTCGAGCTGGAGGCGGCCGGCCTGCGCTGGGGCGGCGACGCGGGCTGGGCGGGCCGCGGCCGAATCACGGGCGCCTGGGACGCCGGCGCCCTCGGGTACCTCGACGCGGTCGTCGACCTCGCGGGGGCGGGCGATCTCGCCGCCCAGCTGGCGCTGTCGGTCGACGGCGCCGCCGCGGGCGGCGCGACGCTCAGCGTCGGGCCCGACCCGACCCGCGGGATCCGCGGCGATGCCGAACTCGCCGTGCCGCTCACCGCGCCGACGTCGTCGACGCTGTTCGCGCGGGGGCCCGTAGGGTTCGGCGCCACCGGTTTCGACGCCGACCTCGAGCTGCGTCTCTCGGGCCCTAGGGAGGCGCTCGGACGGCTGACGGCCGACGGGGACGTCATCCGGGCGCAACTGTCGGGCCCGGGCATCGAGCTCACGTCGGAACTCCGCGGCGCGCTAGGCGAGGGCCGCCTCGAGCTGCGCGACCTGCCGCTCGACGACGCGCTGCCGTGGCTGCGCGAGCCGCGGCTCAGCGCCGACGCCGAGGTCGTGTGGAACGACGGCGGTGGGTCGTGGCGGGTCGACGCGCTGCGCCTCACCACGCCCGGGAGCCTGCTGGAGGGCGGCGGCGTCGGGGGGCCCAACGGCCGCGTGGAGGCATCGGCCCGCGTCGACGTGGACCTGCGCGACCTCTTGCTCGACACCGACCTGGGCGGTCGCGTGCGCGGTCCGGTGTCGTTCGATGGCGAGATCGGCGAGCCGCTGGCGGGCACGATCGCGGCCATCCTGGAGGCCGACGAGGTGCGCTGGGACGGCATCGACGCGACCTGGCGGGCGGCGCTGTCGGTGACCGGCAGCGCGGGCGATCCGCTCGTCCGCGCCGACTGGACGGCCACCGGCCCCGACGCACGCCTCGACGGCGACGCGGCATGGTGGCCCGGGCGCGCGAGCGTCGAGCTGCGAGCGGACGGCGAGCTGTTCGGTGCCGGGCTCGCGCTCGACGTGGGTCTGACCGAGGAGCGCTTCGGTGGCGGCGGCGAGGTCGACGTCGGCGGCGAGACCTGGAGCGTGACGACGGACGCCGGGCGCCTTGCCGTCCGCGGAAGCGGCCGCTGGCGGGACTGGGGGGTCGCGATCGACCCCGCCGGCTGGCGCGCCGAGTTCACCGGCGACCTGGCCGCGCTGCCCGGCGCCGGCGGCAGCGTGGCGGGGACGATCGACCTCGGCGACGCACGGCGGCCGGTCGTCGACGTGGCGTGGCGCGCGGCCACGGTCGCGGGCGCGGAGCTGGGCGACGGCCGCGTCACCGGCGATGCGCTGGCGGGCTGGACCCTGACCGGCACGCACGCGACGGGCCTGCTCGCTCCCGACCTGCGGAACTGGCGCCTGGCGCTCGACGCCGTCGCCCTGCCCGTCGGCGACACGCGCGCCTCGCTCACGGCCCGCGGTGCCCCCGACGGCATCGAGTTGGCCGCGACGTGGGTGGGCGACACGCCGGCCGGGCCGCTCGACCTGCGCGTCGCCGCGGCGGGTCGGGCGGACCGCTGGCGCGGCGACGTCTCGGGGCACGCGTTCGCGGGCGAGGTCGCATGGCCCCTCGCGCTCGACGGGGACGCGGTGGGAGGGAGCGGTCGCCTGATCGGGGCCAGCGTAGCGGGCACGCGAGTCGACGCGACGCTGGAGCTCGCCGGCACGCTCGCGGATCCCTCCCTGGCGATCGGCGTCACGGCCGGGCCCGCCGCGGCATGGCGGGTCGACGCCGATTGGCGCGCGGGCGTCGCCCACGTCGAGGCGTCGCTGCCGTCCCCAGACGGATCCGCGCTGGCGGTGACCGGTCGGGCGTGGCCGACGATCGACGTCGCCGTCGACGGCGGAGACGCCGGCCTCGTGCGTCTGACCGGTGGCTGGCGGGAGGGGGCGCTGCGCCTCGCTGGTGCCCTCGCCGTGGACACGGGCGGCCTGCGGATCGAGGTGTCGGAGCCCGCGGCCGTGCGCGTCCTGCTGCCGGCCCTCGGCGGCGGGCTGAGCGCCACGCTGCCGGACGCGCCGCTGCTGGCCGCCATGGCCGAGGTGACGAACGAGGGCTGGTGGTGGCGCGGGACCGGCGGCTGGACCGGCGCCGTGCGCGCGCTCGGTGCCACCGGCGCATGGCTCGTGGCCGAGGAGCTGTCGCTGGCGTGGCGCGGCGTGGTCGCGACCGTGGACGGCCGGGTGGAAGGGGGTCGCGATCTCGTCGTCGGCGACGACACCGTGGCCGAGGCGGGGGTTACCGCCGAGCTCGACCTGCGCCTCGACCTGAGTCGCTGGGGCGCCGACCTCGCGTACGCCGGCGCCTGGCCTTGGGCGCAGCCGTTGATCGGCACGCTGCGTTGGCGCGACGGGCGACTGACCCTCACCGGCGAGGCGCCGTGGGGCATCGACGCGACCGTCGAGCCCGCCTCGAGCGCGGCTGCGATCGCCCTCGACGTGGTGGGCGCGGCCGTGGACGATCTGCCGCCCCCGTCCGCCGCGGGCCGCCTCACGCTCGACGCCGACGGCTGGGGCGGCGAGCTGCTCGTCTCGATGGTGACCGACGCGCTGGGCGACGGCCCGGCCTCGCTGGAACTGGCCATCGCCGGCGCCGGCCGCCACCTCGCGCTCGACGCCGGCATCGTGGGCACCCGCGGCAGCGCGACGGCCGTCGGGCGCTGGGACGCCGCCATCCTGCTGCCCGCCGGCTGGGGCGTCGCCGGCGCCCCCGTGCGCGAGCTGGACGCGCGCGTCGTCGGGCTCGACCTCACCGGCATCGCCGGCATCGCGGGCATCGCGGGCGATGTCGGGGGCAGCGCGACGCTGCGGGGCGACCGGCTCTTCGGTCTGCTGACGAGCGACGCCCTCACCTACGGCGGGCGCACCGACCCGGCGCGCCTCGAGTTCCAGGCCGACCTCGGGGGGGCGGCGGGCGTCGTCGGGAGCGGTCGCCTCGACCTCACGGGCGCGAACGCGCAGTTCGACGTCGGTCCGGCGGGTCTGTCGACGCTCGTGCGCCTCGAGCGCTTCCCCCTGCATGCGTGGGTCGAGGCGGTGGTGGGGCCATCGGACGTGCGGGCCGAGGTCACGGGCGCCGTGCGCGGCGCGTGGGCCTGGGGCGCGACCGTGCCCGACGACCTGCGGGTCGCGGCCGAACGCATCGAGCTCGAGCGCGCCGGCGTCGTGACGATCGGCGAGCTGTCGGTCGACTGGGACGGCGACGCCCTGACGATCGGACGGGCCGCATTCGAGGGGCGCGGCACGTGGCAGGCGCGCGGCCGCATCACGCCGGAAGTGCTCGACCTCGAGCTGCTCGCGCAGGCGGCCGACTTCGGGCCGCTGCTCGGCCTGGTGCCGAGCTTCGCGCGCTACGGCGTCTCCGCCGAGGGCAACCTCGTCGTCACCGCCCACGGCACGCCGGCGTCGCCCGACGTGGCGCTGCGCACCGACGACCTCCGGCTGCTGGTCGCGGGCACCCGCTACCAGCTGCTCGAGACCCGCTTCACCCTCCGCGACCAGGACTGGAGCGGTCGTGCCGAGATCGTGGCGATCGATCCTCTGACCGGCCGGCTCGAGCTCGCGACCAGCGGGCGCATCGGCCCCTTCCCCGAGGGCGGCTTCGGCCTCGACGCCCGCGCCGCCGGCGACCTCGACGTCCCCTTCATCGGGCGGGTCGAGGCGATCACGGCGGCACTCGCCTGGAGCGACGACCTGGCCCCGACGCTCAGCGTGAGCGGGACCCTCGGGTCGCCCTTCACGATCGAGGGACCGCTGGCACCGCTCGACCTCCGCATCAGCGGGCGCGACCTCAACGTCACCCTCCCCTTCCTCGCCATCGCCGACGCTCGCCTCGACGCGGACCTGCGACTGGCCGATGACGGTGACGGCGTCCGGTTGGGTGGGCGGATCGACGCGAGCGAGGCGCGCATCGACCTCGCGACGCGCGCCGCCTTCGCCGCGCGGGCGGCGACCGCGCCGTCGGTGGACGGGGACGCGACGCCGCCGGCGGCCGTCGCACCCACCCCCGTCGGCGACCCGCGCGAGCGCTTCCGCTTCGATGGCGTCCGCATCGTCGCACCCCAGCGGGTGACGTTCAACGAGTCGATCGGGAACGCGGAGGCGAGCGTCGACCTATCGCTGGTCGGCACGGCGGCGGCGCCACGCCTGAGCGGCCAGGTGACCGCGCTGCGGGGCACCGTCCGCTTCGCCGGCCGCGACCTGGAGTTGACCGAGGCGCTGGCGACCTTCGACCCCACGCGCGGCGTCTACCCCGCCGTGCGCGTCGGCGGCCGCGCCACCTTCGACAAGGGGCGCGTCGTGCCCGCGGGCGAGACGGTGCGCTTCCTCGCGCCGGCGGGTCAGCGCTTCGAGGTCGTACTGGTGCTCGCAGGCGAGGCGATCGACGGCGACGCCGGCTTCACCCTCGACCTGACGCCGACGCTGACGAGCGACGCGGTCGTCGAGGGGCTCGACGGTGGCGGGGCGCGCGCGCTCACGGAGCTCGAGCTGCTGACGCTGTTGACGCTCGGGCGCCTGGAGGCGGGCGGTGGCTTCGCGGGCGCCGTGGCGCAGAGCGCGTTGGACACGGCCGTCGACGTGCTGATCACCGGTGAGCTCCAGGCGGCGCTGTCCGAGGCGCTGGGCGTGGAGGTGGTCGAGCTGCGGACGACGGCGTTGTCCGCCCTGCTCGACGGCGAGGACGCCTTCGGCGTGTCGCTGCGCCTGGGTGGCTACCTGAGCGACGAGGTCTTCGCCTCCTACCGCGTCTCCACCCTGGGCGGGGACGCCTTCAGCAACGAGGTCGCGCTCACCTACCAGCTGGGGCCGGTCGCGATGGACGTGACGGGGCGCTTCGACGTGGCCGCCGGCACGGCCGCGACCGGCGGGCCGTCGCTGGCCATCGGCGGGCGCTACGGCCTGGCGCCGGGTTGGGCCCTGGAGCTCGGGCTCGACCTCTCGACCGAGCGGTCGACCGCGCGCCTCGGCGTCACCTGGCGCTGGTGAAGGCGCGCTCGCGCCCGCCGGACGGGCGCTCCGGGCCGGGCCGAGGCGTCCTGGTATAACGGGGCACACCCGTGCTTCGCGGCGGTCGCGCGGCGGCAGGTCAGCGACCGCGCGGGCCGTGGGCGCCGTTGCGTCCGCGCGGCGGCCCGCCGATCTCCCGAGAGCGAGGATCCGATGGCCGAGTTCCCGCACGACATCACCGACCCGCTGCGGCTGCCGCTGATCGACCCCGTGACCAACGCCCGGCCCGCGGCGCTGTACGAGTACGCGGTGCGCGGCGGCGAGGCGACGATCGCGGAGGGCGGCCCGCTCGTCGCCGACACCGGCAAGTTCACCGGTCGCTCGCCGAAGGACAAGTTCGTGGTGCGCGATGCGGTGACCGAGGACCTGGTCGACTGGGGCCCCGTGAACCAGCCGCTCGATCCGCAGCATTTCGCCCATCTGCAGGAGGAGATGTTCGACGCGGCCGGTGGCAAGCGGCTGTTCGTCCAGCAGCTGTACGCGGGCGCGGATCCCGCCACGCAGGTGGCGGTCAGGGTCGTCAGCGAACGGGCCTGGCACGCGCTCTTCGTCCGCAACCTGTTCGTGCGCAGCGGCGAGGCCGATCCCGCGACCGGCTGGACGGTGCTGGTACTGCCGTCGTTCAGGGCCGATCCCGCGCGCCACGGGACCCGCAGCAGCACCGCGATCGCGGTCGACTACGGCAAGCGCCTCGTGCTGATCGCCAACTCGGAGTACGCCGGCGAGATCAAGAAGTCGATCTTCGGGGCCCTCAATCTGGTGCTCCCGCTGCGTGGGATCCTCCCCATGCACTGCTCGGCGAACCACGACGCGAACGGCCGGGTCGCGCTCTTCTTCGGGCTCTCCGGGACGGGCAAGACGACCCTCTCGGCCGACCCGAGCCGGACGCTGATCGGCGACGACGAGCACGGCTGGTCGGACACGGGCGTGTTCAACTTCGAGGGCGGCTGCTACGCCAAGGCGATCGGGCTCGATCCCCACGCCGAGCCGGAGATCTACGGCGCCAGCACCCGCTTCGGCGCCGTGCTCGAGAACGTCGTGGTCGATCCGACCACGCGCGCGATCGACTTCGCCGACGCCCACAAGACGGAGAACACCCGGGCGGCGTACCCGCTCCACTTCGTCCCCAACGCCTCGAGCAGCGGACGCGCCGGGCACCCGGCGACGGTCGTGTTCCTGACCGCCGATGCCTTCGGCGTCATGCCGCCGATCGCGCGCCTGGACGCGGCGCAGGCGAGGTACCACTTCCTCTCGGGTTACACCGCCAAGGTCGCGGGCACGGAGCGGGGCGTCACCGAGCCGCAGGCGACCTTCTCCGCCTGCTTCGGCTCGCCTTTCATGCCACTGCCGCCGGTCCGCTACGCCGAGATGCTGGGCGACCGCCTGCGCGAGCACGGCGCCCGGGTGTGGCTCGTCAACACCGGCTGGACGGCCGGCGCCTACGGCGTCGGTCACCGCATGAAGCTGTCCCACACGCGGGCACTGGTGGAGGCGGCGCTATCGGGTGCGCTCGACGACGCGCCGATGCGGCGCGACCCGGTGTTCGGGGTCGACGTGCCGCTGGCGGTCGAAGGGGTGCCTTCGGCGCTGCTCGAGCCGCGCGCCACCTGGAGCGACGTCGCGGCGTACGACGCCCAGGCGCAGGAGCTGGCCGCGATGTTCCACACCAACTTCCGGCGCTTCGCGGCGCAGGTGCCCGAAGACGTCCGACGGGCCGGCCCGTCGGCGCGAGGCGACTGACGGGCGAGGCGGCTGCGCCGCCTCGCCATGGCGATCGCGGGCGGCGGTGCGGGCATCACTGGGCGAGGCGGCTGCGCCGCCTCGCCATGGCGATTGAGGGCGGCGGCGCAGCCGCCGCCCTCAATCGCACCCGCTCTCGTAGCGGACGAAGCGCCAGCGGCCGAAGGCGAGCGCGCCGCCGGCGAACGCCGTGGTCCAGGCGACGGCCAGCGCGCCGGTCAGCAGGCCCGCCGGCGTGGACCACACCGGCACCGCCGGGTCGACGAGCGTCGTCCACGCCGGGTACGCGAGGAGCAGCGTCAACCCGGCGGCGTACAGCAACGCGAGCGTCATGTACAGCAGGCCGCCGGGCGACACCGGCACCTCGGCCGCCTGCGTCGCGTCGTACCGGGGGTAGGCCGCCCCCAGCCCGACGCCGAGACCGGTGACCGCGATCGCGGCCAGGCCGCCGGCGACGATCGAGGCGCTCGCCAGGTTGACCGAGACGTCGAGCAGCGTCGCCTGCGCGAAGCCGAGGCCGAGACCGAGCAGCAGCAGCGGCGGCATCGCGTAGGCGAACTTCGCCCCCAGCACCGCGGTCGCACCGATCGGTCCGGTGCGCAGGAACCACAGGCCCTCGCCCTCCAGCGACACGACGGGGAACGCCAACCGCACCCCCACCCCCGCCAGGAGGAACCCCAGGAAGGCGACGTTGAGGGTCCCCAGCGCGTCGCGGAAGCGCTGCCCCTCGACCTCGAGGCTGGCGGTGCTCACGAGGTACACGCCGGCGAGCGCCACCAGCACCAGCAGCTGCGACCACTGGGTCGGGTCGCGCATGAGCAGGCGCAGGTCCTTGACGACCACGGCGCCGCCGCCGCCCCAGCGGGCCAGCGGACGCTCCCACCAGGCCGCCGGTCGCGGCCGAGGGTCCCGTGGGCGCGACGACCCGTCGAGCGAGCGGACCCAGCCGACCTGGTAAGCCCACGCGGCGACGCGGCCGAGCAGGGCGAGCGAGGCCCAGGCGACCAGGGCGAGCAGCGGCAGCGCCGGCGACACGACGCCCGACAGGCCGTTCCAGATCGCGTCCCCGGCCCAGGTGGCCGGCGACACACCGAGGTCCAGCGACGCGAAGCCCGCGAGGAAGGCCTCGAACTCCTCCGGCGTCAGCTCGGCCAGCTGCTCCGGGCGGAGGGCGCGCAGGCCGACGACGAGGCCGGCGGCGAGCACGACGCTGGCGGCCGTCGCCACCTCCTTGACGCGCCCGGCGGGCGCCAGGCGCATGAGCAGGAGCGCCAGCAGCGACCCGGCCGCGACCGGCAGGGCGTAGAGCGCCAGCACGGCGACCGCCGCCTGCGGGTAGTAGCTCCAGGGCGCGCCGCGCGCGGTCCCCAGGCCCACCAGCACGGGCAGCGTGAGGAGGGCCGGGAGGGCGGCCGACGCGAGGTAGGTCTCGAATACCTTGAGCCGGAACACGCGCTCGGCCGGGAGCGGCCACGCGAGGAGCAGCGGCAGGTCGGCGGCCGTGTAGAGGGTCGTGATGGCGGTGGTCAGGACGGAGAAGGCGACCGCCAGCACGAGGACGGTGACGAAGGCCTCGACGCTGCGCCGCAGGGCGGCGTCCGCGATGGTGCCGATCAGCGGGTAGGCGTCGATCCAGCGGACGCCCCGGTCGACGAGCACCGCCATGCCCCAGGCGACCAGGCCCATGAGGGCGCCGCCCACGAGGTAGCGCCCGGGCGCCCGACGCACCGCGTGGACGAACGCGCGGGCCCGGAGGGCGACCAGGCCCGCCCTGCGAGCGGGTGAGCGGGGGCGCCTCACCCGCCGCGCCCCGCCGTTTCCCCCGCCCGCCGGGACCCGTCCGCGGCGGCCGGACCCCACGGGGGCGGCCCCTCGCTCGCCTCCTCGGTCAGCCGCAGGAAGATCGCCTCGAGGCCTTCCTCGCCCGTCCCCGCGGCGGCGCGCAGCTCCGCCATGGCCCCCTCGGCGGCGACGCGCCCCCGGTGCAGCACGACCACGCGGTCGGCCAACGCCTCCGCCACGTCCATCGCGTGGGTGGTGAGCAGCACGGTGTGACCGCGGTCCGCGTGGCCGCGCATGAGGTCGCGGACCTGCCGCGCCGCCCGCGGGTCGAGCCCCACCATCGGCTCGTCGACGACGAGCACCGCCGGTTCGGCCAGCAGGGCCGCCGCGAAGGTGAGCTTCTGGCGCATGCCGTGCGAGTAGGTCTCGATGAGCTCGTTCGCCACGGGCGCCAGCGCGAAGGCCTCCAGCCACGCGTCCGCCCGCCGGTCGCCGTCCTGGACGCCGCGGAGCCGCCCGATGAAGCGCAGCAGTTCGCGCGCGGTCAGCTTGGGGTAGAGGTACGGGCGGTCGGGCACGAAACCGAGCTTCGACTTGGCGGCGAGCGGCGCGCGCACGACGTCGTGACCGCATACCCGAACGCGCCCCGCGGTCGGGCGCAACAGCCCGGTGATGGCGCGGATGGTCGTCGACTTCCCGGCCCCGTTGGGTCCCAACAGGGCCACGACCTCGCCCGGCCGCGCGCGGAGGTCGACCCCCGCGACCGCCAGATGCGTGCCGTAACGCTTGACCAGGCCCTCGACCTCGATCATGGCCGGCGATCTCGCGTCGTCGAGCCGAGTGCGCCCCGCGGCGGGAGCCACGGGGCGCCCCCCGTGCTCAGCGCGCGCCCAGGGCGGCCGCCCTGCCGTCCCGCAGAGCGGCGATCGCCTCGAGCAGGATGTCGTCGCCCTCCAGGTCGACCAGCGCCTCGCCCTGGATCTCGGACAGCTGCGGCCGGCGGCCCAGGGCGACGAACTCGAAGGTGCCGTCCTCGCCCACCTCGGTGCTGCCGACCTCCACGCCGTCGATCAGGATGGTGATCGTCTGACCGGTGTCGCCACCGCGGCCCTCGACGGCGATCGTCTGGGCCAGCCGCGAGTCGGTCACGCGCACGTCGGGCGCGATCCCCTCGTCGCTGATCGAGCGTCGCTCGGGGGTCAACCACTCGAACGAGGTGTAGGCGAACTGGCCGCCATCGGCCAGCGACACGACGCTCTGGGCGACGCCCTTGCCGAAGGTCGGCTCCCCGATGACCAGCGCGCGGCCGTTCTCCTGCAGCGCGCCCGCGACGATCTCCGACGCGGAGGCCGAGTTGCGGTTGACGAGCACGGCCATGGGCGCGTCGACCAGGCCGCCCGGATCGGCGGACGCCAGCCGCTGGGTGACGCCCCGCGCGCGCTGGAAGACGATGTCGCCGTCCTCGAGGAACTCGTCGGCCACCAGGATGCCCTGGGTCAACAGGCCCCCCGGGTTGTCGCGCAGGTCGAGCACGAACGACTTCGCCCCGTCGAGTTGCAGCCGCATGATCGTCTCCAACAGCTGCTCGTAGACGAGCTGGTTGCCGAAGGAGCTGATGTGCACGTACCCCACGTCGCCGTCGACGATCGCGCCCGACACGTTGACGATCTCGATCGTGGCGCGCACGATCTCGAAGACGACGGGTTCGTCCTCGCCCGGGCGCAGGAAGCTGATGCGGACGGTCGTGCCGCCGGGGCCGCGGACCAGTTCGACCACCTCCGTGGTGGTCGCGTCCGCGACGTCGACGCCGTCGACCTCGAGGAAGATGTCGCCGCGCTGGACGCCGGCCTCGTACGCGGGGCCGTCGCGGTACACGTTGAGGATCTCGACGCCGCGACCGGTCTGCCGGTTGTAGGGCGTCAGCACCGCGCCGATGCCCTCGAAGCTCCCGCTGCGGTCCTGCAGCTCCCGCGCCGCGTCGCGGGGCTCGAGGTAGTAGGTGAAGGGGTCGCCGACCGCCTCGATCATGCCGGTGATCGCGCCGCGGATGACCGCCTCGTCGTCGATGTCCTCGAGGTAGCCGGTCTTGAGCGCACCGTAGGCCTGCACGAGGGCGCGGCCACCGGGCGTGCCGAGGAACTCGCCGGCGAAGTCACGCGACAGCTGGGCCTGCACCACGACGGTCGTCAGCAGCGCGGTCACCAGCACGGCGAAGAAGACGGGCCGCTTCACGAGAGCTCCGGGGAGCGGGGGTTGGTGGGCACGTTGGGGCAGAAGTTCATGCGGCAGTATAGGTGCCCTCGGGCATGAGAACCGTGTCCTGGTGCGCACCCGCGGCCGCTGCCCCGCCGCCTCCCGAGGCGCCGCCCGGGCGCCCCGCGCAGGGCGCTCGACCGGTGTCGCGGTAGACTGGCCGGCGTGCAGCTCCTCCATGCGACCGCCGAGGCGGTCCCCTACGCGAAGACCGGTGGCCTCGCCGACGTGCTCGGCGCCCTGCCCGCGGCCCAGGCCGCGCTCGGCCACGCCGTCCTGGTCGTCCACCCGTGGTACGCGCGCCTCGCGGCCGAGCCGCCACCGCTGTGGATCGGCGACGTCGACGTCCCCTTCGACGGGGGGCACGTCGCCGTCGGCGTCGGCACGCTGGAGGCCGGCGGCGTGCGCTTCGCGTTCGTGGGCCACCCGCTCTTCCAGCGCGACGCCCTGTACGGCTATCCGGACGACGCCCGCCGCTTCGCGCTCTTCTCGCGCGCCGTGCCCGCGGTCGCGGCCCGGCTCGGCTTCGCGCCCGACGTCGTCCACGCGCACGACTGGCACGCCGCCGCGGTCCCCGCGCTGTTGCGGCACGCCGCGCTGCTGCCGCCCGGCCTCGCGGGCCTGCCCTCGGTGCTGACGGTGCACAACGCCCAGTACCAGGGGTGGGCGGACGCCGCCGACGTCGTCGCCTGGGGCCGGCTGCCGGGCACGCTGGCCGGGCCGCTGGCCCTGCACGGCAAGGGGAACCTGCTGCACGCGGGCCTGCGCACGGCCGACCGCGTGACGACGGTCTCGCCGACGTACGCCCGCGAGCTGCTGCGGCCGGCCGTCGCCTACGGGCTCGAACAGGCGTTCGCCGACCTCGGGCCGCGGCTGGTCGGCATCCTCAACGGGCTGGACCTCGAGGCGTTCGATCCCGCGACGGACGCGGCGCTGGCCGCCAGCTACGACGCCGACGACCTCGCTGGCAAGGCGGCCTGCCGCGCCGCGCTGGGCCGCGAGCTAGGGCTGGATCCGGGACGGCCCCTCCTCGGCGTCGTCTCTCGCCTCGCCGACCAGAAGGGCATCGACCTGCTGATCGACGCGCTGCCGGCGGCGCTCGCGCAGGGGTGGAACCTCGCGCTGCTGGGCGCCGGCGACCCCGCGCTCGAGGCCGCCCTGGCGGCGGCGTTCGCCGCGCACCCCGATCGCCTGGGTGGCCGCATCGGCTACGACGAGGGCCTGGCCCGCCGCATCTACGCCGGCGCCGACGCGCTGGTCGTGCCCTCGCGCTTCGAGCCCTGCGGCCTGGCGCAACTCATCGCGATGCGCTACGGCACGCTGCCGGTCGCCCGCGCCACCGGCGGGCTCCTCGACACGATCGACGACGGACGCACGGGGTTCCTCTTCGCCGCCGCCGAGGGTCAGGCCCTGGCCGCGGCGCTGTCGCGAGCGCGCCGGGTGGTCGACGATCGTGCGCGGTGGCGCAGCATGCAGGCGGCCGCCATGGCGGCGCGCTTCGACTGGGCGCGGGCCGCGCGCGCGTACGACGATCTCTACCGCGACCTCGTCGCCGCGCCGAGGGCGGCGTCCGCCGCCGTCGCCGCGACCGCGCGCGGCGGCCTCGCCCCCGGTGAGGCGGCCGCGCTCGACGGGTCGACGTCATGAGCGACCCGAACGACGTCCCGACCAACACCACGGCGCAGGATCCGCTGATCTCCCTCGCCACGGCGGGTGACTGGCGGACGCTGGCGCGGCTGGGTCGCTTCGACCTGGCGTCCCGCACCCTGCGGCTGGCCGGTGGCGAGGAGGACGAGGCCACGTTCGACACGCTGCAGACGCTCGCCGAGGTCGAGAGCGCGGTCCGCGCGAAGGCGCTCGCGCGCGCGCGCCGGCGGTTCGACGCCCTGGAGCGCCGGCCGCTCGACTGGCTCGACTGGGACGCGCTCGCGGCCGACCTGGAGCGACTGGCGGTCGCGGTCCCCGCCGTGGACCGGCGTGAGCCGGAGGCGGCGCGCGCCGCGCTCGCCGAGCTGCGCAGCGACGTGTTCACGGCCGAGCGCGAGATCCTCCTGGGCACCCTCGCCGTCCTCGAGGGCGACGACGCGACCGGCCTCGACCACTTCGAGGCGGGCCTCGCGCGCGACCCCAACCACGTGCGGGGTCTCACCAACCGCGGCAACGTCAAGCTCGAGGCCGGGGACGTCGACGGCGCGATCGAGGACTACGAGCGCGCCATCCGGGTCGACGAGGGCTTCGCCAACGCCCACCACAACCTCGGCGTGGCGTACCGCCGCAAGGGGCAGATCGGCAAGAGCGTCGCGGCGTTGCGGCGGGCGCAGCGGCACGCGGCGCGGCGCGACGCCGAGGACGCCCGCGCGAGCATCGGTGGGCGCCCGCGGGGTCGGGGCACGCGAACGGCGGGTGGCGGTCGACCGTGGCGCTGGCTGCTTTTCGGCGCTCTCGGCCTGCTCGCGTACTGGTGGCTGCAGCAGCGCGGCCTGATTTGAGACGCCCTCGACTTCGTAGCCTGCGATTCATTCGCGGGCGGGGGACGCCCGTAGCATCACATTGTACAAACCTTAGACACTCTCTGGAGGTCGATTGACATGAAGCGTACGCTCACCACCCTGCTCGCCGCCGCGGTCCTCTCCTGGGGCGCCGCCCAGACGATCGTCGACATCGCCGTCGGCAACGAGGACTTCAGCACCCTCGTGACCGCGGTGACCGCCGCCGGCCTGGTCGACACGCTTGCCGGCGAGGGCCCGTTCACCGTCTTCGCCCCCACCAACGCCGCCTTCGAGGCGCTGCCCGCGGGCGCGCTCGACGCCGTCCTCGCCGACGTCGACCTGCTGACGGCCGTGCTCACGTACCACGTGGTCGCCGGTGACGTCCGCGCCGCCGACGTCGTGGCACTCGACAAGGCGCGCACCGTCCAGGGCGAGTACCTCGCCGTGTCGACGGCCGACGGCGTGATGGTCGACCAGGCCAACGTCATCGCGACCGACATCGAGGCGTCGAACGGCGTCATCCACGTGATCGACGCGGTCCTGCTGCCCAAGGCCGTCCTGGCGGCGCTGACCGGCCAGACCCTGCCGTCCGGTTACGTGTACTACGACCTCGACGCCGTCGCCGGCAGCGGCGTCGCGGGCAGCGTCCTCATCGTCGACATGGGCCGCGGCACGAGCCAGGTCCAGGTGAACCTCGAAGGCACGCCCGCCGGCGGCGACCACCCCATCCACTTCCACGGCGGCCGCTGCGGCAGCGCCGGAGGCGTCGTCATCCCGCTGAACAACGTCGACGGCGACAGTGGCTGGTCGTCGACCACCGTCGACGTTCCCTTCACCTGGATCGTCGGGAGCGCCCACGCGCTGATGGTCCACCTCGCCCCCGACCAGATGAGCACGATCGTCGCCTGCGGCGACGTCGGCATCGACTGAGCGCCGAATCGGCACGACGCGGGCGGGGTGGATGTCCACCCCGCCCGTTTTGCGTCATGGCGCCAGCGCGGCGCCGGCGCGTGGCCTACGGCTCGGCGTGCACGGCCTGCGAACGCCACGGCTCGCCGACCACCGCCACCGCGTGCAGCGCCGAGATCACCGAGCGCTCGCCGGCCTCGATCCCGCCGCGCGGATCGAGCAGCGGGAAGAGCAGCACCGAGCGCCCGAAGGCGACCAGCGACGACTCGGCCACGGCCCGCTGCAGCGGGGCCGGCAGGTCGCGCGGAGGGTAGTAGATCAGGCCCGGCTCCACCGGGTTGCGCTGGATGGGCAACGAGGTCACCAGCGTCACGACGATGGCGAAGCCGAGCAGCGCCCCGCCGAGGCCGCCGAGCAGCCGCGGCCAGCGCGCGTTGCGCGGTGCCGCCGGGAGCAACTGACGGCCCACCAGGGCCAGGACGAGCCCGGCCACGAGCGCGCCCACGATGCCCAGCCAGGGCTGCAACTGCGCCAGCGCCAGCAGTGGCCGGAGCGCGAGCGCGCCGCCGACGCCGACCACCAGGCCCGCCATCCGTCGCTCCGAGGCGACCGCGGTGGTGGCGGCGACGATGAGCAGGAGGACGGCGTCGAGCCAGGTCATGTGCGCCAAGCATACCCGGCGCCGCGCAGCGCCGCCATGATGGCCGCCATGTCGGCGTCCACCTCCGCATCGGTGAGCGCGCGATCGGGGTGCCGGAAGCGGAAGCGCAGGGCGACGCTCTTGTGCCCCGCCTCCACCTGCGGACCCTGGTACACGTCGAACGCGAACAGCTCGACCAGGCGCGGGCCGGCGGCCGCCGCACAGCGCGCCTGCAGCTCGGCGTACGTCACGTCGACCGGCAGCACGACCGCGAGGTCGCGTTCGGCGTAGGGCTGCCGCGGCAGCTCGTGGAGCCTCGGCGGCCGCGCCTCGAGCGGCAGGCGCAGCTCCGCCACCACGACGTCGCCACAGCCCCAGGCCGCCGCGACCTCGGGGTGGAGTCGCCCGAAGCGCCCCACGGGCGTTCCCTGCCACAGGATCTCCGCGCTGACCCCCGGGTGCAGGTCGTCGAAGGCCGCGGGCCGCAGCGTGAGGTCCGCGCCCAGGCCCTCCGCCAGCGATTCCAGCGCGCCCTTGGCCGCGTAGACGTCGTGAGCCTGCGGCGGCCGCCAGCCGCTGGACGCGCCGTGACCGCGCCACAGGAGGCCGAGGCGCTCCTCCTCGTGGTCGAGGAACACGTGACCCACCTCGAACAGCGCCAGGCGCGAGGCGTCCCGGTTGAGCCGGGCGGCGGCCAGCAGGCCCGGGAGCAGCGAGGTTCGCAGGACCGCGCGCTCGATGCCCTGCGGCTCGCTCAGACGCACGCGCGCCGCCGGCGCCCGGGCGCGGGCGAGGTCGTCCTCACTCGTGAAGACGTAGCCGATGGCCTCGACCATCCCCGCCCCGACGAGCCGCTCGCGCAGGCGGCGGTGGGTCGGGTCGGTCGCTGGGGGCACGAAGGCGAGGTGCGGGTGGGTGCTGCCGATGTGCTCGTAACCGTGGAGTCGGGCGACCTCCTCGATGAGGTCGACCTCGAGCTCGAGGTCGGCCCGCCACGTGGGGGGCGTGACCCGCCAGCGGTCCGGCGCCGCGACCTCGACCGCGCACCCGAGGCGCTCCAGGTAGCGCCGCTGCTCGTCGGCCGGCACCGCGACGTCGACCAGGAACCCGACCTGGGACGGCCGGAAGCCGATCGCCGGCGCGGCCGGTGCGGCCGCGGCGACCCAGCGCACGCCCGGGTGGGGTCGCCCACCGGCGAGCGCGGCCAACAGCGTCGTCACTCGCGCGTTCGCCGACAGCGGCAGCGCCGGGTCGACGCCCCGCTCGAAGCGGATGCGGGCGTCGGTCACGAGCTTGTGGCGCTTGCCCGTACGCCTGACGCCGATCGGCTCGAAGGAGGCCACCTCGACGGCGACGCTGGTGGTGGCGTCACGCACGGAGTCGTCGCGCCCGCCGATCACGCCGGCGAGGCCGATGGCGCGGCTGCCGCCCTCGGGGTCCGGCGTCGCGATGACGAGGTCCTCCGGGTCGAGCGTCAGCTCGTCTTCGTTGAGCGTGATCAGGCGCTCGCCCGGCGCCGCCCGGCGCACCTCGAGCACGCCGCCCTCGAGCGCCTCGAGGTCGTAGGCGTGCGACGGCTGACCGAGCTCGAAGGTGACGAGGTTGGTGACGTCGACGACCACGTTGCGCGGCCGCAGCCCCAGGAGGGCGAGACGCCGCTGCAGCCACACCGGCGAGGGCCCCACGCGGACGCCGTCGACGCGCCGTAGGCTGAAGCGGGGGCAGCGCTCGGGGTCGGCGACGCGGACCTCGAGGCCGTCCGCGATCGACGGGTCGCCGGCGGCCGCCTCGAGGCCCGCGGCCGGGTGACGCAGCACGGTGTCGAGCTTGGCCGCCAGATCCCGCGCCACCCCGAGCACGCTGAAGGCGTCGGCCCGGTTGGGCGTCAGTTCGAGCTCGATGACGTCGTCGGCGGGCCACAGCTCGGCCAGGTCCGCCCCGACCGCCGCGTCGTCGCCGAGCGCGAGCAGGCCCGCCGCGTGCTCGAAGAGCCCCAGCTCGCGCGGGCTGCACAGCATCCCCTCG
Source organism: Trueperaceae bacterium (assembly GCA_011390735.1). Lineage (GTDB taxonomy): Bacteria > Deinococcota > Deinococci > Deinococcales > Trueperaceae > JAABTL01. The sequence goes on along the minus strand of JAABRV010000002.1, from coordinate 7,465 downwards.
GAGCGAACGCCGCCGACCTCGCGCACCTCGAGGGCGCCGTCGAAGCCGGGGAGGCGCGTGCCCGGCGGGGCATGGGCGGCACGCATGCCCACCCGCACGTTGGGTGCCGCGCAGGCCACGGTGATGCGCCGTTCGCCGTCGTCGATCTCCACGCGCTGGAGCGCGCCCGCGACGGGCGCGACGGCGAGCACCGACACGACTCGCACGCCCACCGGTGCACCGGGCAGGTGCTGGGTCGTCTCGACCCCGAGCCCGAGGCCGGCGAGCAGGTCGGCGGTCTCCTGGAGCGGCGGCAGCCCTTCCACCAGCTCGCCCAGCCAGCCGTAGGGCACGCGCATCACGCCACCCCCCGGAACTGCTCGAGCAGCCGCAGGTCGCCCCGGAAGAGGTCGCGGATGTCGCTGACCTGGTAGCTGACCATCGCCAGCCGTTCGATGCCGAAGCCGAACGCGAAGCCGGTCACGCCCTCGTACCCGACGGCCTCGAAGACCCGCGGGTGGACCATGCCGCAGCCGCCGAGTTCGAGCCACTCCTCGCGGCCGGTCTTGGGATGCTGCCACCAGATCGCGAACTCGGCGCCGGGTTCCACGAACGGGAAGTAGGTCGGCAGCAGCCGCGTGCGGGTGCCGGACCCGAGTAGTGCCGTGGCCATCTCGGTGATCGCCCCCTTGAGGTCGGCCATCGTGATGCGTTCGCCGACGACCAGCGCCTCGAGCTGATGGAACTGCGCCTCGTGGGTGGCGTCGACGGCCTCGTTGCGGAACACGCGCCCCGGGACGACGACCCGGAAGGGCGGCTCGTGGCTCTCCATGTAGCGCACCTGCATGGGGCTGGTGTGCGTGCGCAGCAGGCGGCCGTCGGTCGTCCAGAAGGTGTCCTGCGTGTCGCGCGCCGGGTGGTCCGGTGGGAAGTTGAGGGCCCCGAAGTTGTGGCGGTCGTCCTCCAACTCGGGGCCGACGACGACCTCGTAGCCGAGCGAGGCGAACACGTCGAGCAGCCGGTTCGTCACCTGCGTCAGCAGGTGGTGCGCGCCCGCGGGGACGCGCTCGCCGGGCAGGGTGAGGTCGAGGCGCTCCGCCGCGAGGCGGGCGTCGAGTTCCGCCCGCTCCAGCGCCGCCCTGCGCGCCTCGAGGGCCGCCTCGACCGCGCGCTTGCGCTCGTGCAGCGCCGCGCCGCGGGCGCGGCGCTCGTCGGGGGGCAGCGCGCCGAGCGACTTCAGGCCCTCCGTGAGCTCGCCCTTCTTGCCGAGCAGGCGGACCCGCAGGGCCTGCAGCTCGCGCAGGTCGGGGGCGGTGGCGATCGCGTGCAGGGTGTCGTCGTTCATGCGTCTCCTCGAGGCTACGGCTCTTCGCGGGTCCGGCGGGTGGCGCCCCGCGCCCAAACGAAAGCACCGCCTTCGCGGGGTCGCGGGGCGGTGCGCAGGGGTCGGTCGCGGCTCGCGCGTCCGGGCGGTCCTACGCGAGCTGGGGAAAGGGCGAACGTGGCGTTCCCATCGACCGGGAGCGTACGGCATCGGCCCGCGCGCGTCAACCTCGGCGCGTCGCGGCGTGGCCCTGCGGCGCGACCGTGTCGGCGGGGGCCGCAACGGCGGCGGCGGGCCCACGGCCGCCCGCGACCGCCCGCGCGGCGCTCCACAGCAGGTAGAGGGCGACCGCGACGGACCCGGCCAGGTCGACCCAGCGGGTCACCGGCCGCCCGGGGGCGAGCGCCACCGACGCGAGCGCCGCGATCACGCAGGCGTCGACGACGACCTTGGCGCGGTACAGCGTGCGCTGACCCTCCATGAGGCGCCCGGGACGCTCGCGGGCGAAGACCGCGTAGCGCCGCCAGAACCAGCCGTTGGTCGCCAGCCCGAGGACGGCGACGAGCAGGCCGAGGCGGACGTCGCCGCCGGGCGCGAAGCCGGCGCCGCGGCGGAGCGCGAGGAGGAGCGTGACAGCGCCGGAGATGGCCAGGGCGCCGCCCACGGCCCAGGCCGCGATGCGCTCGAGCCGGGCCGCCTCGGCGGGCGCGGGCTCCCGCCGACGAAGGCGCCGGAAGACCGCCCAGGCGACCGTCACGGCGCCGAGCTCGACGGTCCGGCGGACGAAATCGGCGACCTGGGTGGTCGACTGGCTGAGGACCACGGCCCAACCGGTCACGAAGGGCGCCCACGCGCTCAGCAGCAACGCGACGAGCAGCGTCCGCTCGCGGCGGGCGTCCGGGTCGGGCGTCGGGCGGGGCATCTAGGCCCTCGAGGCGACGACGAGCAGCCACCACGGGACAAGCCCCACGGCGGTCACCAGAGGGACCGTGACGGTGTCGGACCCGCGGCGGGAGACGAGTTCCACCGCGCCGGCGAGGGGCGCGAGCGACACCGCGGCGAGCAGGCTCACCCACCACGAGGCCCCACCGTAGAGGAAGAGGGTGACGAAGGCCGCGATGGCGCCCGCGACGACCATCGCCGCCGTGCCCTCCAGCGTCTTGGCCCCCTCGACGAGCCGATGGACCAGGCGATGGCGCCCGAGGAAGCGGCCGACCAGGGCCGCCGCCGCGTCGCCGAGACCCCAGACCATGACCGCGACGGCGATCGCCGGCCGCCACGCGGGGCCGAGCAGGCCCCAGAAGAACGCGATCAGCAGCGAGAACACCATCACCGCCAGCAGCAGTTGCCGCCGCATCTCGCCCCCACCGGGGGAGCGGTCCGCCAGCAGCCGACGGTAACTGGGATGACGCTCCCACAGCCACAGCGCGGGGAAGGCGAAGAGCGCGAGGCCGGCCGCCGCCGCCACCGCCTGGGTCCAGCGCTCGAAGAGGCCGAGCAGGAGGAAGATCGAGCCCGCGTAGGCGACGTGCTGGAACTTCCGCACCACCTCGTCGGGGAGCGCGGTGAGGGACTTGACGGCCACCGGCAGCGCCAGGAGCGCCGCGAGGTCATACGCCCACAGGATCGCCACGCCGGGCCACATCGTCGCCACGCCCTTCCGGTCGTGCGGGTGCGTGCGGTCGGCGCCCGCACCGTTATGAGACACGTGTAGCGTAACATATGCGTGTCTCGAAACGTGTGGTGGGGTACCGTCGTCCGATGACCGCCCTCGACCGGCGCGTGCGCCGCACCCGCGAGGCCCTCGCGCGAGCACTCCTGCAGCTCGCGGCGGAGCGCCCCTTCGCCGACCTGACGATCCGCGAGCTCACCTCGGTCGCCGACGTCGGCTACGCGACCTTCTTCCGCCACTACCAGAGCAAGGAGGAACTGCTGCTCGACGTCCTGGGCGGCATCGTCGGCGAGCTCGCCGACCTCCTCCAGCCCAGCGCCGAGGCGGGTCGGCTCGAGGACGCCGGCCGCGATCTCTTCGACTACGTCGCCGGCCACGCGACGGCGCTGCGGGTGCTGTTCGACGCGCAGCGCAGCGGGACCCTCGAGCGCGACCTGCGTGCGGCGGTGTGCAGCCGCGTGCTCGCCAGCCCCAGCTTCCGGACGCCGCCGGGCGTGCCCGTCGACCTGGCCGCCCATCACCTGGCCGCGGCATCGCTGGCGCTCGTGGGCTGGTGGCTCGACCACGACATGCCCTACCCCGCGGAGGTCATGGCGACCGCCTACGCGCGGCTCGTCGTCGCCCCGACGCTGGCGCCCTGACCGCGGCCGACGCCCTGCGATCGGTCCGGTGGGCGTCAGGCCTGCGGGTCGCCGACGAAGACGTCCGCGTACCAGTCCTCGCCGTGCCGATGCACGTCGTGGACCCACGGCGGGCGCAGCACGCGCCCCGCCCAGGCGTCCGCGGCCGATGCGTCGCGGAACGGCCCGACGAGCCAGGCGCCGCCGCGGTAGGCGTCGGGCGCCAGCGGCAGCGCGAGCTCCTCCCGTCGGCCGGCGCGGTCCCGCACCTCGCGCAGGTACGCGCCACCGGCGCGGGCGAAGGGCTGCCGCAGCAGCTCGTCCAGCGCGGTGCGCCAGCGCTCCGCGGCCGCCGCCGGCCACGGCGCGTCGGTGGTCAGCGCGACGCGCCCGTCGGCATCGGGCTCGGCGCGCCCCAGGCGGCGATCCGGGAAGGTCGCCCAGAACAGCGACGACACCACGTCGAGCAACCGCGGGTCGACCCGCAGGACCTCCAGCGCGGGCGGCGGGCCCGAGGCGCCGGGGTCGCCGCTCACCGGACCGCGGCCGCGGCGAGCGCGGCGGCAGCGGCCGTCGCGCCGGGGGCGACCCGCTCCGGCGCACGAGGCGCGGCGGCCGCCCACGCGGCGTCGAAGGCCGCCGGCAGTTCGCCGGCCCCCGCGAGCCCGAAGCGCGGCAGCACCGCGGCCAGCGCGGTCATGAGGCGGCGGTAGGGCTCGGGCCGGGCGGCCTCGCCCATGAGGCCCAGCCGCCACACCCGGCCCGCCGTCGAGCCGAGCCCGCCGGCCAGGCTGACGCGCTCCTCGGCCCGCAGCGCGGCGCGCACGGCGGCGTCGTCGACGCCGTCGGGCAGCGTCAGCGCGAGGACGGTGGGCAGTCGGACGCCCGCGGCGACGAGGTGCGCGAAGCCGACGGTAGCGAGGGCGGCCGCGACGGCCTCCCCCACCCGCCGCGCCCGCTCGGCACGAGCGGCCACGCCCTCGGCGAGGGCCGCCCGGATCGCCTCGCCGGTCGCCCAGTGCAGGTGGATCGGCACCGTGTGGTGGTACTGGCGGCCGCCCTCGCCCGCGGCCCAGTACCCGCGCATCCCCACGAGGTCCGCGTACCAGGTGCTCACCGGCGTGCGGCGCGCCGCCACGTGCGCCATCGCCCGGGCGGAGACCGCCACCGGCGCCAGCCCGGGCGGCGCCGAGAGGCACTTCTGCGACCCCGTGTAGGCGTAGTCGATCCCCCAGGCCGCCATGTCGAAGTCCAGCATGCCGACGGTGGTCACCGCGTCGACCGACCACAGCGCGCCGGTGTCCCGCACCACGGACGCGAGGTCGGCGACCGGGTTGAGCACGCCGGTGGAGGTCTCGCCGTGCACCAGCGCGACGACGGCGGGGCACACCCGCTCGGCCGCGCGGCGCAGGCCGTCGGGCTCGATTGCCTCGCCCGGCGCGACGCGGTGCACGTGCACCTTGGCCCCGAGCCGCCGTCCCATCTCGACCATGCGATCGCCGAACACGCCGTTGCTGGCGACCAGCAGGCGTTCGCCCGGCTCGACGAGGTTCGCGAGACCCGCCTCCATGCCGAGCGAGCCCGAGCCCGCCAGCAGGCTGGTGAAGGCGTCGGGCTCTGCGGCGTAGAGACGGCGCAGGTCGGCGACGATCGCGTCGTTGTGGGCGAAGACATCGGGGTCCATGTGGCCCCGCATCGGCCAACCGAGCGCCGCCTGCGCCCAGGGGTGGAGCGGGGTCGGTCCCGGCGTCAAGAGCAGCACGTCGTCCATCCAAGGTCCGGCGTCCATGTCGTCCTCTCCGTACCGGCTCGCGCCGGTCAGCCACGCTCGCGGCGCGCCGCCGCGTTGCGGCGGGCCGCGAACCCAACGAAAAGGGACCCCCTGACAGGCGGTCCCACCACGCGACGAGCATGCCTCCGCCCTCGGGGCGGACGCACGTCATCGCGGTCGTGTAGCTCGCGGCGCGCAGCGCATCGTCGGGGAGTGTACCCGCGACCGGGCCGGCGCGCAACCGGCTAGGGGGGTGTGCCGCGTGCGGAGGCCGCGACGAAGCCCGGCGCCCGGGCCGACCGCCGTGGTGACGTCCGGCTCGGACACGCGAGACGAGCGCCGGGCGCGCGTGCTATCTTGGTGGGCGGACAACGTCCCGGCGGCCGTCGAGGGTGGGTTCCAGGACCCGCCCTCGCGTCGTGCGACACCCGCGCTTGCGCGGACCTGCGCTGGCGCGGACCCGCGCCCCCGCGCGGACCCGCGCCTGAGAGGCCCCGCGCCCTCGCGCGTCGCGCCCGCCGGGTCGCGATGACGGAGGCCGCATGGACCTGACGCAAGCCGCCCGCGACGCCCTGACGCCCCTCGGCTACGAGGTGCTCGAGGTGTCCGTCGGCCCGCACGGGCGAACGCGGCGCGTGTTGCTCCGCATCGACCGGCTCGACGAGCAGGTCGTCGGGGTCGACGACGTGCGCCGCGCGTCCGAGGCCTTCGGCCTCGAGCTCGACCGGCTCGACCCGATCGAGGGCGCGTACCAGCTCGAGGTGGAATCGCCCGGCGCGCAGCGACCGCTCTTCACCGCGCGTCACTTCGAGCGGTTCCGCGACCTGCTGGTCAAGCTCCGCGCGAGCGGGACCCAGCTCAGTGGCCGGGTCCGCGCCGTCGAGGGCGACGTCGTCGTGTTCGAGACCGCCGAGGGGGAGCCGCCACGGCGGCTGCACCTCGACGAGATCGAGCGGGCCCATCTCGCGGAGTGGCCCGACTCGCCGCGTTGAGGCACCCCCCCCGCCGCGCGGCGGGGTTCCCCGCCGCCAGGCGGGGACCGTTTCGGCCGGGCGACCGGCGCGGGACACGCCGCCGCAGGGCGGCCACAATCAGGCGTGCTGCGATCACGCAGCCACGGACCGGACCGGAGTGAAGGATGAACAAGGAATTCATCGATGCCCTCAACGTGCTCGCCGCAGAGCGCAACCTCGACAAGGAGGAACTCCTCACGTCGATCGAGGAGGCGCTGGAGCAGGCGTTCGAACGCAACGTCATGCCCGGCAAACAGATCGAGGTCGAGGTCGACTCGGAGACCGGCGAGATCGACGTGCTGGTGATCCGCCGCGTGGTCGAGGAGATCGAGGACGCCGACAAGGAGATCCTCCTGGCAGAGGCGCTCGAGCTCGATGAAGGCGTCGAGCTCGGCATGGAGATGGAGTTCCCGGTCGACCCGGAGAAGTTCACCCGCATCGCCGTGCAGACGACCAAGCAGGTCATCACCCAGAAGCTGCGTGAGAAGGAGCGCGAGCACGTCTTCGAGGAGTACAAGGACCGCGCCGGCGACATCATGACCGCGGTCGTGTCGCGCACCGACAACAAGCGCAACGTGTTCGTGGACCTCGGTCGCGGCGAGGCGATCATGCCCCCGCGCGAGCAGATCCAGGGCGAGCGCTACATGGTGGGCATGCGCCTCAAGGTGTACGTCGCCAAGGTCGAGCTGTCGACGCGCGGCCCGTCCATCCTGGTGTCCCGCGCCGCGCCGGAGCTGCTCGAGTACCTCATGCGCCAGGAGATCCCCGAGGTCGCCGACGGCACGGTCGAGCTCAAGGCGATCGCCCGCGAGGCCGGCCAGCGCGCGAAGGTGGCCGTGGCGAGCACCAACCCCAACGTCGACCCGATCGGCGCCTGCATCGGTCACCGTGGCAGCCGCATCCAGGCCGTGACCGCCGAGCTCCAGCGCGAGCGCGTCGACATCATCATGTGGGACCCCAGCCCGCGCGAGTTCATCCGCAACGCGCTCTCCCCCGCCAAGGTCGGCAACATCGAACTGGACGTCGACGCCGGCGAGGCGCGGGTCAACGTCGGCAGCGACCAGCTGTCGCTGGCGATCGGCAAGG
>JAABRV010000029.1 GCA_011390735.1 Trueperaceae bacterium | reverse complement strand
ATCCGCAACACCCCGATCGTCGACGAGCTCGGCCTCGAGCGCTTCGGCCTGGACTACATCGACGTCGACCCGCTGTTCTTCGCCCCCTTCGAGGACGGCGACCACCTGCTGTTCCACCGCTCCGAGGCGGCCACCATCGAGGGCATCGAGGCGCGCTTCCCGGGCGAGGGCGAGGCCTACGGCCGCTTCCTCGACGAGTGGCGGCCCTTCGCGCGGGCGGTGCGCGACCTCTTCCTCGCCACGCCCGACCCGCTGACGCTGGGCTCCACCGCGATGTCGGGCAAGGCGGTGCCCGGCGACTGGCGCAAGGCGCTGCCGCGCATCCTCAAGCCGTACGGCGAGGTCGTCGACGACTACTTTCGGGAGGAGAAGGTCAAGGCGCCGCTGGTGTGGATGGCGGCCCAGTCCGGCCCGCCGCCCAGCGAGCCCCTCACCTCGCCCTTCCTGCTGTGGCACCCGCTGTACCACGAGGGCGGGATGGCCCGCCCGCGCGGCGGCTCGGGCATGCTCACGCAGGCGCTGGCGCGCCACGTCGAGGCGCACGGCGGGACGGTCCACGTGGGCGCGCCGGTCGACGAGATCCTGGTCGAGGGCGGGCGCGCGACCGGCGTGCGCGTCGGCGAGCAGGTCTACACCGCCCGCGTCGTGCTCGCGGGCGCCCACGCCCTCGAGACCTTCGGCCGCCTGCTCCCCGCGGAGCACCGTCCGCCGAACGCGGCCGGCATGCGCGTCGGCAACGGCTTCGGTGCCATCGTCCGGCTCGCCCTCTCCGAGCCGATCCGTTACAGCGCCCACCCCGGCGACGAGGCGCGCCGGGCGTTGCAGCTGATCTGTCGCGACCGCGCCCAGGTGTCCGCCGCGTACGGCGACTACCTCGCCGGCCGCCCCGCGGCCGATCCACCGATCGTCGCGATGAGCTTCTCGGCCGTCGATGACACGCTGGCCCCGCCCGGCGGCGAGGTGCTGTGGCTGTGGGCGCAGTACTACCCGTACCAGCTCGCCGGCGGGCGCGGCTGGGACGACATCGCGCCCGAGGTCGAGGCGTCGATCCTCGACGCGTTCGAGGTCTACGCCCCCGGCACCAAGGCGAAGGTCGTCGGCTCGCTCTTCCAGCACCCCGCCTGGCTCGAGCGCGAGCTCGGGCTCTTCCGCGGCAACGTCATGCACCTGGAGATGAGCCTCGACCAGATGTTCGCGCTGCGCCCCTTCCTCGGCGGCCACGCGTACCGCGCGCCGGGCGTGCGCGGCCTGTACCTCACCGGCGCGAGCACGCATCCCGGCGGCGGCATCATGGGCGCCTCCGGTCGCAACGCGGCCCGCGAGGTGCTCAAGGACCTGCGCCGGCCGACCACCGCGCTGGGACGCGGGCTGAGGCGCGCCATGGGCGGCGACGGGCGCAACGGCCCGCCGTCGTGAGCGGCGAGGGTGCCCGCGTGTCGCCCGCGGCCGAGGTGATCGCCGGCGAGCGTCGCTGGTGGTCGAGCGCCTTCCTTCCCGTCCTCGCCGCCGCCGCCGGTGGCGCGTTCTGGGCGCCGGAGATGACCTACCTGCAGTTCCACCTCGCGTTCACGCTGCCGTGGCTCGCGTGGCTGCTCGCCGGTGCGACCCTCGCCCTCCGAGCCGGGCGTCCGCTCGCGGGGGAACTCGGTCGCGACCGCGCCGCCTGGACGGGGCTCGGCGTCCTCTCGCTCGTGGTCCTCGCCTACACCTGGCCGTGGGACCGGGCGCTGATCGCGCAGGGCGTGTGGGGCTACCCGGACGGCCGCGTGCTCGCGACGCTCGGGGGCGTCCCGCTCGAGGAGCTGGCCTTCTTCCTCATCCAGACCTGGATCGTCGGCCTGGCGGTGTTCGCCGTCGGGCGGGCGGGGGTCGGCGCGTCCACGGCTGCCGCCGCGCAGGGGACCGCCGGCTTGCCGGCCCAGCTGTTCCGCTGGGGCGGCGCGCTGCTGGCGCTGGCCGGTGCCGGCGTCGGGCTGCTGTCGTGGACCACCGAGCCGGGCCGCTACCTGGGGCTCATCCTCGTGTGGTCCATGCCGGTGGTCGCCGTGCAGTGGGCCTTCGGCGGCGACCTGCTGTGGGCGCGGCGGCGCGCGCTCCTGCTGGCCATCGGCCTGCCCACGGCCTGGCTCTGGCTCGCCGATCGGCTGGCCATCGGGTGGTCGGTCTGGTGGATCTCGGAGGAGCTGACGCTCGGCCTGCGTCCGCTCGGGCTGCCGCTGGAGGAGGCGCTCTTCTTCCTGCTGGCGAGCACGATGGTCGTGGGGGGCCTCCTGCTCGCCCTGCACCCGGCGACGCCCCCCCGCCTGCGTCGGCTCTGGGCCGAGCTGGCGCGGCGCCCGTGGCGGGCGTGGTTGGCCGTGTGGGCGCTCACGATGATCCCGACGCCGCTGTTCCCCGGCCTCTTCGCCCCGCTGGCCTACGCCAGCACGACGGCGCTGGCCCTGGCGGTGCTCGTCTACGCCCTGCGGCACTACGGCGCGCGGGCCTGGGGGCTCTTCGCCGCGGCCTTCGCGTTCGGTGTGGCCGTCGAGGTCCTCGGCGAGCGCACGGGCTTCCCCTTCGGCGCCTACACCTACCTCGCGCCCGGCCCCGCGCTCTTCGGCGTCCCGCTGCTGGTGCCGCTCGGCTGGTTCGCCTTCACGCTGATCGCCCTGGCGGTGGCGCCGCGGGGCCGCGCCCGCTGGCTCGCCCCCCTGGCGCTCGTCGCCTGGGACCTCGGCCTCGACCCGCTCATGGTGCGCGAGGGCTTCTGGGCGTTCGAGCAGGGGGCCTACTTCGGCGTGCCGTGGTCCAACTTCGCCGGCTGGTACCTCGCCGGCTGGCTGCTGGTCGCGCTCCTCCTGTGGATCGAACCTAGATTGGCGCACGAGGAGGGCGGCGACCTGCGCGCCACCTTCGCCGCGCAGGCCTTCCTCATCGGCCTGGGGCTGGCCTTCTTCGGCCTGCCCCTGGCCGGGCTGATCGCCGCGGTCGCGATGCTGAGCGTCGCCGCGGTGGGCCTGACGGCGGCGCGTAGGGGTCGCTCGGCGTGAGCGGCGCCCGCCTGCGCTCCCTGTGGGGCGCGCTGCTGGAGCCGGTGATCGCGGCGTCCCTGCCAGGGATCATGCGGCGTGCGCTCCGCCGCGGCCTGGCGGGGATCTGGTCCCTGACCGAGGCCCCGGTCCCCAGCGGCGGCGCCGTCGTGGTCGCCAACCACCACAGCTGGTGGGACGCCTACCTGGCCTGGGCCATCGCCGATCGCCACGGGCGGCCGTCCGGCGCCATCATGGACGAGGCGCAGCTGGCGCGCTTCGCGTTCTTCCGGCGCCTCGGCGTGGTCTCGGACCGCGAGCCGCGGGCCGCCGCCCGCCGCGCCGCCGCCGGAGCGTGGCTGGTCGTCTACGTGGAGGGCGAGTTGCGGCCGCCCGGGCCGCTGGGCCCCGTGCGGCCCGGAGCGGCCGCCATCGCGCGCTGGGCCGGCGTCCCCATCCTGCCCCTGGCGATCCGCTGCGTGATGCGCGGGGCCGAGCGCCCCGAGGTCTACCTCCGCTTCGGCGCGCCGCTCGCCGGCGGCGTCGACCACGAGACGTTGGCGCGGGACCTGGCCGGCCTGCTCGACCGCCTCGACCGCGACCTCGCCGGGGCGGCCGACGCCGAGGCCCCCGTGCCCGGTTACCGCCCCTGGTGGCGCGCGGCCGACCGCAGCCACGAGCGCCTCGCGCGCTGGCGGGCGTGGTGGGGGGCGTCGTGACGGCCGCCCCGGGCGCCGTGGCCGCCGGCGGAGCCGCCACCGCCGGCCTCGCCGCCACGCTCGTCGACGCGGGCTTCTGGCTCGTCGCCGCCTTCCTCGCGGCACAGGGCGCCGTGCTGCTGCTCAACCTCCTCGCGTTCCCGCCGTTGGGGCTGCGGGCCGGGCGCACCGACGCGGCACCGGGGCGACGCCGCGGACGGGTCTCGCTGCTGGTGCCGGCGCGCAACGAGGCCGACACCCTGCCCACGACGCTGCCGACGTTCCTCGCCCAGGGTGCCGACGAGGTCCTCGTGCTCGACGACGGCTCGACCGACGCGACGCCCGCCATCCTCGCCGCCGCCGACGGCCTGCGGGTGCTGTCTGGCGCGCCGCTGCCGGCGGGCTGGTCGGGGAAGAACTGGGCCTGCCACCAGCTCGCGCTCGCGGCCACCGGCGAGGTGTTGGTCTTCACCGACGCGGACGTCGCGTGGCGCCCCGGCGCGCTCGATCGGGTCGTGGCCGAGCTGGAGGCGACCGGCGCCGGCCTCCTCACGGCCTGGCCGCGGCAGCGCTGCGTCACCCTGGGCGAGCGCCTGGTGGTGCCGCTGGTCGACCTGCTGCTGTTGGCCAACCTGCCACACCCGCTGGTGCGCGCGCTGCCGTTCGCGAGCCTCGCCGGCGCGAACGGCCAGCTGATGGCCTGGCGTCGCGACGCCTACGAGCGCGTCGGCGGCCACGCCGCCCTGCCGGGCGAGGTGCTGGAGGACGTGCGGCTCGCCCACCGGGCCAAGCGGCTCGGCGTGCCGCTCACGCTGCGGCTCGGCGGCCCATGGCTCGAGACGCGCATGTACCGCGGCTGGGGCGAGGTCGTCGCCGGCTTCGGCAAGAACGTGCTCGCGGCCGCCGGCGGCTCGCCGGCGGCCCTGCTGGCGGTGTGGCTCATGAACCTCGCGGCCTACACGCTGCCGTGGCTGCTGGCGTGGTGGGACCCCCGCTGGTGGGCGCTCGCGGGTGCGGGTCTGCTCCTGCGCCTGGGGTCCAACCTCAAGGCCGGCCGCGACGCCTGGGAGGCCCTGCTCCAGCCGTTCGGGCCGCTCGCCCTGACCGCGATCGTGGCGCGGGCGCTGGCGCGCCGTGGCGGCTACGCGTGGAAGGGGCGGACCTACCCGTGAGCGGGGCGCGTCCGCGCGGGCGAATGCGCGTCGCCGTCGTGGGCGCGGGTTTCGCGGGCCTGGCGGCGGCGATCGACCTCGCCCGCGGCGGGGCGGCCGTCACCCTGCTCGAGCGCGCGCCCGAGGTGGGCGGCAAGGCGGGCGAGTGGCGCGCCGGGGGCTTCCGCTTCGACGTCGGCCCCTCGGTCTTCACGCTGCCCGACGTGGTCGAGGCGATCTTCCGCGACGCCGGGCGCGAGCGCCCCTTCGGCCTCGAGCCACTGAGCCCCATCTGCCGCTACGTCTTCCCGTCCGGCCGCGTGTGGGACGTGCACCGCGAGCTCGAGCCGACCCTCGCCGGCCTCGACGCCGACGAGCAGCGCGCCTACCTGCGGGCATTGGGCGCCGCCCGCCGGCTCTACGAGGACGCCGCCCCCACCTTCGTGCGCGGCCCCGCCCCCGGCCTGCTGCGCCTGGCCGCCTACGGCGTGCGCGCCGGCTGGCGCGCGCAGCCGGGCCGAACGCTCCCCGGGCTGCTCGCCTCGCTCGGTGTCCGCGGCGACCTGCTGCCCTTCTTCCTGCGCTTCGCGACCTACTTCGGCGGCGACCCCTACCGGGCGCCGGCCGTGCTGCACAACATCGCCTGGGTGGAACTCGGGCTGGGCGTCAGCCTGCCCGTCGGCGGCGTCCACGGCGTCGTCCGGGCCCTGCGCGAGCTGGCCGAGGAGCTGGGGGTGGAGGTTCGCACGGGCGCCGAGGTCGAGCGCCTGAGCGAGCGCGCCGGGCGGGTGCGGGGCGTGGCCCTGGCCGACGGCGAGCTCGAGGTCGACGCCGTGGTCGCCGCCGTCGACCGCCGCTGGGCGCTGCGCCTCCTCGGCCGCCCGGCGCCGGCGCGCCGCTTCCCCAGCCTGTCGGGCACCGTCGCGCTGCTCGGCGTCCGCGGCGAGACGCCCGCGCTGGCCCCGCACAACGTCTTCTTCCCGCCCGACTACGCGCGGGAGTTCGACGACCTGCGCGCCGGCCGGCACCCGAGCGACCCGACCCTCTACCTCCACGCCTCCTCGAAGGGCGATCCGGCCGACGCCCCGGCGGGGCACGAGAACTGGTTCGTCATGGCGAACGCGCCGGCGCTGCCGCCCGGCGACGACCGGGGGGCGCCGGGAAGACTCCCCGGTCGTCGCGACGCCGCGCGCGAGGCCGCCGATGCCGCGGCCGCCCGCCGACTCCGGTCGACGCTCGCCGCGCGCGGTCTCGACCCCGCCGGTCGGATCGTGGTGGAGCGCGACCTCGGTCCCGCCGACCTGGCGCGGATGGGCGACCGCGGCGCGATCTACGGCCCCATGCCCCAGGGCCTGCTCTCGACGCTGCGCCCCGGTCCCACCATCCGGGGCGTGGCGAACGTGTGGCTCGCGGGCGGCACGGTGCACCCCGGCGGGGGCATCCCGCTCGCCCTGTTGTCGGGGCGCTACGCGGCGGCCGACCTCCTGCACCGCCTCGCGCGCTGAGCCCGCGCCGGTCGGCGCTCGGGCGGGTCAGGCGCGGCGGGGGATCGCGCGCGAATCGCCGTCGCCGCCGTCGGCCGCCCGGACGACCCATGCGACGGCGTCGAAGGGTTGGGGCGGCGTGAACGACGCCGGCGGCAGCGGGCGCGTGGCCGTGCGCAGCAGGCCGCGCGGCAGGCGCGGGGGGTCGTCGGCCGCGACGGCGACGACGGCGACGCGCGGCGGACGCTCGGCGACGGCCGCGAGCACCTTGGGGACGAGCGCTTTGGGGAGCGACACCACCAGGACGTCGGGCGGGGGGAGGCGGCGCCAGGCCTGCCGCCAGTCCTCGGCCAGCACGCGCGCCGCGCCGAACCGCTCGCGCAGGCCCGCGGCGAGCCGGGGATCGAGTTCGACGAGCGTCAGGTCCGCCGGCCCGACCTCCCGCGAGAGCGCCTGCGCGATCGTGCCGGCGCCCGCCCCCAGCTCGACGACGCGCTCCCCGGGTCGCGGGCCGAGTTCGGCCACGATCCACGCGAGCGCCTCGGGGTCCGTCAGGAAGTGCTGTTCGAGGTCGGCCACCGGTGGCAGGTTACCGCTCGCCTCCGCGGCGCGGACGTCCGGGTCCCACGATGCGGTGCGCCACGGGCGCCGGGCCCACGCTATGCTCGTCGCATGAAGCTGTACACGCGCACGGGTGACGACGGTACGACGGCGCTCTTCGGCGGCCGCCGGGTTCGCAAGGACGCGCTGCGCGTCGAGGCCTACGGCGCGGTGGACGAGGCCAACGCCGCGCTCGGGATGGCCCGCTCGCAGGGTCTCGACACCGAGCTGGACCGGGTCCTGGCGGACCTGCAGCGCGACCTGTTCGACGTGGGTTCCGACCTGGCGACGCCGCACGACGCGCCGGCGCGGGAGGCGCTGAGGCCGATCCAGGAGCAGGACGTCGCGGCGCTCGAGGCCCTGATCGACCGCTTCGACGAGGAGCTCGAGCCGCTTCGGCAGTTCATCGTGCCGGGCGGGCACGCCGCCAGTGCGGCGCTGCAGTTCGCCCGGGCGGTGTGTCGGCGCGCCGAGCGTGCCGGGGTCGCGTTGGCGGCCGAGGAAGAGGTCAACGCGGTGGCGCTGCGCTACCTCAACCGCCTCTCCGACCTGCTGTTCGCCATGGGACGGGTCGTGAACGCGCGCCACGGGGTGAGCGAGGCACGCTTCCACGTGCCGCGGCGCGTCAAGCCGAAGGAGCGGCCCGGCTGAGGGCGGTTCAGGCGGCGTCGCGCGCGGCGAGGTAGTCGTCGAGGGTGGCGTGCCCGGCGCGATCGAGCCAGCGTCGGATGCCCGCCGCCAGCTTCCGCGGCATCATCGGCCCCTCGTAGATCCAGCCGGTGTAGACCTGCAGCAGGCTGGCGCCGGCCTCGAGGCGCGCGATCGCGTCGTCCGCCGTGAAGATGCCGCCGACCGCGATGAGCGGCAGACGGGTCCGTTCGCGCAGCTGGCGCAACACCTCGAGGGCGATGGGGCCCAGCGGCGCCCCCGAGAGCCCGCCGGCCTCGTGGGGATCGTTCGGCAGCACGTCGCGTCGGACCGTGGTGTTGGTCGCCACCAGCCCGTCGAGCCCGTGCCGTTCGGCCTGCTCGACGACCGTGTCGAGGTCGGCGGGTTCGAGGTCGGGCGACACCTTGAGCAGCAGCGGCAGCGGCCCCAGCTCGCCGCGCAGCGCCGCCGCCAGCGCGAGGAGCTCGGACAGCGGGCCGGCCTGCTGCAGCGTCCGCAGCCCCGGCGTGTTCGGCGAGCTGACGTTGAGCACGATCAGGTCGGCGACCGGCCACACGGCCCGCAGCGACGCCTCGTAGTCGGCCGCGGCGTCCTCGAGCGGGGTGACGCGGCTCTTGCCGACGTTGACCGCGACGGGCGCCGTGGGCCACCACGGCCGCTCGCGCTCGCGCCGCAACCGCTCGGCCAGCGCCTCGGCGCCGGCGTTGTTGAAGCCCATGCGGTTGATCGCCGCCTTCGAGGCCGGCAGGCGGAACATCCGGGGCGGCGGGTTGCCGGGTTGCGGGTGGGCGGTCACCGTGCCCAGCTCGGTGTGGCCGAAGCCGAGCGCCGGCCACACGGCGGCGGCCAGCCCGTCCTTGTCGAAGCCCGCGCCCAGCCCGAAGGGGTTGGGGAACTCGAGACCGAAGGCGTGCACGCGCAGGCGCGGGTCGTCGACGCCGGTCGTCCAGTGCAGCAGCCGCAGGGCGCCGGGGTGCGCGGCGGCGAAGGCCAGCAGCGCGAAGACGCGCGCGTGGATCACCTCGGGGTCGAGTCGGAACATCGCGCTGCGCAGGATCGGGTAGAGGTCCATCAGGCGCCCCCCGCCGGGCGCCGCCGCGTGGGTCGGAGCTCGATGCGCGAGGGCAACGCCCGGCCCGGGTTGCGCAGCACGAACAGGACCGCCTCGGCGACGTCCTCCGCCTGAAGCTTCCAGGCGTCGTCCGCGCCACCGCGGCGGCGGGAGAAGCCGGTGGCGACCGACCCGGGCATCACCGTCGCCACGCGCACGCCGAGGTCGCGCAGGTCGTGCATGATCGCCTCCGTGAAGCCGACGAGACCGAACTTGCTGGCGTTGTAGGCCGCGCCGCCCGCGAACGCGTGGGCGCCGGCCAAGGAGCCGATCGTCACGATCGTCCCGCCGCTGGCGACGAGCGCGTCGAGCGCGGCGCGCACGCTGTGGTACGCGCCGGTCAGGTTGGTGTCGATGACCTCGCGCCAATCGTCGTCGCTCAGCTCCTGGATCGGCGCCATCCGGCCCACGCCGGCGTTGGCGATCAGCGCGTCGAGCCGACCGTAGCGCTCGGCAGCCACGGCCACCGCGGCGCGCAGCGACGCCGGGTCGCGCACGTCGACGGCGACCCCGACGGCGTCGCCGGACGGGTGGTCGGCGGCCAGGCCCGCCGCGACCTCGGCCGCGACCGACGCGTCGCGCCCGGTCAGCACGACCCGCGCGCCCTCGGCCACCAGCGAACGGCTCACCGCCAGGCCGATCCCGCGCGTCCCCCCGGTCACCAGCGCCACACGCCCGCGAAGTTCGTCCACGCCGCGAGGCTACCGCACGGATCGGCCCGCGACGCGTGGCGCGGGTCCCGCGCACGTCGACGCCGACGGCGCGCCGCCATGGCGCCCGACCGCGACGACGGACGACGTGGTACCTTGGCGCCGCCGATGCGACGCCTCACGCTGATCCGCCACGGTCTCACCGAGTGGAACGCCAGCGGACGCTTCCAGGGCCACAGCGACGTGCCCCTGTCGCCCGCCGGCCGCGCCCAGGCCGTCCTGCTGGCCGGTTACCTGGCCACCTTCCCGACGATCGACGTCGTGATGTCGAGCCCGCTGAAGCGGGCGGTCGAGACCGCGCGGATCGCGATGCCCGACCGCGAGCTGCGGCTCGACCCGCGCCTGCGGGAGCTCGACTTCGGCGCCTTCGAGGGCCTGACCCGCGACGTCATCGAACGCGATCCGCGCTGGGGCGTGTGGATCCACGACCCGTTCATGCGGGCGGCGCCCGAGGGGGAGTCGTACCACCAGCTGCGCGAGCGGATGATCGAGTGGCTCGAGGAGACGCGCCTCCGCTTCCCCGACGCCCACGTGGCGGCGGTGACCCACTCCGGCTCCATCCAGACGCTCCTCTCGGCCCTTCTCGGGGTCGAGCGGCCGCGCTGGCGCAAGCGCATCTACCTGCGACACACCAGCGTCAGCCACGTGCTGTTCCGGGGAGAGGAGGCGGTGGTCGAGCGGGTCAACGACACCCGCCACCTGGTGGCCGAGGGCGAGGACCCGCTCGCCGAGTGAACGCGCCGCCCACCCCCGAGCCCGAAGGACCGATCCGGATCCGGCTGGCGCCGGCCGCGGCCGGCGCGCGCTCCGGGGGTAGCCCCGTGTTCGAGGGCACCCTCGGCGAGTTGGCGCATGCCCTGCGCTCGCGTCGGCTCGCCCCCGGTCAGGTCGACCTCGTCTTCGTCGTGCGCGAGGTCCTGGCGCGTTTCGAGGCCTTCGCCTCCCGGGACCTGGACCTCGCCACGGAGGCCCTGCCCGCGGCGGCCACCGTCATCGAGCTCAAGGTGCGCCTGTTGCTCCCGCGCCCGCCGCGGGAGGCCGATGACGACGAGGAGTTGGCGCGCGCCGACGCCCTGGCCGCGGTTGCGGCGCTCGAGGCGCTGGAGGAGGCGATCGTCGAGCTGCGCGAACGGCGCGAGCGGCGCCGGCACCTGCTGCCCGCACGGGCCTCGGCCCCGAGCTACCCGCGCAGGCCGCGCCCGCTCGGCGTCCCGCTGGCGCGCTTGGCGGAGCTCGCGGCGCGCCTGCGGCCCGGCCCCTACTTCGAGTTGGTGCGCGACCGACTGACCGTCACCGCCGCGATCGGCCGCATCCTGGCGTCGCTGCGCCCCGGCCAGCGCCGGCGCTTCGACGAGCTGCTGGACGATACGGCGTGGTCGACGCGCACCGTCTTCTTCGCGGGGGCCCTGGAGCTCGTCCGCGACGGACGCTGCGAGCTGCACCAGGGCGAGGCCTTCGGGCCGCTGGAGCTCGAGGGCCGGTCGCCCGACTAGGTCGCGGTCGCCGCCCTAGGCCGCCGGCGCCTCGGTGGCCCGCTTGGCCTCCCGCTTGCGCAGGTGCGGGTCGAGGTGCCGCTTGCGCAGCCGCAGGTTCTTGGGCGTCACCTCGAGCAGCTCGTCGTCGGCGATGTACTCGAGGGCCTCCTCGAGGGTCAGCCGCTTCGGGGGCACGAGGATGATGTTGTCGTCGCTGCCGGCGGCCCGCACGTTGGTCAGCTTCTTGTTCTTGCACACGTTGATGTCGAGGTCGCCCGGCCGGCTGTTCGCCCCGACGATCATGCCGACGTACACCTCGGTGCCGGGGTCGATGAAGAAGGTGCCGCGGTCCTGCAGCTTCCAGATGCTGTAGGCGAAGGCCTCGCCGGGCTCCATGACGACGAGCGAGCCGGTCGGGCGCGTGCGCAGCTCGCCGACGTGCGGCTCGTAGCCGTCGAAGACGTGGCCCAGCAGGCCCTCCCCGGCCGTGAGCGACAGGAAGCCGCTGCGGTAGCCGAAGAGGCCACGCGAGGGGATCGAGAACGTCAGGCGTGCGCGGCTCTCACCCTGCTCCATGTCGACAAGCTGGCCTCGGCGCGTCGCGAGCGACTCCATCACCGCGCCCATGGCGTCGGCCGGGACGTCGGCGACCACCTTCTCGAAGGGCTCGCTCACCACGCCGTCGATCGTCTTGAGGATGACCTCGGGGCGCGAGACGGAGAACTCGTAGCCCTCGCGGCGCATCTCCTCGATGAGGATCGACAGGTGCAGCTCGCCGCGGCCCGACACGCGGTACGCCTCGCCGCCGAGCTCCTCGACCCGCAGCGCGACGTTCGTCAGCAGCTCCCGCTGCAGGCGGTCGGCGATGTGGCGGCTGGTGACGTACTTGCCGTCGCGGCCCGCGAAGGGGCTGGTGTTCGGCGAGAAGGTGACCGACACGGTGGGCTCGTCGACGCCATGGAACGGCAGCGCCTCGACGCGCGCGGGGTCGCACAGCGTGTCGCCGATCTGCACTTCCTCGAGCCCGCTGACCGCCACGATGTCGCCTGCCACGACCTCCGGCGCCTCGACGCGGTGCAGCCCGAGGTGGGTGTAGACCTTCGTCAGGCGACCCCGCACCTCGCGGCCGTCGCGTCCGACGCGGACGATCGGGTCGCCGGTCCGCGCGCGCCCGCGGCGTACCCGGCCGAGGGCGACGCGGCCCAGGTAGTCGGAGTAGTCGAGGTTGGCCACCTGCATCTGGAACGGGGCGTCGCGGTCGCCGTCCGCGACCGGCGCGTGCGTCAGGATCGTCTCGAACAGGGCCGTCAGGTCCTTGCCCTCCGGCTCGCCCTCGCGCCAGGCGCGGCCCTCGCGGGCGACGGCGAGGAGGATGGGGAAGTCGAGCTGCTCGTCGGAGGCGCCGAGCTCGACCATGAGGTCGAAGGTGAGACCCGTGACCACGCCCGGCCGTGCGTCCCTGCGGTCGATCTTGTTGATGACGACGATCGGGCGCAGGCCCAGCGCGAGCGCCTTCTTGAGGACGAAGCGGGTCTGTGGCATCGGCCCCTCGGCGGCGTCGACCAGCAGCAGGCAGGAGTCGACCATGCCGAGCGCGCGTTCGACCTCGCCGCCGAAGTCCGCGTGCCCGGGGGTGTCGACGATGTTGATCCGCTCGCCGTGCCACTCGACGGCCGTGTTCTTCGCCAGGATGGTGATGCCACGTTCGCGCTCCAGGGCGCGGCTGTCCATCACCCGCTCCTCGACGACCTGGTTGGCGCGGAAGGTGTTGGACTGCCGGAGCAGTCCGTCGACCAGCGTTGTCTTGCCGTGGTCGACGTGGGCGATGATCGCCAGGTTGCGGTAGGTCATGCGGGGTTCCTCGTCGATCCGCCGCGGTGCCACCGGGCTCGCCGCAGCGGCGGCGGGCCGGGTTCGGGGGCGTGGAGCGCGGCCTGGGTGCCGCGGCGTCGCCGCGGCCGTCCGCCATCGTAGCAGGCCGACCGCCCGCGGAGGGCCGCGTTCGATGCACGACAGACCGGGCGGGGCCGCTCCGGTAGCCTCCAGCGCGTGGACGACGATCACCTCATCATGTACACGACGGGCTGGTGCGGCGACTGCCGCGCGGCGAAGCGGGCCCTCGAGGCCCGCGGGATCTCCTTCGTCGAGGTCGACCTCGACGCGGACCCCGGCGCGGCGGCCCGCGTCGAGTCGCTCAACGGCGGCCGGCGCAGCGTGCCCACCCTGGTCCGCGGCGGCGCCGTCGCCAGCCTCTCGCGCTTCTCGCCCGCCAAGCTCGACGCCTTCCTCGCGACGGCCGGCCTGGGCTGACCGGCCCGGGGCCACGGTCCACGCCGGCCGATCGCTTGCCCGCGGCCGCCGGCCGGCCGTGACGGGGCGCTGGGCCACGGCCGGGACGGGAACGACGTGGTAGCGTCCCGTCGCATGCCCGACGCGCCCACCGCCCCCACCGCAGCCACCCGTCACCTGCCCCCGATCGGCGAGGGCGACCCCGCCAAGGGGGCCGAGGTGCGGGCCATGTTCGACGGCATCGCGCCGCGCTACGACGCGCTCAACGCCCTGCTGAGCCTCGGCGTCGATCGGGGCTGGCGCCGGCAGGCGGTCGCCTGGGCGGTCGCCGACGACCCCGGCGACGTCCTCGACGTCGCGACCGGCACCGCCGACCTGGCGATCGCCCTGCGCCGGGCGGCGCCCGGCGCGCGGGTGGTCGGGGTCGACTTCTCCGAGCCGATGCTGGCGGTCGGCCGCGCCAAGGCCGCGCGTCGCGGCGTGGACGTGCGCCTCGAGGTGGGCGACGGCACCGCCCTGCCGTACCCGGACGCGTCGTTCGACGCGGTCACCATCGCGTACGGCCTGCGCAACTTCGCCGACGTCGATGCCGGCCTGCGCGAGTTCCGCCGGGTGCTTCGCCCCGGTGGGGTCGTCGTGGTGCTCGAGTTCCCGCCGCCGCCCGAGGGGCTCTTCGGCCGCCTCTTCCGCTTCTACTTCACCCGCGTCGTGCCCTGGCTCGGCGGCTGGGTTTCCGGCCGACCGGGCGCCTACGCCTACCTGCCCGCGTCGGTCATGGCCTTCCCGGCGCCAGAGGCGCTCGCGGAGCGGATGCGGGCGGCCGGCTTCGCCGACGTGCGCTACAGGCTGCAGACCTGGGGCGTCTCGGCCCTGCATCGGGGCGTGGCCGCGTGAGCGCGCGCGAGCGCGGCGGCCTCGGCGTGGTGGTCAACACCGACGCCGCCCTGGTGGATCCCGACTGGGACGTCTTCGCGGCCGAGCACGAGCGTCGCTTCGGCCTCGCCATCTCCCACCTCAAGAGCCTCGTGCGCGGGACGAGCTACGACAACGAGGTCATGAAGGTGCGCGTGGGCGCCGGCGGCTTCTACGTCCAGTCGCGGCGCTTCCCGGCCGCCTTCTACGGCGACACCGGGCGGCCGAGCGTGCGCCACGTCGGGCGCGAGGAGGCCGAGGTCATCGCGTGGGACGCGGCGGCGCACTACCGGGCCGGCGAGGCGCGGTCGCTCACCTGCATCTACGGCGACGACGACCCGCCCGACGTCTTCTTCGGTTACCGCACGGGGGGGCAGCGCCGTTACGAGCTCGGCACGCTGCGCCACCGACTGCCGCTGCACGCGCGGATCCTCGTCGAGGGTGCCGGCGCGAGCGAGTTGGTGCCGGGGGGCTCCGGCGTGCTGGTGCTGCAGCGCCTCGCCGAAGAGCGCTTCGTGGTGCTGACCGCCCTGGGCCGTCGCGCGCCGTTCTCCGGGACCTTCGAGCCCGAGGGCTGAGCCGCCGTGCGTTCGGTGCTGGTCGTGGGCGGCGGCGCCGCCGGCTGCGAGCTCGCGTGGGGCCTGGCGCAGCGCGCCGTCGCGACGACGCTGCTGACCACGAGCCTCGACACCCTGTATGCGCTCCCCGCCGACGCGTGGCCCTGCGTGCCCCCGCCCGCGACGCTGTGGTCGGAGGTCGCGGCCGAGGCCCGTGACGCGGCCGGCCGACAGCGCGCCGGGCCGCTGAGGCGCGCCGCCAAGCGCGAACTCGAGCGGCTGCCGCACCTGCGCGTGGTGCAGTCGAACGCCACGGGTCTGGCGCGCGGCGACGCCGGCGAGGTCGTGGGCGTGCGGACGTGGGAGGGGCCGCCGGTGCGCGCGGCCGTGACGGTCCTCGCGGTCGGCAGCTTCCTGGGCGCGCGACTGACGCAGGGCCCGGCCGTCGAACACGCCGGACGTCTCTCGGAGATGGCCTACGACGACCTGCGCGACGACCTGCGCGCCGCCGGCCTGCGGCTGCGGCGCCAGACGGTGGCCCTGGACGGCGACGGGATCGCGCCGCCCTACGCCGTCGAGCACGACGTCGTGGAAGCGGACGAGCTGGAGCCGCTGCGGGTGGGCGGTCGCGCCGTCGTCGGCGCGGGTCGGGCACGGCGTTGGCCGGGCCTGTGGTTCGTCGGCGCCTGCACGGGTGACGTCGGTATCGAGACGGCCGCGGCGGCGGGCCGCGACCTCGCCGCGCATCTCGCGGACGCGACGTCCCCGGTGGCTCAGCGGTAGCGCATGACGTGCGCGGTGTCCGAGCGCTGCCGCGTGTACGCCTCGATCTTGCGCAACTCGGCGGGCGCGGCCCAACGCACGCGCGGTCCCTGCGGCGTGGTGGCGAGGAGTCGGTAGCGTGACGGCGGTTGGCCTTCGATGGCCGAGATCACGTAGCGGACGCCGTCGACGAGCACCTCTTCGCCATGCGTGAAGGTCATGGACCATGGTAGCCGACCCCGGGGCCCGGTACCAGAGCCGCGCGCCCATGGCCAGAGACGCGCGCCCGCGGGACCGCGAGGAGCGCCGCCCGCCCGTGCGCGGCGAGCGCGCCGGCCTCAATCGCCGGTCGGCACGAAGGGGTCGTGCGGCAGCGGCGGCACCAGGCCGATCGCCGCGGCCTCCGCCAGCAGCCGCTCGACCGCGGCCCGCCCGTCGGGGCCCACGTCGAGCGAGTACGCGTTGACGTAGAGCGCGATGTGCGCGCGACGCACGTCCGGGGACAGCTCCTGCGCGTGAGCGGCCACGTACGGCTCGGAGGCGGCGGGGTCGGCGAAGGCCGCGGCGACGCTCGCGGCCACGGCGCGCTGCGCCTCGCGCGCCACGTCGAGCCCGAGCTCGCGGCGCACGGCGATCCCCCCCAGCGGCAGCAGCCCGCCGCTGCGTCCCTCCCACCACGCGCCCAGGTCGACCGGCGCCCGCAGGCCGTGCTCGGCGTAGGTGAAGCGGCTCTCGTGGATGATCAGGCCGGCGTCGACGGTGCCCTCCGCGACCGCCGGCATGATGCGGTCGTAGCGGAGCTCGACCTCCTCGACCCCCTCGGGCGCGAACAGGCGCAGCAGCAGCTTGGCGGTGGTCGTGCCACCGGGCACGGCGACCCGCCGACCCCGCAGGTCGAGGGGCGTGTCGGCGGGACCGTCGGGCCGGGTGACGATCAGCGGCCCGACGCCCCGGCCCAACGCGCCACCGGCACGCAGCATCCACCACGCCTGGGCCAGCCGGCCGAACGCGTGGTAGCTCACCTTGGCGACGTCGAGCTCGCCCGCCAGCGCGCGCTGGTTGAGCGCCTCCACGTCGTCGAGCACGACCTCGAAGCGCAGCGGGGTGGCGATGCGACCGTGCACCAGGGCGTCGAACACGAAGCAGTCGTTGGGACAGGGGGAGAAGCCGAGGCGGAGGGGTCGGTCGGGGAGCGCGATCATGACCCCAGGCTACGGGACCCAGGGGTCGGCACGCCTCGGTGCCGGCGTACACTTTGGCGATGCTGCTCCGCGTCGCGCACGTGACCCGCTACCGCTACGACACCCCGGCCTGGGACTCGTTCAACGAGCTGCGCCTGCGGCCGGCCGACGACTACCGGCAGACGCTGCACGCCTTCGAGCTGACCGTCCGCCCGCGCGCGGAGCTGCGCAGCCACCGCGACCGGCACGAGACCCTCGTGCACCACTTCCACCTGCCGCAGTCCCACGATCGCCTGCACGTGGTGGCGAACGCGCTCGTCGAGACCTACCCGGTGCCCTGGCCCCTCGAGGTGGGTGCAGGGACCCTGGTCGGGCTGCGACACCGCTGGTTCGAGTTCCTGGCGCCGAGCGGGCGCGTGCCCCTCGATCGCGACTGGCACGCGCAACTCGGCCTGTCGCGGCTGGCGGTCGGCGGCGGGGTGCTCGGCTACCTCGACGGCCTCACCACGGCGCTGCGCGCCCGCTTCCAGTACGCCCCCCAGGCGACGACGGTGGACACGTCGCTGGCCGAGTTCGTCGCCAGCGGCTCCGGGGTCTGCCAGGACTACGCCCACGCGATGCTCGCGCTGTGCCGTGCCGACGGCATCCCGGCGCGCTACGTCTCCGGTTACGTGCACGCCCACCCGACGCGCGAGGCGACCCTGGTCGGTAGCGAGGGCTCGCACGCCTGGATCGAGGCCTTCCTGCCCGGCAACGGCTGGGTGGGCTTCGACCCGACGAACGGCTGCCGGATCGGCGAGGCGCACGTGAAGATCGGCGTCGGACGCGACTACGACGACGTGCCGCCGGTGCGTGGGCTGCGACGGGGCGGCGGCGCCGGCGCGCTGGAGGTCGAGGTCCGGGTGCGGCACGCCGAGCCGTGGTCGGACGCGAACGGCGCCCACGGGGCGTTGGGGTGGGCCACGGCCGACGAGCGGTGAAGCGCAGCGCCGGGCAACGAGCGCGGCGGCGCGCCGTCGCGCGACGGGCTGCGGCCCGCGGCGCTCAGGCCGCGGCCGGTCCCTCCCCGAAGTAGGTGCGACCCATCGCCGTGGCGATGTCCGCCAGCGCGTCCAGCATCGCCTGGAGCGAGGGATCGCCGTCGTCGACGATGCGCGACGCGTCCGGGCAGTACGCCACCTGCGCGGCCAGCCAGCCCGCCTGCCGCACGACCTCGCCCGAGGTGCCCGGGTTGAACGAGGCGATCGCCTGCAGCGCCTCGTGCAGGGTGGCGAGCGCCCGCCGCAGCGAGCGAGGGAACTCCGGATCGAGCAGCAGGTACGCCGCGATGCTCGCGGGCACCGGCGCCGCCCGATGGCGCTTGCGGAACGCCTCGTACGCCGACATCGACTTCAGCAGCGCCATCGCGCGGTGGGCCTCCAGGCCCTCGGCCACGGGCCCCTCGTCGGCGCGGCGGTAGCGCACCATCAGCGTGCGGATGACGTTGTCCGATCGCTCCAGCGAACGCCCCGCCACGACCAGGTGCCAGCCGAGATCGCGCGGCAGGGTCGCGTCGATGATGCCCGCCACCAGGTGGCTGGCCTCCCGCACGTCCGCGCAGTACGCATACAGCGCGTCGTCCTCCGGTGGCCGCGGTCGGCCGGCGGCGAGCGCGTGGTAGGCACGGTTGATCGCCTCCCACGTCTCGGTGGAGATGCGGTCGCGCAGCGCCCGGGCGTTCTCGCGCGCGAACGTCAGGCTGGCACGGATCGAACCCGGGTTGTCGTCGTGCACGGTCAGCCACTGCACCACCGACGCGCCGTCGGCGCGTTCGAAGTGCTGGCGGAACTCCGCCTCGCTGTCGGTCACGCGCAGGAGCGGCGCCCACTGCTCGGCGACGATGCCCCGCCCCCCGGGCGCGAGCGGCGCCTCGACGATCGCGTGGACGTTGACCTCCAGCAGGCGCGCCGTATGCTCCGCGCGCTCCAGGTAGCGCGCCAGCCAGAACAGCGACGAGGCGAGGCGGCTCAGCACGCGCCGTCACCCCCGGCGGCGCTCGCGGCGTCGGTCTCGAGCACCCAGGTGTCCGCCGAGCCGCCGCCCTGCGACGAGTTGACGACCAGCGAGCCGGGCTTCAGCGCCACCCGCGTCAGGCCGCCCGGGACGATCGTGACGTCCTCGCCGACGAGCACGTACGGGCGCAGGTCCACGTGGCGTGGCACCAGCCGCTGGCTCTCGGGGTCGAAGGTCGGGTGCGTGGAGAGCTGCACCACCGGCTGCGCGATGTAGCGCCCGGGGTCGGCGCGCACCTTGGCCAGGTAGGCACGCCGCGTCGTCGCGTCGGACTCCGGCCCGACCAGCATGCCGTAGCCGCCCGCGCCGCCGACCTCCTTGATCACCAGCGACGCCGCGTCGCGTTCCACCTGCTCCAGCACCCCGGGATCGCCGCAGCGCCAGGTGGGGACGTTCGGCAGCAGCGGTGCCTCGCCCAGGTAGTAGCGGATGAGGTCGGGCACGTACGTGTACATCGCCTTGTCGTCCGCCACGCCCGTGCCGATGGCGTTCGCCAGAGCCACCCGGCCGCCGGCGACGACCTCGACCAGCCCCCGGACGCCGAGCACCGAGTCCGCCCGGAAAGCGGCGGGGTCGAGGAAGTCGTCGTCGACGCGGCGGTAGACGACGTCCACCTGGCGGCGCCCCTGGGTCGTCCGCATCCACAGGCGCCCGTCGTCCACCAGCAGGTCCCGGCCCTCGACGAGCTCCACGCCCATCTGTTGCGCCAGGAAGGCGTGTTCGAAGTACGCGGCGTTGTACGGCCCGGGCGTGAGCACGACCACCGTCGGATCCGGCACGTCGCGCGGGCTCAGGCCGCGGAGGCACTCGAGCAGCGCGACGGGGTAGTGGCGCACCGGGCGCACGGGGGTCGCCTCCATCATGCGCGGGAAGCTGCGCGTCATCACCGCCCGGTTCGCGAGCATGTAGCTGACGCCGGAGGGCACCCGCAGGTTGTCCTCGAGCACCAGGAAGCGGCCCTGCTCGTCGCGGATCAGGTCGGTGCCGACGACGTGGGTATAGACGCCGTGGGGGACCGCGACGCCGCGTAGCGCCGGGCGATACGCCGGGTTGCGCAGCACCAGGTCGGGCGGCACGACCCCGTCCGCGAGCACCTGCCGCTCGCCGTAGACGTCCGCCAGGAACAGGTTGAGCGCCCGCACGCGCTGCCGCAGGCCGGCGTCGACCGTCGCCCACTCGCACGCCGTGATCAGGCGGGGGACCGGGTCGAAGGGGAAGCTGCGCTCGGTCCCGAGGTCGTCGCCGTAGACCGTGAAGGTGATGCCCTGGTTGCGGAACACCAGCTCGATGAGCTGCCGGCGGCGGGCGAACTCCCGCGCGCCATACCCCTCGAGCCACGCGATCACGTCACGGTACGGACCCCGGACGGAGCCGTCGGGTGCGATCGCCTCGTCGAAGGCGCGGCCCGAGGGGTAGCCGTCCATGAGGTTCGCCGCAGCGCTCATGCGCGCGAGGGTATCACGCGTTTGGGCGGCCGCCGTTCGCACGCGTGGACGCTGATCGGCCGAGTCTGCTACACTCGGACGCCGCGCTCCATGCCGCCGCGGAAGTGGCGGTGTGCGGTGCGAGCACCAGGAGGTGAAGTCCATCGCGAGAGAGATGAAGGTCAACGACCAGATCCGCGCGCGTCAGGTCCGACTGATCGACGCCGAAGGGACGCAGCGAGGCATCGTGGACACCCGCGACGCCATGCGGCTGGCCCGGGAGCAGGACCTCGACCTCGTGCTGGTCGGCGAGCAGGCGCAGCCCCCCGTGGCGAAGCTGATGGATTACGGCCGGTACCGGTACGAGCTCCAGCAGCAGGCCAAGGAGACGCGCAAGCGCTCGCGCAGCCAGGAGATGAAGTCGATCAAGTTCCGGATCAAGATCGACCGCCACGACTACGAGACCAAGGTGAACCACATCCGTCGGTTCCTCAAGGACGGTCACAAGGTCAAGGTGACGATCATGTTCCGCGGACGCGAACGCACCCACCCCGAGCTCGGTCAGGAGATCCTCAATCGGGTCGCCGCCGACACCACGCAGCTCGCGGTGGTCGACTCCGCACCGGTGATCGCCGGCATGGACATGAACATGGTCCTCCGGCCGGTTCCCGCGGCCACGCCCGCGGCCGCCGCACCGAATGCCCCGGCAGCCGTGGCCGACTGACCCTCGCGCTTGCCCAACCTCCGCCACCCCCACCGCCAGCGGGCGGGCGCCGCCGGTCGCGCACCGGTGCACGAGGAGAGACGAAACGCATGCCGAAGATGAAGACCCATAAGGGCACCAAAGCCCGTGTCAAGATCACAGGGCGAGGTAAGGTCGTGGCCATGCGATCCGGGAAGCGCCACCTGAACTACAAGAAGTCCGGGAAGCGCATCCGTCAGGGTCGGGTCACGCTCGTCATCGCCAAGCCGGAAGCGGACCGCATCAAGCGGCTGCTGCCGTACGAGTGAGGGCGGACCGACATGCCTAGGGCCAAGACCGGGATCGTCC
>JAABRV010000262.1 GCA_011390735.1 Trueperaceae bacterium | reverse complement strand
GGCCGCATCGTCGTCGCGTTCACCCGCGGCGGCGCCGGACGCGCCAGGGCCGCGGTCGCGCCATCCGAACGCGCGCCGGCGCCGTACCACCGCCCGGGCGCCCAGCGCGAGGAGGAGCAGCGCGCCGAGCCCGGCACCCGCGGCCGCGAACCGTCCGATCGTCATCGCCGTCATCCGCCGTCCTCCCACCCCATCGTCCTCGCGGGGCGTACCGGGAGCGTGGACGGCGCGTGGTGGGCACGCTCACCACCGAGAGGGCCCTCGCGCCCGCTCGCCGGTGCCTGTAGGATGGAAGCGTCGAGGGTGATCGCTCCTGGACGCGACCCGCCGCGTGCGGGCCGCAGGGCGTGACGTCGAGCTGCCGAATCCGACCGTGCCCGGCCGGTCCGATCGCCGGGCGAAGGGGAGAGCGCCCGTGCCGCGCTGGTCGTTCCGGTTCTTCGGCCCCTTCGTCGCCGAACGCAACGGCGCGCCACTGCACGGCTTCCGCTCCGACAAGGTGCGTGCGCTGCTCGCCTACCTGACCGTCCATCCCGACCGCCCCTGGCCGCGAACGACGCTGGCCGACCTCCTGTGGCCCGACCACCCGGAGCGAACGGCGCGCGCGAACCTGCGCAACGCCCTCTCGAACCTCCACCGCGTCCTCGACGACGCGCCGGCGACGGGTTCCTTCCTGACGCAGACCGACACCGCGATTACGGCGTCCGGCTCCGCCGACCGCTGGGTCGACGTCGAGGACTTCCGGACCCTGCTGCCACCCGCCGACACGACCGCGGAGGCCGTGACCGAGCCCGCCGCCCTGGAGCGCCTGACGCGGGCGCTGGCGCTGGTCCGCGGCGAGTTCCTCCAGGGCTTCGCGCTCGACAGCCCGCCCTTCGATGCGTGGCTGACCCACACGCGCGAGGAACTGCGGCGCGAGGCGACCCGCGCCGCGAGGCTGCTCGCGCTGGCGCAGGCCCTGGTGGGCGACGACGCGGCCGCCGCCGCGGCCGCCAGCCGCTGGGTCGAGCTCGAGCCGTGGGACGAGGCCGGCCACCGCCACCTCATGCGCGTGTGGCTCCGACAGGGCCGCCGGTCCGCGGCGCTCGTCCAGTACGAGACCTGCCGCCGGACGCTGGCCGCCGACCTGGGCGCCGAGCCGGAGGCCGCGTCGACCGACCTGGCCGACGCGATCCGGGCCGGAGCGGGCGCGTCCGGCACGGCGGATCCCGAGGCGCCCGCGTGGCCGGGCCTGGCGGCCTCACCGCTACCGATCGCCGAGCCGTTCGTCGCGCGCGACGGCGAGCTGGCCTCGCTGCGCGCGGCGCTGGCGACCGCCGCGGAGGGGCGCGGCGCGGCTCTCTTCGTCACCGGCGAGCCGGGCAGCGGCAAGACCGCCCTGCTGGCGGAGTTCGCCCGCCGCGCGCTCTCCGACGACCCGCAGCTCGTGGTCCTGTGGGGCTCGTGCAGCGCCATCACCGGCCGCGGCGACCCGTTCGAGCCGTTCCGGCAGGCGCTGCGGATGCTGACCGGCGAGGCCGAGGCCCCGCCGGCCGCCCGTGCCAGCGGCAGCGAGTCGGCGCGCAGGCTGTGGCGACGCATGCCGGCCACCGTCGCGTCGCTCCTGGACCACGGCCCGGATCTCGTCGACCGCTTCGTCTCGGGCCGCTCCTTGCTCGCCTTCGCCCGCCGCCACGGCGGCGTGAGCGGCGAGCAGCTCCGGCGTCTCGAGGAACTGGGGCGCCGGTCGGTGGCGCCCCCGACCGGGCCCGGCCTACAGGCCGCGCTGTTCGCGCAGCTCACGGAGGTGCTGGGGGAACTCGCCCACCACCGACCGCTCCTGCTGCTGCTCGACGACCTGCAGTGGATCGACCCGGCGTCGATCGACCTGCTCTTCCACCTGGCGCGCGGCCTCGGCGAGCGGCGCTGCCTGCTGCTGGGCGCCTACCGTGAGGAGGACGCGGCGCGGCGCGCGCCCGGCGAGGTCCGGCCGCTGCTCGACGTCGTGGAGGAGCTGCTCGCCCGCGAGGGCGGCCGGCGGATCGACCTGACC
>JAABRV010000261.1 GCA_011390735.1 Trueperaceae bacterium | reverse complement strand
GGGCCGACGAGCGCGGCCTCCTCACCAGCCGCTACCGCGTGGCCGTACTCGGGCACCAGCGCGGCGGTCGAGCCGCGGAAGGCGAACGGCGGCCCGGCGACCATGAAGCCGCGCAGCACGTCACCGCGCCATGCGGCGACGCCGCCGTGGGCGAACGCCCGCTCCACGCGCCGGCGCAGGCGCGCCTCGTGGTCCTCGGTGAGTTCCGGCAGGAGCGGGATCGTCCGCCGCGCCCGCAGGTAGGCGTCGCGAAACAAGGCGAAGCCCTCCGCCGCCATCGATGGGTCCGTGGGCGTCAGCCGGCGGCTCGTCATGCCCACCAACCTAGCGCGCTGGCCCTCGCACCCACCGCGCCTTGATCAAGTAATCTATTGAGCATATGAGCCACGACGGTGCCACCCTCACCGCCCGCGCCTTCAAGGACGCGGTCTACGAGCAGTTCGCCCGCATCACCAAGGCGCTCGCGAGCCCGGTGCGCCTCGAGCTCGTCGACGTCCTCGCCCAGGGCGAGCGGACCGTGGACGCCCTCGCCCGCGAGGTCGGGCAGTCGCTCGCGAACACCTCGCAGCACCTGCGCAGCCTCAAGGAAGCGCGCCTCGTCGAGGCCCGGCGCGACGGCACCTTCGTCCACTACCGCCTGGCGGACCCGCAGGTGATCGAGGTCTGGCGGGCCGTTCGTGCGCTCGGAGAGCGGCAGCTCGCCGAGATCGAGCGGACGGTGGCGGCGTACCTCGGCGACGCCGGCGGCTTCGAGTCCGTCACGGCCGACGACCTCCAGCGCCGCCTCGCGGACGGCGAGGTCGTCCTGCTCGACGTCCGCCCGGACGCCGAGTACCGCGCCGGCCACCTCCCCGGCGCGCGCTCGATCCCGGTCGGCGAGCTGGCGGAGCGGCTCGCGGAGCTGCCGCCGGACGCGACCGTGGTCGCCTACTGCCGCGGTCCCTACTGCGTGATGTCGTACGACGCGCTCGCCATCCTTCGCGACCACGGCCGCCGCGGCGTGCGGCTGGCGGAGGGGCTGCCGGACTGGCGGGCCGCGGGGCGACCCGTCCAGGGCGGACACGGGCTTGGCTGACGACCCTCGGCGCGCCCGCGTGCCCGCCGCGTTCTGGCTGCTCGCCCTGATCAACGTCCTCGTGGGCGGCATGGTCGGCCTCGAGCGCACGGTGGTGCCGCTCCTGGGCCGCGACGCGTTCGGCCTCCCGCAGGGCGGCGCGCTGGCCGCGTTCGTCATCAGCTTCGGCGTCGCCAAGGCCGTGTTCAACCTCGTCGCCGGCGCCTGGGCGGACCGCATCGGGCGCCGCGCGGTGCTGCGCCTGGGCTGGACGCTCGGCCTGCCGATCCCGCTGCTGCTGATCTGGGCCCCGTCGTGGCCCTGGATCGTCGCGGCGAACGTGCTGCTGGGCGTCAACCAGGCGCTCACCTGGTCGATGACCGTCAACATGATGGTCGATCTGGTGCCACCCGCCCGCCGCGGCTTCGCCGCCGGCGTCAACGAGTTCGCCGGCTACCTCGGCGTCAGCCTGCTCGCCTTCCTGACGGGCCTGGTCGCCGCCGCCTACGGGCTGCGGCCCGAGCCCTTCTACCTGGGGATCGGCGTCTCGGCGCTCGGCCTGCTCCTCGCCCTGCTCGTCCCCGAGACGGCGCCCGCCGCCCGTCCCTCGCCGCTGCGCTGGATCCGCGGGGTCGGCGTCCCCAGCCTGCTCGGCGCCGCCACCAACCTCAAGGACGGGCTCGTCTGGCTGACGCTGCCGCTGATGATGGCAGCCCGCGGCTTCGATCTCGCGCAGGTCGGCGCCGTCGCGGGGCTCTACCCGCTGGTGTGGGCCGCGGGGCAGATCGTCTTCGGGCCGCTCTCGGACCGCGTCGGCCGCCGGCGCCTGATCCTGCCGGGGATGCTGCTGCAGGCGGGCGGACTGCTGCTGCTCGCGGCCACGGCGAGCTTCGCCGGGCTGCTGGCCGCCGCCGTCGTGCTCGGCCTCGGCACCGGCATGGTCTACCCCACGCTGATCGCCCTCGTCGCCGACCGCGTCCCCTCCG
>JAABRV010000260.1 GCA_011390735.1 Trueperaceae bacterium | reverse complement strand
TTCTGGTACTTCTACGGCGCCGTCAACTCCGGCGACCAGGGGCCTCCCGGCTTCGTCTACGTGATCATCCCCACGCTCTTCGTGTTCTTCAACATCTTCGCGGTCAACATGCTCCTGCAGTACAAGAAGGTCGGCCCCTGGCGCGACTACGTCTACGGCGAGCGGGTGTACATCATCCTCAGCCTGGCCGCCAAGTCGCTGCTCTGCTGGATGATCTGGACCGGCACGCTGGCGCCGATCTGACGCGCTAGGGCCGCTGCGGCGCGAGCAGGTCGATGGCCGTCTCGAGCGGATCGTCGTGCCCCGCGGCGAGGCGCAGCGGGTCGTCGAGGACGACCACGTCCGGCGTGACCTGCGTCGGCAACGGGCGGCCGTCCAGGTCGTACACGGTGGCGACGGTCAGGACGAGGTGCATGCCGTTCGACAGCGGCAGCATCTGCACGGCCGTGTTGGCCACCCCGGCGGTCACCTCGCCGACCACGCGGGCGCCCGCGTGGCGCTGCAGCTCCCAGGCGAGCGACTCGGCGCACGACTGCGTGTGGGCGTTGACCAGCACGACCAGCTCGCCGATCCAGCGCGCGGCGTCCGCCAAGGTGTCGGTCGCATGGGTCCGCCCGAAGGGGTCGACCACCCGCAACAGGCCGTCGTCGCAGCGGAGGCCGAAGCCGACCATCGGGCCGACGAAGAGGCGGCCGACGCTCGCGTGGAAGGCCCCCGCCACGGCGACGACGGCGTCGTAGGTGCCCCCGAGATCGTCGCGCAGGTCGACGATCAGCGCATGCGCCCCGGCGGCCGCGGCATCGGCCACGAGCCGGTGCACGGCCAGGGCGACCTCCTCCGCCGGCATCAGGCTCGGGATCCGCAGCCAACCCACGCCGTCGGCGACCCAGGCCAGCGACGGCGGTCGGGCGCCCGGGGAGGGACCCGCGACCAGCTCGACCTCGCGCGGCGGCGCGCCGGCGCGCAGCACGGCCACACGCACGTGCCCGCGGGCGACGGCCAGCGCCAGGGCCGCGAGGCGCTCGCCGGCGTCGGCCGGAAGGGACACGCCGTCCAGCGCCATGATCCGGTCGCCGCGGACGACGCCGGCGCGGGCGGCCGCGGAGCCCGGGACCGCGTCGAGGACCACGAGCCCGAGCCCGTCCAGCGGTGCGCGGACGACGACCCCGATCACCGCTCGCTCACCCCCGTCGGCCGCACCGGGCGTCATCTCGGCGACGGCCTCGGCGGCGATCAGGCGCGTGTGCCCGTCCCCGAGATCGGTGAGCACCCCCTCGAGCGCCGCCAGGCCCAGCGACTCCGGGCAGTCGGCCACCCGCGCGCAGCGCGCCACCAGCGCCGCTCGCGCGGACGGGAGCAGCAGGCTCGGGTGGACGGGTGCGGTCCCGCCGTAGGCGACCCGCAGGTGCTGGGCGACCTCGTCGAAGATGGTGAGCGCGGGTGACTCGGCCTGCGCGACGGCCGCGCCGAGCGCCAGCAGCAAGCAGGCGAGCGGGACCATCAGGCCGCGCGGCGACCGGCGCGGCAGGCGTCCGCCCACGTGGCGCGGCGAGCGACGACGTCGGCGGTCCATGCGGCCCCTCACGGGCCGGGGTGAACGTCAAGCCTCGACCCAGCGGCAGCCTTCGAGTCCAGCATAGACCTCCCCGCGCCCCTGGGCGGCGGGCCGCCGCCGGGCACGGCGCGCGCAGTGAGGCCTAGACGCCCTCGATCCGCCCGTACGCGTGCAGCTGCCGCAGCGCATCGAGCGTGAGCATGCCCGCCCACGCCACCCGGCTGTCGGCCCACGCGTCCGGGAAGACGCCGTCGCCCCACGACCACTGTGGCCACCAGGCGCCGTCGTCGGCCTGGACCGCGACGAGGTGGTCGAGGTGGGCGTCGACGGCGCCGGCCAGTACCGGCGCCAGCGCCGTGTCGGGCCGCGGCGCCAACGCGAGCGGCTTGAGGCCGTAGCCGATCCAGTCCTCGGGGCCGTGACCGACGCTCTCCTGGGCGATGGGCACGACGAGCTCCAGCAGCCGACGACGCAGCCCCGGCGACAGGTGGGGCGCGTCGAGCAGGTGGACGACGTTGATCATGTCGTG
>JAABRV010000259.1 GCA_011390735.1 Trueperaceae bacterium | reverse complement strand
GGGCCTGACCTGCAACGCGCTCGAGTGGCAGGTCTCCGAGGGCGGCGGCACCGTGGTCAACCGCGAGCTGGAGCCCGAGGTCAACAACGAGGCCATGCTCCGCGCCGTGGAGCGCGCGGCGGGTTGGGTCGGCACGATCAGCCCTCCCGGCGTGACCGGCTACCGTGAGGAAGACGCCCGCGCCGTGTGGCACGTCGGCAACGCCGCCTTCATGCGCAACTGGCCCTACGCCATGGCGAGCAGCGCCACCAGCGAAGCGATCGCCGGCGATTGGGAGGTCGCCGCGCTGCCGGCCGGCGCCTCCGGCACCTACGCCGCGACGATGGGCGGCTGGACCCTGGGCGTGAACCGCTACAGCGACAACGTCGACGCCGCGGTCGCCTTCGCCAAGCACTTCGCCTCCTACGAGGAGCAGAAGCGCCGCGCCGTGGAGAACGCCATCAACCCCACCATCGCCGACCTGTACGAAGACGCCGACGTCATCGCGGCCGTCCCGGCCTTCGCCGGCCTCAACGAGGTCTTCATGGGCGCCACGCCGCGCCCCTCGACCGCGACCGGCGCCCAGTACGACCAGGTGTCGTCGCTCTACTCGACCGCCGTGCACGCCGTGCTCACGGGCGAGCTCGACGCCGACACCGCCCTGACCCTGCTGGAGCTCGACCTCGAGGCCCTGTTGGGCAACTGATCCCCCCACGACCCGGTGCGCCCCGCTGCCCGTGATCGGGAAAGGGGCGCACCCCCCGCTCGCCGTGATCGGGAACGGGGCGCGCCGCCCCGCTTGCCGCGATCGGGAACGGGGCGCACCCCCTCGCCCTCGCACCCGCGCCGCGCGCCACGGAGCCTGCATGACGACGACCCCATCCCCCGCCCAGGGCACGCGGCGCTCGGCGCTCTGGGGCGCGCTGCTGGGCGCCATCGGCGTCGGCGCCGTCGCCGGACTCGTGCTGGCCGTCGCCGCCGATCCCGGGGTCCGCAGCGCGTTCGACGCTTCCCTCGGGGACGACCGACCCTCGGCGATCATGGCCGTCCTGGACGGCTTCGGCATCATCCTGCCGGTCTTCGTCCTGGGGTTCGGCCTCATCGCCGTGAGGCTGGCGTTGGGCGTGGCGCGGCGCGACGTCAGCGCGACGCGATCCGCGCGCGATGCCGCCAGCTGGCTCGCCTTGCTCGCCGTCGTCGTCGCCGTCGCGCGCCTCCTGCAGGGCACGCCGTGGCTCGCGGCCACGCCCTCGCCGCTCGACGCCGTGATCGGCGGCGCCCTCGGACCCGCCCTCGCCGCCGGTGTCGCGGCGCTCCTGCAACGCGGACTCACGCGCGCGGCCAGGGCTCCTGGCCTGCGCGAGGAGCCGCTCGTCCGGCGCGAGGCGCGGACCGCCTGGAGCTTGTTGGTGCCCGCGCTGCTCATCCTGTTCCTGGTCGCCGCCCGCCCGCTGGAGACCACCGTCATCACCAGCTTCACGGACAAGGTCTTCGCCTCGGACGAGGTGCCGAACTTCGTGGGCCTGGCGCACTACCGCCAACTCCTCACCCTCAGCTTCGTGGAGGTGCCCTGCCGCCTCGCCGACGACGGCGCCTGCGCCCGCAACGCCCAGGGCGCGATTCGCTGGGAGCCGCTGCCGCGCGAGCTGCTGGTCGAGGGGTACCGCACCGCCTGGAACTGGAACCTCCCCCTCATCACCGCCGCCGATCGCGCCATCGCCGTCAACGCTCTGGACCACGTGTGGATCCGCAGCATCTGGGTCACGTTGGTGTTCACGGTCTCCTCCGTCTCCCTCGAGCTGCTGCTGGGCCTGTTCATCGCCCTGACGGTGCACTCGGAGTTCCGGGGGCGGGGCGCCATGCGTGCGGTGATGCTCATCCCCTGGG
The DNA here is from genome assembly GCA_011390735.1 of Trueperaceae bacterium. Lineage (GTDB taxonomy): Bacteria > Deinococcota > Deinococci > Deinococcales > Trueperaceae > JAABTL01. The sequence continues at coordinate 253 of JAABRV010000259.1, read as the reverse complement.
CGATCCCGACCGTCGTCTCGGCCCGGCTGTGGGAACTCATGCTCAAGGACACCACCGCCGGCGTCCTCAACCGCGGTCTCATGCTGGTCGGGGCCATCGAGACCCCGCAGTCTTGGTTGACCACCCCGGCGCTGCAGCTGCCGTCGGCGGTCATGATCGACGTCTGGAAGACCTCGCCGTTCATGGCGCTGCTGCTGCTCGCCGGCCTGCAGGTCATCCCCAAGGAGCTGTACGAGTCGGCGCGGGTGGACGG
>JAABRV010000258.1 GCA_011390735.1 Trueperaceae bacterium | reverse complement strand
CGAGCCTTGAAGAACGCCAGGAACGACTCGCCGTGCGAGCGGGCGTCGAGGTCGCCGCCGTAGCGCGCGTCGGCCGCGCGCGCGGGGCCGAGGAACACCCCCATGCGCCGCTGCCGTTCGAGCTCGAACGTCCCGGCGGCCTCGCGCGCGACCCGCTCGGCCTCCGCGTGCAGCGCCTCCTGCTCGGCGCGCTGCCGCTGGACGTAGCCGAAGTAGTCCTCGGCGCGCAGGAACAGGCCGCGGCGGCTGCGCGCCGTCCAGGACAGCCTCAACGCCGCGGCGAAGGGGCGCAGCCCGTCCAGCGTGGGATCGCGAGCCAGGTCGTTCGCGCCCGCCGTCGGCAGGTCGGCGGCGAGCGCGAACGCCTCGAGCAGGGTGCTCTTCCCGCTGCCGTTCTCCCCGACGAGCAGCGTCATGCGCGGGTCGAGGGCGATCGACCTCGTCGAGCGCAGCAGCGGCAGCGACCACGGGTAGCCCTCGCCGTGCGCCGGGAGCCCGACGCGTTCCAGCGTCACGGGCCGCCCCCCGGAGCGCCCAACCGCTGCAGCACCGCGCGCCCCTGCGCCTCGAATGGCGCGTCGCCGTGCTCGGCGCCCCAGGCGACGGTACCCACGGCGTACAGCAGGCGCAGGACGTCGCTCAGCTGGCGCTCGTGCGCCTCCGGTCGGTCGCCGTAGCCGGCCCAGAAGGCGTCTTCGAGGCCCGGGTCGGCGTGCCATGCCTCGTCGATCAGGCGGTTGACGTCGACCCACCAGACGTCGGGTTGGGCGTGCTCGAAGTCGATCACCGACAGGCCCGCTGCCTCGTCCCACAGCCAGTTGCGGGGACCGAAGTCGCGGTGGCAGGGCACCCGGTGGACCCCGGCGAGGTCGGCCTCGCGGACCCGCGTCGACACCCAGCGCAGCGTCTCCGGAGCCAGGAGGTCCGCGGCGCGTCGGGACCAGCCGTCCAACCGGGCCGCGACCGCCTCCTCGAGCCGCAGGGGGTCGTCGTCGACGAACTCGAGCCCATGCAGCCGCCGCAGCCAGGCGCCGGCGGCCTCGTGGACCCGTAACAGCGTCGAAAGCGGGCCCTCCTGGGCGTCGACCCGATCGCCGGGGCGGGCGCTCATGAGCAGCGCGGAGGGCGGTCCGTCGCGGGCGGCCAGCAGCGTCGGGGTCCCCGGCAGCGATGGCGACCAGGTCTCGAGCGCGAAGCGCTCCTGCCGGTGCTTGCGCTCCTGCCGGTGGACCTTGAGGACCGCGCGGCGACCGTCGTCGGCCTCGAGCCGTGCGACGGCGGACTCGGCGTGGTCCCAGCTGGCGTCGTGCACCCGCGTGGGCCGCCAGCCGAGGGCCGCCGCGGCCCAGTCGGCGAGCTCCTGGCTCAGCTCGAGGCCAGCCACACCTGGACTCCGGCCGCCGCGTCCAGCAGGAAGTGCACGCCCACGAACCACGGCAGCAGCCGCGGGCGCCACGCGAGGAGCCCGATGAGCGCCAGCGCGAAGGGGAGGAAGGCGGTCGCGCGCCAAGCGAAGAACTGCGAGGCGGGCACGAAGGGCAACGCACCGTGCTGCACGCCGAGCACGAGCGCGACGACGGCGACCGCGGCGAACACGGGCTGGCCGGCCGCGCGCAGGCGCGGGAGCACGTAGCCGCCGTAGGTCGGCAGTTCGACGGCCGCGGTCGTGACGGGGAAGAGGAGCAGCGCGGTCCACGCCGCCCAGCTGGGCAGGGGCGCGAGCAGCAGCGACTGCCCGACGGTGGGATCGCCCCACAGCCCACGGGCGATCAGGATGGGTGGCAGGACGGCGGCCACGGCGAGCAGCGGGAGCAGGGCGAGAGCGATCACACCATCGCGTCGCCACGAACCCGGCTCTGGCAGCAGCAGGTCGCGCCAGCGCACCCCCTCGGCGCGCAGACGCCAGCCGAGAAGAGCGAGGCCGAAGAGATTGGCGATCGTCGCACTGACCGGCCACCAGGCCGCCGCCGACCACAGCGGCTCTCGCGTTCCGGCGGCGGCGAGCGCCGCGACGATCGCGGCCTGCGCTCCCAAGAACAGCAGGATGCGGCTCCCAAGCAAGCCCCAGGCCCAGCCGCTCTCGGCGGGTGCGGGGCGGGCCACCGGCGTCGTCATGCGCGGAGCCTACCGCGCGTTCGCTGGGGTTGGCGGGGCGCCCTGTCGGCGAGCGCAAGCGACCGACCCCATCGGCCGCGGACCCGGCGGCAAGGCACGGCTGCCGCCGACCTGAGGGGTCCATGAAGGTCTGGGCGTACGGCTGCACCGGTCCCGGCCTGGTCGCGGGCCACGATGGGCACA
>JAABRV010000028.1 GCA_011390735.1 Trueperaceae bacterium | reverse complement strand
GGCGCCCTGCTGCCGGCGGCCGCCGGCTTCTCGATCGGCGTCGAGCGGCTGCTGCAGGCGACGCTCGCCCGCTTCGCTGCGCCCGAGCCCGCCCCGCGGGTGCTGGCGCTCGACGACCCGGCCGCGCGCGTCCTGCGCGACGCCGGCGTGCGGGTCGTGCGCGCGCTGCACACCGACGTCGAGGAGGCGCGCGCCGAGGCCCGCGACTTGCGGGTGCCCTTCGTGCTCGTGGGCGGCGCGCTCGAACCGGTGGAGGGCGTGGCGGCCGACGACGACGACGAGCGCGTCGACCTCGCCGCCCTGCTGGCCGGCGGCGACGCCGCCGGGGGCGCCGCGTGAGCGCGCCGCCGCGGCTGACGCTGGCGCTGCCCAAGGGGCGCGTCATGGAGCAGAGCCTCGAGGTCCTGCGGGCCGCCGGCCTGCGCCTGGACACCGGAAGTGGCGCCCGCGCGCTGCGCTACGACGCCGGCGACGCGACGATCATCGAGATGCGCAACGCGGACGTCCCCACCTACGTCGAACTCGGCGTGGCGGACGCCGGCGTGGTCGGCAAGGACGTGCTGCTGGAGTCCGGCTCGCAGCTGGTGGAGCCGGTCGACCTCGGCTTCGCCGCCTGCCGCCTGTCGCTGATCCGGCCGCGCGGCGCGACCGGCACCGTCCAGCGCGTCGCCTCGAAGTACCCCCGGCTGACCGGCGACTACCTCCGCCGCGTCGGCTCGGGCGCCGAGGTCGTCAAGTTGAGCGGCAACGTCGAGCTCGCCTGCGTGAGCGGCCTGGCCGACGCGGTCGTCGACGTGGTGCAGACCGGCGCGACGCTCGTCGCCAACGACCTCGAGGAGGTCGACGTCCTGCTGCGTTCCAGCGCCCGCTTCGTGGTCAACCGGGCCGCCCTGAAGCTCAAGCACGAGACGCTGCGCCCGCTGATCGAGGCGCTGCGCGGTCTGCCCGGCAGCTTCTAGACGCCGGGCGCCGCGGCGTCGCCCGCGCCTCAACCCTCCGGCGGGTCGAGTTCCGCCATGTCGACGCGGTAGTAGCGGCGCGGCGGGACGGGGGCGCCTGCCAGTCGGCGCAGGGTGAGCAGTTGGCCGACGTGCGTCAGCGCATCGAGCAGCGGACCCTGCAGGACCTTGGCGGCCGAGGTCTCGCCGGTGGGCGCGGGCAGGTCGCGCAACAGCGTGTCGAGCGCCCGCAACTCGACGCGGAAGGCGACCACCTCGGCCTCCCAGCCACCGGACGCCGGGGGAACGGCCTCGGTCCCGCTCCACAGGGCGCCGGCGAAGCGCATGAGGCCGCACAGGTGGTGCACGATCTCCACCGGTCGGCGCGTCTCGCAGCCGGCGTCGAACTCGCCGAAGCCCGGAGGCGCGTCCGCGACGGCGTGCTCGAAGCGGTCGCCCAGCGTCACGAGCACGTGCCGCAGCGCGTCCTGAACGGTGGCGAGGTCCTGGGGCACCGGCGTCGTCCCTACAGCCAGCGCCGGCGGCGGAACCAAGCGACGGTGCCGAGGAACAGGCCGACCATCAGCGCCCACACGGCGAGGTACCCCCAGCGCCAGCCCAGCTCCGGCATGTGCACGAAGTTCATGCCGTACACGCCGGCGACGAAGGTGATCGGCATGAACACGGCGGTGAACAGCGTCAGCACGCGCACCACCTCGTTCGTCCGCTCCGCGACGGCGGCCGCGTAGGTCTGGTGCAGCGTCGACGCCACCTCGCGCAGCGTGTCGACCGCCTCCAGCACCTGCAGGGCGTGATCGTCGACGTCGCGCAGCTCCTCGTGCCAACCGCCGAGCTCGGCGGGCGGCTCGCGGCGCAGCGTCGACGTGAGCTGCCGCGTGCCCGAGGCGACGCGGCGCAGATGCGCCAACTCGCGTTGCAGCTCCGTGAGCTGCGTCAGAACCGCCGGCTCGGGCGCCTCGAGCACCCGCTCCTCCAGCGCCGTGAGCGCCTCCGAGAGCGCCTCGGTGGCGATGAAACCCTGGTCGACCAGCAGGTCGAGCAGCGCGTAGGTGAGGTAGGCGGCGCCGCCCTCGCGGACCCGGCCGCGGCCGCGTCCCCAGCGCGAGCGCAGCGCATCGATCGCCTCGTGCGGGCGCTCGCGGAAGGTGACCACCAGGTCGCCTCGCAGGACGATCGCCACCTGCTCGTCGCGCAGCGCGGGGGCGGTGCCGGCGATGGCCGGCCCCACCGTCCAGCTGCGCGCGATGAGCATCAGGTAGCCCTCGTAGGGCTCGACCTTGGGGCGCTGGCCGACGTGGGCCAGGTCCTCGAGCGTGAGCGGGTGGAGGTTGAGCGCGTGGCCGGCCTCGCGGAGGGCCTCGACGTCGTGCACGCCGACGACGTCGAGCCAGCGGGGCCCACCGACGCCGGCGGTGCCGGTGGCGGTCTCGAGGCCCGACGTGGCCGCCGCGACGGCCTCGGCGAGGCCGAGGTCGGTGCGGCTGCGCACGGTGCTGCCGTCGAACGCGACGAGGTGGGCGCGGACGTCGTCGTCGCGCGGGGTGCCGGTGTAGCGCAGCTCGCCGGGCGGCAGCCCGACCTTGGTGGCGGTGGGCGCCAGGCTGGTGCGGTGCCGGCGCGGCGGTCGTCGCCGCCTCATGACGGTCGCGCGGAGCCCGCGCCGGCCCCGCCGTCGGCCGCGGCGCCGTCGCCGGATCCTGCGTCGCCGCCGTCACCCCCGGCCGAGCCGCCGTTGGCGGGCGCCACCAGCTGCACGGTGAGCGGCGTGAGCGCCGGCTGCAGCGTCCGCTGCGGGAAGGGGATCTCGATGCCGGCGGCGTCGAAGGCCTCCTTCACCTCGCGGGTGATCGTGTTGCGCAGCGTGAGCCAGTTCTCGCTCTTCGCCCACACGGCCAGCATGTAGTCGATCGACGAGTCGCCGAAGCCCATCGAGATGAGCAGGGGGGCGGGCTCGTCGAGGCACAGCGGGTTGCGGGCGGCGACGTCGAGCAGGGTCTGCTGCACCAGGCCGAGGTCGGAGTGGTAGGCCACGCCGACGTTGAGGTCGAAGCGTCGGATGGGGTGCCGGTTCAGCGTCACGATCTCGCTCGTGACCATCGTCTCGTTGGGGATGCGCACGTGCAGGTTGTCGAAGGTGCGCAGCTTGGTGGACAGCAGGTCGACCGACACGACCTCGCCGGTGCGGCCGCCGATGGTGACGATCTCGCCCGGGCGCACGGCGCGCTCCAGGACCAGGAAGAGGCCCGAGATCAGGTTGGAGGCGGAGGTCTGCGAGGCGAAGCCGACGGCCACCGTGACGATGCCGGCCGCCCCCAGGAGGACGGCGAAGTCGAAGCCGAACTGGCGCAGCGCCGAGATGACGAAGAGGGTCAGGACCGTGTAGCCCGCGATGCGCGTGAGCAGCATCCGCTGGCCCGCCTCGAGGTGCGTCAGCGAGCGCTGGACGCCGAAGCGCACCATGCGCGACACGATGGCGCCGATGACGAGGTAGAGGACGGCGCGGGCGACCGACCACCAGAACGAGGGGTCCGCCAGGGCGGAGAGGAAGGCGAAGCTCTCGGGGACGGCGTCGGCGATCATCGGGTCTCCCCCCGCAGCAGCCGGCTGAAGGTCTTGCTGATCGTCTGCCCGAACGAGCGCGTGTCGCGCGGCTCCGCGAGACGCTCGCCGCCTGCGGGCGCCGCCGGCGTGACCTTGACCGAGGTGTCGTCGTCCGTCTCGCGGGTGAACAGCACCCCGTCGGTCCACAGCCGTCCGTCGCGGTCGACGTGCAGCGCCAGGAACGGCATGGGGGCCTCGATGCGGGCGACCTCCATGGGCGTCGCGCCCCGGTTCTCGACCGTCACCGGCGTCACCGCCCGGTGCGGGCGCAGGGGCAGGTCGGCGACGTCGGTCCGCGCGGCCGTGCGCACGGCGTAGCACAGCTCGCCCTCGCGGGTGGACGGGCCGAACCAGGTGTCGCTGGGTCGGGAGCTCGGCAGCTCGGTCAGGACGACGGGGCTCGGCCCTTGGCTGCCGCGCTTGGGGCGCCGCACCTTCAGCTGCAGCGCCATCCACACGGGCGAACTGACGTAGAGCGTGACCCGCTCGCCGGGCGGGATCGCCAGCGTCGACTCCGGCCGGACGATGACGGGGCGGTCCGCGAGGGCCGGGCTCACCGTGATCGTGTCCGGCGTCTCGGCGAAGCTGAAGCGGGCGGTCGGCGCGGTGTCCGGCGGCTCCTCCTCGAGGCGATGCGGCCGCTCGGCGTCCACGGCGTAGGCGTCGGCCCCGGTCTCGTGCCAGAGGCGCCAGTCCGACGCCCGGCGCTGGGTGACGACCGTGCTCGGCCCCGCCCGCCAGCGGGCGACGCCGCCGATCGGCAGGGTGACCGACCCCCACCAGCGGGGATCGAGGGGCTTCGCGGACGGCTCGGCCGGCGGCGTCTCCACCGCCGGCGCATCGTCGGGGGATCGTTCCAGGTGCGGACCACCGGCGTCGCTCGGCGCTGCGCTCATGCGGACAGGGTAGCAGCGCGCGGCGGCGCCGGGTGGCGGTCTGCCCCGCGGGCGCGCCCTGCGCGTCGGCCCGCGCGCGCATGCCCACGCGCCGCCGCCGGCCGCGTAGGATGCGCCCCATGGACTGGCTCCCAATCGCCCAAGCGGCCCTGCGCGCGCAGGGCCTCGCCGCCTGGTGGATCTACGACTTCCGCGGCAACAACCCCGTCGCGGACCGCTTCATCGCCATGCCCGAGGCCCACTTCAGCCGCCGGGTGGTGCTGATGGTCCCCGCCGAGGGCACACCCGTGCTGCTGGCGCACGCGATCGAGCGGGGCGTGGCCGAGCGCGGGCCCTGGCCCGTGCGCACCTACGCCGACCGCCTCGCGCTGCGCCACACGCTCGCCGAGGCGAACCCCGGGGGTCCGGTCGCGCTCGAGTACGCCCCCGAGGCGGACCTGCCCTACGTGTCGCACGTGGACGCGGGCACGATCGAGCTGCTGCGCGCGGTGGGCGTCGACGTGCGCTCCTCGGCCGAGGTGCTGCAGGCCTTCGCCACCTGGACCCCCGCGCAGGTCGCGGCCCACGAGCGCGCGGCCGAGGCCGTCATGGCCGTGTGCCACGGCGCCTTCGACGAGATCCGACGCCGCCTCGGCGCCGGTGAGACCGTGCGGGAGCACGAGGTGCAGCGCTGGATCGCCGCGCGTTTCGCCGAGCGCGGCCTGGTGACCGGGCACGACGCCATCGTCGGCTTCGGTCCCGACGCCGGCGACCCGCACTACGCGCCGCGCGCGGGCGACGACCGCGCGCTGGCCGAGGGCGACGTCGTCCTCATCGACCTCTGGGCCAAGGAGGACCGGCCGGACGCGCCGTACGCCGACGTCACCTGGATGGGCGTGCGGGGCGAACCCTCCGCCGAGATCGCGCGCGCCTGGGCGGCCGTGCGCGACGGCCGCGACCTGGCGGTGCGGCTCATCGCCGAACGCGTCGCCGCCGGCGACCCGCCGGCCGGCTGGGAGGTCGACCGCGCCGTCCGCGACCACCTCACCGCCGCCGGCTACGGCGACGCCTTCGTGCACCGCACCGGCCACAGCCTCGGCACGGGACCCATCCACGGCGAGGCCGCGCACCTCGACGACTTCGAGACACGCGACGTCCGGCGGCTCACGCCCGGCTTCGGGGTGACGGTCGAGCCCGGCGTCTACCTGCCCTCGTTCGGGATCCGCAGCGAGCTGGACGTGCTGCTCGAGACCTCGGGGCCGCGGGTGACGACCGGCGTGCAGGTCGAACTGGAGTCTGTGTGAATCCGCAGGATTCACCCGCGAGTCCTTCGGGCTCACCCGCGAATCCGCAGGATTCACCCGCGAGTCCTTCGGGCTCACCCGCGAATCCTTCGGATTCACACGTGGGTCCCGCGGACGCCCACGCAGGTCGCGCGGATTCACCTGCGGCGCTGGGTGCATCGGCGCCCGAGGCGGCCGACTCGGTCCACGCCCACGAGGGCGAGGGCCTCGACGCGGCCGGACGCAGGCCGCTGGTGGTCGTCGGCGACGTCGTCTGGGACGTGCTCATCCGCACCAATACGGCGCTGCTCACCGGTGGCGACACCTACGGCGAGGTCGAGCTGGCGCCGGGCGGCAGCGCCGCCAACGCCGCCGTGTGGGCTCGGCGCTGCGGCCTCCTGACCACCTTCGTCGGCAAGGTCGGGCGCGACCGCTTCGGCGCCCTCGCCGAGGCCGACCTGCGCGACGAGGGCGTGGAGGCCTACCTCATCCGCACGGCCGCGCACCTCACCGGTTCGGTGGCCGTGTGGATCGACCACGACGGCCAGCGCTCGATGGTGTCGGGCAAGGGCGCCGACCACGCGCTGCTGCCGCAGGAGCTGCCGCGGGACCTGCTCGCCGAGGCCCGCCACCTGCACCTGTCCGCCTGGGCGCTGTTCGCCGACCCGCCCCGGGCCGCGGCGTGCGAGGCCGCGCGCGCGGCGAAGGCGGCGGGCGCCACGGTGTCGCTCGACCCGGGCTCCTTCCAGATGATCGAGTCGGTGGGCGTCGACGCCTTCGTGGCGCTGACCGCGGGCCTCGGCGTCGACGTGCTGTTCCCCAACGCCGAGGAGGCCGCGGTGCTGGCGGGCGGTGAGGACGCGCCGGAGGCGATGGCCGCGCGGCTGGCCGGGCTCTACCCGGGTGCGCTGATCGCCCTGAAGCTCGACGCCGACGGCGCCCTCGTGCTGCCGCCGGGCGGCCGGCCGGCCGCCGTCCCGCCGCAGGTCAACCGCCTGATCGACGCCACCGGCGCGGGCGACGCCTTCGCCGGCGCTTTCCTGTCGCGCTGGCTGCGCGGCGCCGACGCCGCGGCGGCCGCCCGCTTCGCCGTCGGCGTGTCGGAGTGGGTCATCCAGCAGGTGGGCGCGCGGCCGCCGCTGGACGAGGAGTTGCGGGGGTACCTGGCCGGAGCGTAGGTTCGTGGCCGATGGCGCGGGACGACACGATAGGCTCGGGGGCATGACCGACGACGTGGCATCCAGCGAGGCGTCGGCCGCCGAGGTGCTGCGCCGTGCGCAGCTGCGGTTCGGTGGCGAGGTGGTCGGCACCGTGGCCGCCTGCGACCCCGGCCCCGTGTTGCTGAACTACCGCGAGTGCTTCGTGCGCGACTTCGCGGTCTCGGCCGCGGCGCTGCTGGCCGCCGGGCAGGCGAGCAGCGTGCGGGCGTTCATCGTCACGGTGGCGAGGCTCCAGGCCCATGGGGGGGCCGATGCCGGCATGCGCGCCGCGCCCGGACTCATGCCGGCCAGCTTCGCGGTGGTGCGCGACGCGGGCAAGGGCGAGGGCGCCGACGAGCGCATCGTGGCGGATTTCGGCCAGCGCGCGATCGGCCGCGTGGCGCCGATCGATGCCGCCCTGTGGTGGCTGCTCATCCTGCGGGCGTACCGGCGGGCCACCGGCGACGAGGAGCTCCAGCGCGCCCCCGACGTGCGCGACGCGATCGAGGGCATCCTGTCGCTCTACCTACAGCCGCAGTTCGAGATGCTGCCGTCGCTGCTGGTGCCGGACGGCTCCGCGATGATCGACCGCCGCATGGGCGTGTACGGCCACCCGCTCGACGTGCAGGTGCTCTTCTGGGCGGGCCTGCGGGCGGCGTGCGAGCTGCTGGACGCCGACGACCCGCTGCGCGACCGGGCGTTCGAGCGCCTGGTGGCGCTCGGGCTGCACCTGCGGCGGCACTACTGGCTGGATCGCTCGCGCATCGAGGAGATCCGGCGCTACCCGGTCGAGGAGTTCGGCGACGCCCGGCGGAACCCGTGGAACCTCCATCCGGACGCGATCCCCACCTGGACCATGGCCTGGCTCTCCGAGGGCGGCGGCTACTACGCCGGCAACCTCGGTCCGGCGAAGCTCGACCCGAGGTTCTTCGCGCTCGGCAACCTGCTGGCGGTGTCGACCGGGCTGGCGCCGGCGGCGCACGCCGACGGCCTCTTCTCGCTCATCGAGCGGCACGAGCGCGACCTGCTGGGGGAGACCGGCGTCAAGCTGGCGTACCCGGCGCTCGAGGGCCGCGACTGGGCCCTCCTGACGGGCTCGGACCAGAAGAACGTGCCGTGGTCCTACCACAACGGCGGCAGCTGGCCGATGCTCCTGTGGCCGCTGGCGTCGGCCGCGCGGGCGGCGGGCCGGGTCGAGCTGGCTCGGCGCGTGCTGCAGGACGCCGTTCCGCGCCTCCACCGCGACGACTGGCCGGAGTACTACGACGGCCCGTACGGGGGCCTGATCGGTCGCCGCGCACGGCTGCGGCAGACCTGGAGCGCGGCCGCGGCGCTCGCCGCGACGGCGCTCATGCGCGACCCCGAGGCGGACGACCCCTTCGCGTTCGCGCGCGACGAGGCGCTCGAGGCGGCGCTCGACGGCGCCGAGCCCGTCATGGACGACGAGACGACCGTCGGGTCGCCCCCGGTCGACGCGCCGCTCGGCGAGCCCTAATCCTCGAAGTGCCCCAGCTTCGCCCGCTTCGTCGCCAGGTAGGCCTGGTTGTAGGGGTTCTCGCCGGCATGCAGCGGGACGCGTTCGACGACCTCGATGCCGAAGCCCTCGAGGGCGACCACCTTGCGCGGGTTGTTCGTCAGCAGCCGCAGGCGGCGGACGCCGAGGTCGAGGAGGATCTGGGCGCCGACGCCGTAGTCGCGCAGGTCGGCGGGGAAGCCCAGCTGCTCGTTGGCCTCCACGGTGTCGGCCCCCTCGTCCTGCAGCGCGTAGGCGCGCAGCTTGTTGAGCAGGCCGATGCCGCGCCCCTCCTGGCGCAGGTAGACGAGCGCGCCGCGGCCGGCGTCTGCGATCATCTTCAGGGCGGCGTCCCGCTGGAAGCCGCAGTCGCAGCGCAGGGAGTGCAGCGCGTCGCCGGTCAGGCACTCGGAGTGCATGCGCACGAGCACGGGCGCCGAGGCGGCGGGAGCCGCCTCGGCGCCAAGCGCCGTGTCGCCTGGCTCGTCGCCGCCGGGTGACGCCGCGCCGCCGTCGGCAGCGCCCTCCTGCCGCACGTCGCCGAGCACCATGGCCACGTGTTCCGCGCCCGTGAGCTCGTCGCGGTAGCCGATCACGCGGAAGCGCGCCCAGGGGGTGGGGAGTTGGGCCTCGGTGACCCGCTCCACGAAGCGCTCGCGGGTGACGCGGTGGGCGATGAGGTCGGCGATCGTGCCGATCTTCAGGCCGTGCTCCGCGGCGAAGCGGCGCAGCTCGGGCAGCCGCATCATCTGGCCGTCGTCGCGCATGACCTCGCTGAGCGCGCCCACCGGCTGCAGGCCGGCGAGGCGGCAGAGGTCGACGGCGGCCTCCGTGTGGCCCGCGCGGCGCAGCACGCCGCCCTCGCGGGCGCGCAGCGGGAAGACGTGGCCGGGCCGCGCGAAGTCCGCGGCGCCGGCGTCCGGGCGCGCGGCCAGCCGGATCGTGTGGGCGCGGTCGGCGGCCGAGATGCCGGTGCTGATGCCCTCGGCGGCCTCGATCGTCACGGTGAAGGCGGTCTCGCGGCGGGCCGTGTTGCGCGCCACCATCGGGGGCAGGTCGAGGCGGTCGGCCACCTCGTCGGGCATGGCGACGCAGACGATGCCGCCGGAGTGGCGGATGGTGAAGGCGAGCAGCTCGGGGGTCGCGTGCTCGGCGGCGAAGACGAAGTCGCCCTCGTTCTCGCGGTCCTCGTCGTCGACCACGATGACCGGTCGGCCGGCGCGCAGCTCGGCGAGCAGCTCGGGGACGGTCGCCAGCGGGGCCGTCGACGGGGTGTCGGCAGCGTCCCCGGCGACGCCGCCGGGGTCAGGCACCATCCGGCACCGCCCCGAGCGCGAGCAGCCGCTCGACGTGGCGCGCGAGCGCGTCGGGCTCGAGGTTGACGCGGTCGCCCACGCGCAACTCGCCGAGCGTGGTCACGGCCAGCGTGTGCGGGATGAGCCACAGGGTGAAGGTGGCGGCGTCGAGGTCGTCGCGGCTGCCGGCGGGGCCGCCGACGTCCACCACCGTCATGGAGACGCCGTCGACGGTGATGCTCCCCTTGGGCACCAGGTAGCGGGCGAGGTCGTCGGGCGCGCGCACCGTCACGATGTGCGCGCCCGGCTGCACGTCGATGGCCAGCACCTCGCCGGTGCCGCCGACGTGGCCGGTGACCACGTGGCCGCCGAACCGGTCGCTGGCGCGCATGGCGCGCTCGAGGTTGGCGGTGGCGCCGGCCGACCAGCGCGGCGCGGTCTTGGCGATCGTCTCCTTGGAAAGCTCGACCTCGAAGCCCTCGGCGTCGTGCGCGACCACCGTCAGGCAGCAGCCCGACACGGCGATCGACGCGCCGACGGCCAGGTCGTCCAGCACGCCGTTCGCCTCGATGCGCACGCGCACGTCGCCGCCGGCGGCGCCGCCCGTCTCGCGGGCCCAGGCGACGTGCCCGACCTCTTCCACGATGCCTGTGAACATCAGCCATCCTCCCCAGCGGCGTTCGCCGCGGTCTCTTCGATCGTCTCGGGCGGGCGTTGCGCCAGGTCGCCCTCGATGAGCAGGTCGTCGCCGACCCGCCGCACCTGGGCGTTCTGCAGCGCGTGGGCCGCCTCCATGCCGGCGACGCCGAGGCCCGCCAGCGGGCTGGCGCCGCGCCCGCCCACGAGCTTGGGCGCGACGAACCAGGCGACCCGGTCGATGGCGCCGGCCGCCAGGAAGCTCCAGGCCAGCGTGCCACCGCCCTCGAGCAGGAGCTCGACGACGTCGTCCGCGGCCAGCGCACGCAGCGCGGCGGCCACGTCGGGCCGACCCTGGTGCGCAGGCACGCGCAGCACGCGCGCGCCACGCGCCTCCAGCGCCTCGGTGCGGACGTCGGGCGCGTCGGGGCCGACGACGATCGTGACGCGGGCCGGTGCGCCGTCGGGGCCGTCGTCGAACACGCGGGCGGTGACCGGCGTGCGCGCGATCGCGTCGAACACGACCTTGCGGGCGGTGCGGCCGGGGGCATCGTCGCCTTCGAGCCGCGTCGTCAGCGCCGGGTCGTCCTGCAGCAGGGTGTTGATGCCGACGGCGACGGCGTCGGCCTGGTGGCGCCAGCGGTGCACCATGGCGCGCGCGGCGGGGCCGGTGATCCAGCGCGAGCGCCCCGTGCGGGTGGCGATCTTGCCGTCGAGCGTCATCGCGGTCTTGTAGCGCACCCAGGGCCGTCCCAGCCGTCGGTGGGTGAGGTAGGCGGCGTTGAGGGCGTCGGCCTCGTCGCGCAGGGCGCCGGCCACGACCTCGACGCCGGCGGATCGCAACCGCGCCTCGCCGGCGCCGGCCACGCGCGGGTCGGGGTCGGGGGAGGCGAAGACGACGCGGGCCACGCCGGCGGCGATCAAGGCGTCGGCGCAGGGGGGCGTGCGGCCGTGGTGCGCGCAGGGCTCCAGCGTGACGTAGGCCGTGGCGCCGCGGGCACGTTCGCCGGCGGCCGCGAGCGCGGCGGCCTCCGCGTGCGGGCCGCCGGCGCGCTCGTGCCAGCCCTCGGCGACGGCCTCGTCGCCGCGGGCGATGACGCAGCCGACCATCGGGTTGGGGTGGGTGGTGCCGCGGCCGCGTTCGGCCAGCGCCAGCGTGCGCCGCAGGTGGCGCACGTCGGTGTCGGTCGGGCCCGCGGGCGCGGGGGATGAGGTCGTCCGGGGCTCCGTCACGCGGGACCTCCGGCTCGCGCCTCTGCGCGATCGTTCATGACGCCTCCTTCTCTCATCCGGACTGTCACCGTCGGCACCCGGTTCGCACGGGTTCGGGCCCTGGCGGGCTTCGCAGGCTCGGCATCGCGGCGGTCTGGACGCCCTCGTGTCGTCGGCGCTCGCTCAGGAGCGCTTTTCGACGCACATGGAGTTGCGCGAAGCGCAACTCCGGGCGTCGAGCTCCGCTCGACGCACACTGCCGGTCGGGAATCTCACCCTGCCCTGAAGGGGGCTGTGGCTGCGGCGCTGGGCCGCAACCGGCTTCGCTCGTCGGGCGACGGGGTGGCCTTCGCGCGCGCGCGTTCCGCCCGCGTCGTCCAACCGCGAGTCTACCGCCGCGCCTGGTGGTGGCGGAGGGACGAAGCGACCGACCGCGCTCGGTACACTTCCGGGTGATGCTCACCTTCGACCAGAAGCTCGACAACCTCGCCACCCTCGCGCTGCGCGTGGGGGTCAACCTGCAGCCCGGTCAGCGCCTGGTGCTCGGCGGTCCCGTCGAGGCGCTCGACCTCATGCGCCGCATCGTCACGCAGGCGTACGACCTCGGCGCCGCCCACGTGGCCGTCGACATCAGCGACGAGCGGATGGGCCTCATCCGCGCCCTGCACGCCGGGGACGACACGCTCGACATCGCCGACGAGGAGCGCATGGCGATGACCAAGGCCAAGCTCGAGCGCGGCGACGCCCTGCTGCGCATCGCGGGCAGCGACCCCGACCTCATGGCGGCGGCCGACCCCACCCGCGTGGCGCGCATGGTGCGGGCCGCCAGCGTCGTGCACCGGCCCGTCAGCGACCTCGTCCAGCGCGCGTTCATGCCCTGGTCGATCATCGCGTTCGCGACCCCGGCGTGGGCCCGCAAGGCATTCCCCGACCTGCCCGAGGACGAGGCGGTCGCGAAGCTCTGGGACGCGATCTTCGCCGCCACCCGCGCCGACCTGGACGATCCGGTCGGCGCCTGGCAGGCGCACCTCGCCACGTTGCGGAAGGCGAACGACCACCTCAACGCACGCGCCTACCGCGCGCTGCGTCTCAAGGCACCCGGTACCGACCTGCGCCTCGGCCTCGCGGACGGCCACGTCTGGCAGTCCGGTGGCTCGGTGGCCGAGAAGGGCGGCGTGAGCTTCGTCGCCAACATGCCGACCGAGGAGGTCTTCACGGCCCCGCACGCGCGGCACGTGGACGGCGTCATCGCCAGCTCCAAGCCGCTGTCGTACCAGGGGCAGCTCATCGACCGCTTCCGGCTGACCTTCGAGGGCGGCGCGGTGGTCGCGGCCGAGGCGGAGCGTGGTCAGGCGGCGCTCGACAAGCTGTTGGAGATCGACGAGGGTGCGCGGCGGCTCGGTGAGGTCGCGCTCGTGCCGCACGAGAGCCCGATCAGCCAGAGCGGCTTGCTGTTCTACAACACGCTGTTCGACGAGAACGCCGCCTGCCACGTCGCGCTCGGACGCGCGTACGAGCTGACGATGAGGGAGGGCACGAAGCGGCCGCTCGAGGAGCTGCAGCGCGACGGCTTCAACCAGAGCCTCACGCACGTCGACTTCATGTTCGGCAGCGGCGAGCTCGACGTCGACGGCGAGCTGGCCGACGGCACGCTGGAGCCGGTGATGCGCGGGGGCGCCTGGGCCTTCTGACGGCGTAGCGGGTCCGAGGACCGCGGTCGGCGGTATCTTTGGGGCATGCCCGACGTCTGGCGCATCGTGCCGCTCGCGGACGCGACGCCCCCCGCCCCCACGACCGAGGCGCGGGCGCGCCGCTGGTGGCGCGATCTCCTGGAGCGCTGGCGTGGCGCGGTCGGCGAGGCGAAGGACCCCACGCCGGCCGACGAGGACCTCGATGCGCTCGGCGAGGCGTGGCTCGCGCGCCTGCAGCCGCGACCGCCGGTGGCGGAGCAGCGTGTGGCGGTGGCCGCGTGGCGCGAGGCCCGCCGCCACGGCCTGCTGCTGCGGCCGGACGACGGCTCCTGGGACGCGGCGCTCGACGACCCGGCCGGCGACGCGCCGACGCTGGTCGAGCCGCCCGAGGCGGCCGGCCTCGGCATGCGGCTCCCGGGCGACGTCGTCGCCCTGCTCGAGGGCGACGACGACCTGCACCTCGCCCGGCTCGAGCGCTGGTGGGTGCGCCACCACGACGGCCTCGACGCGCTGCGCGACCTGCTCGGTCGTCTGGCGATTCGCCGCGGACCGTGGTCGGCGGACGTCGCGCCGTCGGCCTGGGCGTGGATGCGGCGAACCTTCCCCGAGGCCCGCGGGCTGCCCTCGCCGTCGCGGCCGGCGCCCCTGGACGGCGCGGCGCTGCGCGCGTGGCTCGGGACGGACCCCGCCCTGCGCCTCCGAGGCACCGGCAAGCCCCCGGACGACCGCACCTTCCGCGCCTTGGCCGCCCGAGCGAACGGCGAGGCGGGGGTGGCGGCGGCCATCTGGGCGCTCGCCATGCGTGACGGCCACGAGCGCGGTGCGGACACGGACGGCGGTGACGCCAGCGACGACGGCGGCGACGCCCGCGTCTGGTTGCGCGACCCCGCCACCGTCGACCTGCCCGGCGCCGCCTCGCTGCCGCGCGAGGACCTGTTGCTGCTGCACGCGGTCCTGCTGCACGGCGTCGCGGGCCCGGAGGTCCTGGGCGCGGCGGTCGGCCTCACCGCCCGCGAGGCCGGCGTGACGATGCGCGTGCTCGCGGCCCCGGACCTGCTGACGTGGAGCGAGGGCGATCGTGTGCGCGTGGCGCCGGCGGCGCTGCCGTCCATCTGGAGCCGCTTCGACGCGGAGGCGATCGCCGGGGTGCGCGGATGAACGGGCAACTGACCGAGATCCTGCGGGACCCCGCCGACATCCCCGTCCTGCTGCTGATGGCCGGCCTCGCCATCGCCAGCGCCGTGGTGTGGGCGGTGGGCTGGCTGCTGCCGAAGGTGGCCGACGCCGTCCCGGCGCGCTTCCGCACCCGTGTGCTGACGCTGGTGCCGGCCGTGCGCCTGGCGGTCGGCCTGACGCTCATCGTCTGGGCGCTGCCGAAGGTGGTCGCGCCCACGCCCCAGAACCTGCTGGCGATCGTCGGGGGCCTCGGCATCGCGCTCGGCTTCGCGTTCAAGGACTACGTCGCCAGCCTGGTCGCGGGCGTGGTCGCGATCGCCGAGCGGCCGTACCGACAGGGGGACTGGGTGCGCGTGGGCACGCACTACGGCGAGGTGCGCAGCGTCGGTAGCCGCGCCGTCCAGATCGTCACCCACGACGACGACGTGGTCACGATCCCCCACGGGCGGCTGTGGACGGACGAGGTCGCGAACGCCAACGACGGCGCGCGCACGCTGCTCGTCGTCGCCGAGCTGTGGCTACACCCGGACCACGACGCCGAGGCGGTGCGCCGGCGGCTGCACGACGTCGTCATCACCAGCCGCTACCTCGATCCCACGCGGCCGTTCCGGGTCGTGCTCGAAGAGCGGACGTGGGCCAGCCGCTACGCCCTCAAGGCGTACCCGCTCGATGCGCGCGACCAGATCCCGTTCCGGACCGACCTGTTGCTGCGCGCCAAGGAGGCCGTGCGGGCGTTGGGGGTGCGGTTCGCGGAGCGCGCCGACGTGCGCGAGGGCGGCGCCGTCGACCCCGGAGACTGAGCCGACCGCCGCGGACGCGGGCGCCCGGAAGCGCGCGCCGCCGTAGGCGCGTCGCCCGGTCCCGACGGCCGGGTCGGCGTGCGGTTGGTACCCTCGCCCCGATGCCGCCCGACGCGCCGTCCCCCGCCCCCGACCTCGCCGCCGCGCGCGCCCTGCTGAAGCGCGTCTGGGGGTACGACGACTTCCGTGGGTTGCAGGCCGAGGTCATCGGCACGCTGTTGGCCGGCGGCGACGCGCTGGTGCTCATGCCGACGGGCGGCGGCAAGTCGCTGTGCTACCAGTTGCCCGCGCTGTTGCGGCCCGGTCTCGGCCTGGTGGTCAGCCCGCTGATCGCGCTGATGCAGGACCAGGTGGAGGCGCTGCGGCTGCTGGGCGTCCGGGCGGCGTTCCTCAACAGCACGCTGGAGGCGGCCGAGGCGGACCGCATCGAGCGCGACGTGCTGGAGGGGCGGCTCGACCTGCTGTACGTGGCCCCCGAGCGGCTGCTCACGCCGCGCTTCCTCGGGCTGCTCGAGCGGACGACGCTCGGGCTCATCGCCATCGACGAGGCGCACTGCGTCAGCCAGTGGGGGCACGATTTCCGCCCCGAGTACCTGGGCCTCGGCGTCCTGGCCGAGCGCTTCCCGCGGGTGCCGCGCATCGCGCTCACCGCCACGGCCGACGAGGTCACCCGCCGCGAGATGCGCGACAAGCTCCGCCTGGAGGGCGCGGGCTCGTTCGTGGCCAGCTTCGACCGACCGAACCTGCGCTACGTGGTCGTCGACAAGGAGGACGCCCGCGCGCAGCTGCTGCGCTTCCTGCGCACGGAGCACGGCGGCGACGCCGGCATCGTCTACCGCCAGTCGCGTCGCGCGGTCGACCAGACGGCCGCCTGGCTCGTCGAACAGGGCATCAGCGCGGTGCCGTACCACGCGGGGCTCGACGCGGCGACCCGCAGTCGTCACCAACGCCGCTTCCTGCGCGAGGAGGGTGTGGTCGTCGTCGCCACGATCGCCTTCGGGATGGGCATCGACAAGCCGGACGTGCGCTTCGTCGCGCACCTCGACGTGCCCCGCAGCCTCGAGGGCTACTACCAGGAGACCGGCCGCGCGGGGCGCGACGGCCTGCCGGCCACCGCCTTCATGACCTACGGGCTCGCCGACGTCATCGCCATGCGCCGGCTGCTGGCGTCCGGCGGCGCCGGCGACGAGGTCAAGCGCGTCGAGCAGCGCAAGCTCGACGCGCTGCTCGGCTACTGCGAGACGGTCGCCTGCCGCCGGCAGGTCCTGCTCGGCTACTTCGGGGAGGCCTACGACGGACCTTGCGGCAACTGCGACACCTGCACGAACCAGGTCGACACCTGGGACGGCACGGTGGCGGCGCAGAAGGCGCTGTCGGCGGTGGCGCGCACCGGGCAGCGCTACGGCGGCGGTCACCTCATCGACGTCCTGCTCGGCAAGGCGACGCCGCGCGCCCGCGAGCGGGGCCACGACCGACTGCCGACCTTCGGGGTGGGGTCCGACCTGGACGAGCGCAGATGGCGCTCGGTGCTGCGTCAGCTGGTGGCCACCGGGCTGCTTCAGCCCGACGCCGACGGCTACGGCGCGCTGCGCCTGGGCGCCGGTGCGTCCGCCGTCCTGCGCGGGGAGCGGGGGGTGCGCCTGCGCCGCGATCCCGAGCGGGTCGCGCCCCGCCGCGTGAAGGCGCGACCGTCGGCCACCGGCCTCGCCGCCGCCGACCTGAGCGGCGAGGCGGCGGCGCGCTTCGAGGCCCTGCGGGCGTGGCGCGCCCACGCGGCGCGTGCCCAGGGGGTCCCGGCGTACGTCGTGTTCCACGACGCCACCCTGCGCGCGATGGCCGAGCTCGCGCCGGTCGACCTCGACGCGCTGTCGACGGTGTCCGGGGTCGGCGCCGCGAAGCTCGCGCGCTACGGGGCGCAGGTGCTGGCGGTGCTGGCCGGCGGGGACGCCGACGAGGCGCTCGACGCCGACGAGGCGGCCGACGGCGACGAGGCGGCCGACGGCGGCGCGGGCCGCCTGTTCGAGCCCGGCTGACCCGGACTCAGCCCGACGACTCGCCGTCGACGGGCGGCCCGTCGCCACCCGGTCGCTGGCCGCCGCCAAGTGGCTTGCCGTCGCCCGACGGCTTGCCGCCGCCCGGTGGCTTGCCACCGACAGGGTCGAGCGTGGCGATCCCGGCCGCCTGGCGCGCGCTCTTGGCGCGGTACATCGCCGCGTCCGCCGCGGAGAGGAGCGCCTGCGCGTCGCGGCCGTCCGCCGGTGCGCTGGCGATGCCGAGCGAGGCCTCGATCCGGATGGTCGCCGAGTGGACCTCGTGGAGCGGCTCGAGCGCGTCTCGCAGGCGCGCGACGATCGGATCGGCCGAGGTCCGGTCGAGGCCGACCAGGGCGACGGCGAACTCGTCGCCGCCCATGCGGCCGAGGGCGTCGCCTTCGCGCAGCACCCGACTCAAGCGGGCGGTGGTCTCGATGAGCACGGCGTCGCCGGTGGCGTGCCCGTAGAAGTCGTTGATGTCCTTGAAGCCGTCGAGGTCGAGGTAGGCGACCGTGACGCGGGCGTCGGGCTCGACCAGGGCCTGCGCCAGCAGGGCGTCGAACGCACGCCGGTTGAGCGCCCCCGTGAGCGGGTCGCGGTCCGCCTGGTAGCGCAGCCGCTTCTCCCGGGCGCGCTCGGCGCGCACGTCGCGCAGGATCACCGTCCGTCCGAGGCGGCCGCCGCGGCGGTCGAGCAGCGTCTCGACCGTCGCGGCCCAGCCGTCCAGCGCGCCTTCGAGGAGCACGCCGGCGCGCTCGTGGGGACCGTCCAGCACGGCCGCCAGGTCGGGGAGCGCGTCGCCGACAGGGCGCCCGAGCGCCGAGGTGCGGCCGCGGCGACCGGGGCGGGTCGCGCCTCGCGAGCCGTCGCCGTCGGTGCGACGCGCGGTGGCGTCCGTCACCGTGGCCTTCTCCGCGGGGTCGCTCGACGGCGTCGCGGCGACCGCGTCGGCGAGCCGGCGCTCGAAGGCGGGGTTGACGTCGATGATCGCGTCGCGCGCGTCCAGCAACACCACCGGGTCGCGCATGAGGCCGAAGACGCTGGCGCGCCCGATCTTGCGACCGAACGTGCGGTCGAGCAGCTCGCGCAGCCTGGAGGTGACCGATGCCGCCACGGCGTCACCCGCTCCGTGGCTCGGTGTCGTCCGGCGT
Organism: Trueperaceae bacterium; assembly: GCA_011390735.1. Lineage (GTDB taxonomy): Bacteria > Deinococcota > Deinococci > Deinococcales > Trueperaceae > JAABTL01. Next base: position 2,978 of record JAABRV010000028.1, on the reverse strand, counting down.
GGCCGTGCCGCGACCACCGGCGCGGGCCTGCTTCTGACGGTACATGCGGGCGTCCGAGCGGGCGATCAGCGCTTCGATCGTGTTCCCGTCGCGGGGCGAGCTGGCGAGGCCGATGCTGGCCCCGATCTGCAGCGTGACCTCGTCGGCCGCGATGGGGCGCTCGATGGCCGCCCGCATGCGCTCGCTGGCGTTGGCGAGGCCGACGGGCGTGATGTCGGGCAGCAGCACCGCGAACTCGTCGCCACCGAAGCGCCCGACGACGTCGTCCTCGCGGACGAGCGCCCGCAGGCGGGCGGCGACCTCGACCAGGACCGCGTCGCCGACCGCGTGACCATGCACGTCGTTGACGCCCTTGAAGCCGTCGAGGTCGATGAAGGCGATGCCGATCGCGCGGTCGCCGCGGCGCGCCAGGGCCCGCCCCATGGCGGCCTCGAAGCCTGCGCGGTTGGTCGCGCCGGTCAGGGCGTCGCGCTGCGAGGCCGCGACGAGTTCGGCCTCGCGGGCGCGGTCTTCGCGCCGGTCGTGGACGATGAGCACGCTGCTCGCCAGGTGGCCGTCGGCGTCGCGGAGGTGGGAGACGGCGACCTCGAGGCCGCGCAGGTCGCCGGTCAGCATGCGACGGCCGCCCGCGCGCTGCGTGCCCCTGCGAGCGCTCTCCAACTGCGGCGAGACCGCCAGGAGGTTCGAGCGGCGGAGGTCCGTCTCGCCGGCGAAGGGCAGGTTGCGGGTGGCGGGGTTCGCCTCGAGGATCGTGCCGTCGCTGGCCACCACCAGGGCCGGTTCCGGGATCGCCCGGAAGACGGTCTCGTACGCGATCGCCCGACGCTCCAGCAGGAGCGAGCTGGAGACGCGTGCGTGGAGCAGCAGGACCGACGCGCCGAGGGCGAGCCCGGTGAGGTCGTAGCCCGGGAGGACGTCGAGCCCGGCGAGCCCGGCCACCGCGGCGGCCGACGGGAGCAGCATGGCGGCCACCAGCGTGGAGGCCGTCGCGCGGTCGAGCCGCTCGGTGGTGGCGGCCTTCCGCAGCAGCACGGCCGCGGCGAGCCCGAGGAGGGCGAAGGCGTACGGCAGGCCGGCGAACGCCAGCCACGGCCCGGGCGACCAGTCCACGACCAGGCGGCCGTCGATCACGACGCCGGAGACCGCCGCAAGGAAGCCGCCGCCGGCCGGCGTGACCAGGGTGCCGATGCCCACGGCCACGGCGGGCACGGCGAAGGCGATGAGGATCCAGCGCCGCAGCCATGGAGGGTCGGCGATCCGCAGCGCCAGTACCCACCAGGCCTGCGGCAGGACCATGCCGAGGAAGAGCGTGCCGCGCAGCAACAGCGTGCGGGTGGCGAGGTCGTTCGACTGCGACTGGAGCAGCGCGAGCGTGGCCCAGACCGCGCCGACCAACGCCACCCAGGCGAGCGCGGACGCGATGAGGTCCTCGCGCGCCCGGAGCATGCGGGCGAACAGCGTCCACCACCCCACGGCGCCCAGGGTGAAGAGGATCGCGGCGATGCCCGGTGTCACGTCACCGCAGTCTATGCCGCCCGTTGCGTGGAGCCGCGGGCGGCCCCCGCCCGTGGCTGCACGTGTCGGGTGGCCGGGCTCAGCGCACCTCGGCGCCGTCGGGCATGTCGCGGTCGAGCGTCGCCACCGCCAGGTTCCCGTCGGCGTCCTCGGCCGCGAGGATCATCCCCTGCGACTCGACGCCCCGCAACTTCACGGGTTTGAGGTTGGCGACGATCACGACCCTCTTGCCGATCAGCTGCTCGGGCGTGTAGTGCTGCTTGATGCCGGACACGATCGTGCGCGTCTCGGGGCCCACCCGGACCGTCAGCACCAGCAGCTTGTCGGCCTTGGGATGCGGCTCGGCGTGCTGCACGTACGCGACGCGGAACTCCAGCTTGGCGAAGTCGTCGATCGTGACCTCGTCCTTGTGCTCGAGCGGCGGCGCGGCCGGCTCCGCCATCGCGGCGGCGAGCGCCTCGAGATCGACGCGCGGGAAGAGCGGCTCGCCGGGGCGGGTGGCGGTGCCCTCCGGCGCCCCGTCCCAGCGGCGGGCATCGTCGAGCGTGGCGGCCGCGTCCGGCAGGCCGAGCTGCGCGCGGAGCTCGCGCGCCTTCGTCGGCATCACGGGCTCGAGCAGCACCGAGGCCACCCGCAGCGCCTCGACGACCGAGCGCAGCACGGTCCCGAGCCTCGCGGCCTGGGCCGGGTCCTTGGCCAGCGTCCAGGGCTGCTGGTCGGCGACGTACTTGTTCGCCTTGCGCACGGCGACCATCACGTCCTCGATCGCCCGGTCGAACTGGAGCTCGTCGAAGCGCCGGCTGACCGCGTCGGCGAGAGCGAGGAAGGCGTCGCGCAGCGCCTCGTCGTCGGGACCGAGCTCACCGAAGGCGGGGATGACGCCGCCGGTGTAGCGCCCGAGCATCCCCAGCGTGCGGTGAAGCAGGTTGCCGAGATCGTTGGCGAGGTCGGAGTTGACGCGCTCGGCGATGCCGGCCTCGTGGAAGCTGGCGTCGAGTCCGAAGCTCATGTCGCGCAGCAGGAAGTAGCGGAAGGCGTCGTGGCCGTACTTCTCCTGCAGGTCGAGCGGCTTGATGGCGTTGCCGAGCGACTTGCTCATCTTGCGCTCGTCGGCCAGCCAGTAGCCGTGCACGTTCAGGTGCGCGTAGAGCGGGATGCCGGCGGCCTTGAGCATCGTCGGCCAGAAGACCCCGTGCGGCTTGACGATGTCCTTGGCGATGAAGTGGTTGACCGCCGGCCAGTAGCGCTTCTCGAGCCCCTCGGTGACGAGGTGCGACCAGTAGTTGATGAGCGCGTCGAACCAGACGTAGGTGACGTGCTCCTCGTCCCACGGCAGCGGGATGCCCCAGGGCACGCGGGCGCGTGGGCGGCTGATCGACAGGTCGCCGATCGGTTCGCGCAACATCGCCAGCACCTCGTTGCGGTAGCGCTCGGGGCGGATGAGGTCGGGGTTCCGCTCGATC
>JAABRV010000257.1 GCA_011390735.1 Trueperaceae bacterium | reverse complement strand
CACGCCCAACACGATCCTGCGCCCCTGGGCGCTCGTGATCATGCAGGCGGTGACGGTCTTCTTCCTGGGCGTGGTCGTGCTGGTCGCGAACCCCTTCATCGTGCTCGCCAACCCGCCGCTCGACGGGCCCGGCGCCAACCCGCTGCTCCAGAACCACTGGATGATGGCGGTCCACCCCGTGCTCATGTACCTCGGCTTCGTCGGGCTGACGGTGCCGTTCGCCTTCGCGATGGCGGCCCTGATCACCCGCCGGCCCGGCACCGAATGGATGGCCATGACGCGCCGCTGGACGCTCGCGGGTTGGGGCTTCCTGACCGCGGCGATCATCTCGGGCGGCTGGTGGAGCTACGAGGTCCTCGGCTGGGGCGGGTACTGGGCCTGGGACCCGGTCGAGAACGTCAGCTTCATGCCATGGCTGACCGCCACCGCCTTCCTGCACAGCGTCCAGGTGCAGGAGCGGCGGCGCATGCTCAAGAGCTGGAACGTGCTGCTGATCGTGCTCACCTTCTCGTTGTCGATCCTGGGCACCTTCCTCACCCGCTCCGGGGTGGTGTCGAGCGTGCACGCGTTCGGCGACGGACCGGTCGGGCCGGTCTTCCTCGGCTTCTTCTTCGTCGTGGCGATCGCCAGCCTCGGCCTCGTCGCCTGGCGCTGGGACCAGGTGCGCGACCGCGCCGAGCTCGACGCCGCGGTGAGCCGCGAAGGGGCGTTCCTGACGGTCAACGTGCTCTTCCTCGCGATGACCTTCGCGGTCCTCATCGGCACCCTCTTCCCGCTGATCGTCGAGGCGATCAACGGCGCCCGCGTCACGGTCGGCGCGCCGTTCTTCGACCAGGTCTCGCTGCCGCTGTGGATGATGGTGCTGCTCCTGATGGGCGTCGGCCCGCTGCTGCCGTGGCGCAAGGCGGAGAACCAGTCGCTGCGCCGCAACCTGACGATCATGACCGTGGCGTTCGCCGTGACCGTCGTCGTCGCGCTCGCCCTCGGGATGCGGGCGGTGTACCCGGTCCTGACCATCGGCCTCGCCGGCTGGAACCTCGCCAGCGTGGCGCTCCTGCTCGCGGGGGCCGTGGTGCCGCGGGCGCGGCTCGCGCGGCGTGGCCTCGCGGCCACCACCCTGCGCTACGCCTCCGAGCAGCGGCGCAAGGTGGGCAGCATGGTCGTCCACCTGGGCGTGATCGTCCTCGCCCTCGGGATCGTCGGCTCGTCCGGCTACCGCACCGACGTGCAGATGCGGCTCCCCTACGGTGAGCGCGTGACGGCGGCCGAGTACGAGCTCGAGGCCCTCCGCCCCTTCGCCGAGCAGGTCCCCGGGCGCACCTCGGTGGGCGTCGAAGTGGCCGTCTGGCAAGGCGAGCGGGTCGTCCAGACGCTCCGACCGCGCATCAACATGTTCGGTCAGAACACGATGGCGGTGCCGACCGCGGCCGTCCGCTACACCTTCGGGCACGACCTCTACCTCAGCGTCGCCGGCGCGGTCGACCCGAACGCGGACGGCGTGATCATCCGCGTCGTGCGCAGCCCGCTGATCGTGTGGGTCTGGCTGGGTGGGTTGCTGATGGCGATCGGCACGGGCTGGGCGCTGAGCCCGATGGCGAGCCGCCGGACCGCGACCGCGGACGCGCCGATCGGGGAGCGGGCCGCGGCGTGAGGCGCGTGCTGGTCGTCGTGGCCGTCGTCGGCGCGCTCGGCGCGCTGTTCGTCTTCGGCCTGCTGCGCGGCAGCCCCGATCGCAACGTCCCGTCCAACCTGATCGGCCGGCCGCTGCCGAGCTTCTCGCTCCCGCTCTACGAGCGGTACGCGGCCGAGTTCGGACCCACGCTCAGCATCGAGGCGAACGACGGTCTCCCGATGGTGATCAACTTCTGGGCCTCGTGGTGCGGACCCTGTTACGCCGAAGCGCCCCACCTCGAAGCCGCCGCCCGGCGCTACGCGGGCGAGGTCGCCTTCATCGGCGTGCAGACGCAGGACCGCGGCAACCGCGCCGCCGGTCGCTCGTTCCTGAACCAGTTCGACTTCACCTTCCCGAACGTGATCGACGACGATTCGCGTGTCTCGATCGCCTTCGGGCTCTTCGGGGTCCCCGAGACCTTCTTCATCCACGCCGACGGCACCGTCGCGTACAAGCACGCCGGGCCGGTCGACACGGCGCTGCTCGACGAGCGGATCGCGGGGTTGCGCCGGTGACGCGGGTTCGCCCGAAGGGCGAACCCGTTGCGGTTGCTTCGCAACCGCGCGCGGGTGCCGTGGCTTCGCAACCGCGCGCGGGTGGCGTGACTGCGCGACCGCGCGCCGGTCGCGTTGCGGCACGAGCGCTCGCCGGACTCGTGCTCGCGCTGCTCCTCGCGGCGGTCGCCTCGTTCGCCTGGGCGCAGGTCGAGGCGCTCGATCCCGAGGTCTTCTCCATCGGCAACGAGCT
>JAABRV010000256.1 GCA_011390735.1 Trueperaceae bacterium | reverse complement strand
CCGCGTCGTCGATCTCGAAGCCCTGCAGCAACGGGCCCGTGTGAACGTGAACGGCATCGCTCCAGCGCCGCTCGGCCATCGCCCGGCGGAAGCCGACGACGTCGCAGTCGCAGGCCAGCCAGAGGCCGATGCGATCGCGACCCAACAGGCCGGCGAAGGCGCCGCGACCCAGCCGCTGCAGCGCCTGGCGCAGGCTGGCGTAGGCGTGTTCGTCGTCGAGGCCGGGCCACAGGAGGTCCGCCAGCTCGGCGCGCCGCACGAAGCCGCCCCTCGCCGCGACGTACACCAGCGCGGCGTGCGGCCTCGTGGGCCCGAGCGGAAGCCAGGCGCCCCCGGCGCGCGCCTCTGGGGTACCCAGCAGACGAACGCCCAAGTCCATGGTCATCTCAGCCTAAGCGCTGGAAGCTGATTGGGTGACGAAACCGATGAGGACGCCGGATCGCACCCACCATGAACCGCGCGCCACGCAACGCACCGGCACCGATCCGATCAGTGGGATCGAGCGAGCCACGCCTCCACTTCGTCCAGCAGCTCGGCCGCCGAAGCGTCGGCGCCCTCGGTCGACGGCCCGGGCGCCTCGGCACCCAGCGTCGCCAAGACGGCCTCGAGGTCCGGCCTCGCCTCAAACTCCAGCGGCGGGTACCTCAGCGCGAGGCCGGCGAGGCGACCGGCGAACGCCCTCTGCCCACGGGCCAGCGCGACGACCGCGGCGGCCGCGGTGATGCGCGCGACCGCGCGGGGAACGCCCCACGGGCGGGCCGAGCGAACCGCGTCGCGCAGGTGATCGACCCCGAGCTGTGGCTGGCCGAGCCGCGCGTGGGCCATGGCGGCCACGACGTTCGCGTACATGCGGACGATGGCCCCCCTGTCCGTGGTGACCGGATCGCACAGCAGACGACGGGCGGCCTCGAGGGCCTCGCTTGGCGACCCGAAGCGCGTGTGGTGCCCAGCACGCAGGAGACGGGCCGTGTCAGCCAGCCCGGTCAGTTCCGACATCGTGCGCGCGTACGCCTCGACTGCACGGGCCGACGCCTCGCGATCGCCGGCCGCCCGCGCCAGCGTCGCCTCGGCCATGAGCACCTCCGGGGTCGGTGGCAGTCGGCCTGGATCATCACCGCGCGCCGGCAGCGCCCGCGCCCGGTCGATGCCGCGGCGCGCCGCGACGAAGTCGCCGGCGTGAGCATCGCGTGTCGCCAGGACGAGCAGCAGGTCGGCCAGGCCGTCGAGGTCGCCGAGCCGCTCCAGCCGCGGCCGCGCCTCCTCCAGGAGCTCCGCCCCGCGATCCCACTGCCCCGCGAAAACGGACAGTCGACCTTGTTCCGCCAGCATGCGGGCGTAACCGATGTCGTCCCCGGCACGTTCGAACGCCTCGCGCGCCTCGCGCACATGCGCCTCCCGTTCGGCGGTGAACGCAGCAAGAGCGAGCACGTCGTGCGCCAGGGCTCGGGCCAGGTCGTCCCCGCGCGCGTTCGCCAACGCGAGCGCGCGGGGCGCGTCCACCGCGAGCTCCTGGAGCGTGCGAGCCGCCAGCGGCCACAGTCGGGCGAGCGCCACGTCCCGCGCCCGGCTGCCGACCGCAGCGATGAGGCGGTCGACCGCTTCCCGCCCGAGCGCGGCGGCCTGCCGCCACCGCAGGTGGTGATCGAGGGCCCGCATCAGACCCACCGCCATCTCGGCCACCGTGGACCAGTCCTGCGCCGCGCACGCCCGACGCCACACGCCGACGGCCTGATCGAGGTCGTCCGCGTCCGGCACCACGCGACGACCCGTGCGTGGGTCCACCTGCCGCGCGATGCGGGCGCGCCACACCGCACGCGCGGCGCCCCAGGCCCCGTCGACCTCACCCATCTCCTCGGCCCGCTCGCGGCCGTAACGCGCGAGCAGCGCGTGCAGCTCGAGCCGCGACCCGCGGTGCCGCAAGACCGACCGGTCGACGAGGCGCCGCAGGCCCCGCCAACCGCTCCCGCCCACCGCCGCCGCGACCGCCGGGTCGAGGGTGCCGGGCATCAGGGCGAGACGGGCCCAGGCCGCGCGGTCCTCGGGGCCGGACTGCTGCCAGGTCTCGTCGATCACCGCTTGCACGTCCCGCTGGCGCTCGGGGCGATCGACGTCGTCGCTGCTCAGTGGCGTCCACGAGCCCTGCAGCTGGTCCATGAGACCGTCCAGGCCGAGTACGTCGACCCATGAGGCAGCGAGCTCGATCGCCAGCGGATGCCCGCCCAACGCCTCGACGATGCGTTCGACCCGCTCGAGGTCGAACCCGCGGACGGTGGCGAGGGGGAGCCGCCCGGCGGCGCGGCGCAGGAAGAGCTGCGCCGCGGGGCTCGCGGCGCCCGCGTCCACGGGACCGGTGTTGGCGCGGTCGGACCCGGTCGCGAGCGGATCGACCTCGACGACCACCTCCGCCGAGTGCCCCAAACGGACGCGCGAGGTGACCACGAGTCGGACGTCACGTGTGCCCCGCAACAACGCGTCCACGCTCGGCAACTGCTC
>JAABRV010000255.1 GCA_011390735.1 Trueperaceae bacterium | reverse complement strand
CTCGTTCGGCGAACCCGGCGCATGAGCGCGACGGTGCCCTACCGCCGCGTCGTCGTCGACGCCCCCGAGCAGCTGCGCGTCGAGACCGCCGCCCTACCAGCCGAGGTGCCGGACGGCCACGCCAGGGTGCGGCCGACGGCGATCGGCATCTGCGGCTCCGACCTGCACGTGCTGGGCGGGCACCACCCGTTCGTCAGCTACCCGGTCTACCCGGGGCACGAGGTCGTCGGCGAGGTGGTCGGGACCGGCGTCGGCGTCGACGCCTCCTGGGTCGGGCGGGTGGCCGTGCTCGAGCCCTCGCTGGCCTGCGGCACCTGCCGCACCTGCCGCCGCGGCAAGTACCACCTGTGCGAGGACCTGCGCGTGATGGGGTTCCAGGCGCCGGGCGCGATGGCCGAGCTGGCCGACGTGCCCATCGACCGACTCCACCCGCTGCCCGCCGGGACGCCGGCCGAGCACGGCGCGCTGGTGGAACCGCTGGCGGTCGCCACCCACGCGTTGCGCCTGACGGGCGACGTCGCCGACCGCGACGTCGTGGTGCTCGGCGCCGGCACGATCGGCCTCACCTGCGCGGTGGTGGCGCGCGAGGACGGCGCCCGCGTGCTCGTCGTCGACACCGACGATGCGCGCCGGCGGGTCGCGGCCGAGCGCTTCGGCTTCGAGGTGGCGGCCACGGTCGGCGAGCAGGCCTTCGACGTCGCGCTGGAGTGCGTCGGCAACGAGGCCGCCCTGCGCAGCGCGATCGCCGCGGTGGTCAAGGCCGGGACGGTGATGGTCATCGGCGTCCACGGTCACGACCCCGCCATCCAGGCGGGCTGGGTGCAGGACCGCGAGTTGCGCCTCCAGGGCACCTTGATGTACCAGACCGAGGACGTGCAGCGCGCGATCGACCTCGTGGCGGGCGGCCGCGTCGACGCCGGCGCCTGGATCGACGCGCGCGTGCCGCTCGACGAGGCCCAGCGCGGCTACGACCTCGCGCGCGCGGGCGGCGCGACCCTGAAGGTGCTGCTGATCCCCTGAGGGACGCCGGCGCGGCACCGTACTGCAGTTCGGCTTGGCATTGACAACTGCCTTTGTCATGGCGTACGCTGACGCCATGCCGGTCACCTACGCCTCGCTCACGGCCCGCGACCGCGACTGGGGCCTCGACGACTTCGTCGCGGAGGTGAACCGGCTGCTGCCCGAGGTCGTCCCCGGCGACGCGGCGGCCCGCGGCAAGCTGGAGATCACCCCGCGCCTGGTGCGCCACTACACGACCGAGGGCGTCCTCCCCAGACCGCTCAAGGAGGGCGTGGAGGCGCGCTACGACGGCGATCACCTCGTGCGCGCCCTGGCGCTGCGGCGGCTGCTGGCCGAGGGCTACCCGAGCTCGCTCGCGGGCCGCTTCCTCCAGCGCCACGACCGCGAGCGGCTGGCGCGCTTCCTGCTCGGCGAGCTGCACCCCGACCTCGACCTCGCCCCGGGCGGGCCGGCGGTCGTCGACGCCGCGCCGCCACCCAGCGAGGCCGCCCTGGAGCGACTGGCCGCGATGCGGGCGCGGGCGGGCCTGCCGCCGCTGCGGCCCATCGGCGCGGCCGCCGAGAGGTCGCCCGACAGCACGGCCGCCATGCGCGCGCCCCGGCGGTCGGCGGCCGCTTCGCCGCCCTCGGACGAGGGCGTCGACGATGACGTCGGCCACGCCGAGGCATCCAGCCTCCACGAGCGCGCCGACGCCCCGGCCCCGCCGTCGCCCGCCGACCGCGGCGTCGCCTGGACGCGCTACCCCCTGCTGGACGGCATCGAGCTGCACGTGCGCGACGACTTCGTCGATCCCACCACCCCGGCCGCCTGGAACGCGCTGCGCGACGCCCTCCTCGCGCGGCTCGAGGCGATCGCCCTGGAGCGCACCCTCCGCCGCCACTGAGCCCCGTCCCCCGCGGCCTCGACGCCCGAACCGGCGCCCGAGCCCCCACCCGCCCCACCCCACCGGCGTCCTGACGACGCCCGGACGGGACCCCTGCGCCCGCATTCGGGCAGCGCCCCACTGCGCGGAAGGAGCCGCCATGACCCTCCCCACCCCACGGATCGACCTCCGCCCCGAGCGGGGCGCCCTGCCGGCCGGCGGCGGCACCGTCCGCGCCCTCGTCGACCTCACCGTCGACTTCCCCCCGAGCGAGCGCGAGCGCGAGCCGCTGTCGCTGGCACTGGTCATCGACCGCTCCGGCTCCATGAGCGGCGCGCCGCTCGAGCACGCCAAGCAGGCGGCCGTCGCGGCCGTCACCGCCTTGCGCGACGGCGACCGGGTCGCCGTGGCGGCGTACGACCAGCAGGTCGACCTGGTGGTCCCCAGCACCGCCGTCGGCGAAGACCGCGGGCCCATCGCGCGGGCGATCGACGCCGTGCGCGTCGGCGGCACGACCGCGCTGCACGCCGGCTGGGTCGAGGGCTGCACCCAGGTGCTCACGGCGCCCGTCGCCTCGGGCCTCGGCCGCGTGGTCCTGCTCTCGGACGGCCTCGCCAACGTCGGCGTGACCGACCCCGCCGCGATCGCGGAGGACGTCGCGCGGGTCAC
>JAABRV010000254.1 GCA_011390735.1 Trueperaceae bacterium | reverse complement strand
GAGACGACGATGCAGACCGCCTACACGCTCGGCGAGCCGTGGCTCGGCTACTACTGGGAGCCGACCGGCATCATGGGCCGCCTCGACATGCTGCGCCTCGAGGAGCCGCCCTACAGCGACGAATGCTTCGCCCACATGAACGCCATGGCGGAGGCGGACACGCCGGAGCTGGCCACCGACGCCTGTGACTACCCGGTGGTCGTCGCCGCGGTCGGCCTCGGCTCGGCCTTCGCGGACACCATCCCGGCGCCGATCGAGTCGTTCCTCGACGCCTTCTACCTGCAGACGGCGACGATCAACGAGATGCTCGCCTACATGGAGGCCAACGACGCCGGCACGCAGGAGGCCGCGCTCGCCTTCCTGCGCGAGAGCCCCGACGTGTGGGGCCCCTGGCTGGCGGACGTCGACCCGGCCGTGACGGAACGGGTACGCGGCGCGCTTCAGTGAAGCGCGGCGCCCTTCAGTGAAGCGCGGCGCCCTTCAGTGAAGCGCGGCGCCCTTGGCTAGAACCACGAAGAAAGTGCCCTGAGCGTCCTCGACGGGCCCGGCACCCTGCGACACGGGTGCCGGGTCCGTCGATTTCTTGGGGCGGTGGTACAATCCAGGCGTCGAGCGTCGCACCCCGCGCATCCCAAAGCGACCCACGTCGCCCCGGGACCCTTCGTTCGCCCCTCCTAGGGCGGACCCCTGCGGGGTCTGGCGCACAGGTGCCGGCGATCCGCGCCCGCGCCCGCTTCGTTCCGCTCGAGAGGATGTTGCCATGCATGCCAAGACCGTGCGAAGCCACCTCATCGCGGCCCTCCTGCTCCTGGCGCTGCTCGTCGGCGGTGCCGCCCACGCCCAGGCGCCCGACTGCGGCGGTGTCAGCCGCACGATCGTCTTCGCCGAGGTCGACTGGGACAGCGTGCAGGTCCTCAACGGGATCGCGCGCACGATCCTCGAGTTGGGGTTCGGCTGCACCACCGACGCCATCCCCGGCTCCACGGCCCCCTTGCTCCAAGGCGCCATCCGCGGCGACGTGGACGTCACCATGGAGGTCTGGCTCGACAACAGCGCCGACATCTGGGACCCGGCGGTCGCCGCCGGCACCGTGGAACAGCTGGACGTCATGTTCGACGACGCCGTCCAGGCCTGGTACGTGCCCCGCTACCTGGTGGAGGGCGATCCCGAGCGCGGCATCGAGCCGCTGGCGCCCGACCTGCGCAGCGTCTTCGACCTCCCGCGCTACGCCGAGCTGTTCCGCGACCCCGAGCAGCCCGAGCTCGGGCGCTTCCACAACTGCATCATCGGCTGGCAGTGCGAGCTCATCAACACCGCCAAGCTGCACGCCTACGACCTGGCGGAGCACTTCACGAACTTCAATCCCGGCACCAGCGTGGCCCTGGCGTCCTCGATGGAGGGCGCGTACCTGCGCGGCGAGCCCTGGTTGGGCTACTACTGGGCCCCCACCTGGGTCCTGGGCAAGCTCGACATGCTGCGCCTGGAGGAACCGCCGTACAGCGACGCGTGCTGGGCGCGGATGGTGGCCCTGATCGAGGCCGGGACGCCCGAGTTGCTCGAGGAGGCCTGCGCCTATCCGGCGTCGACGGTCGTGGTGGGCCTGGGTTCGCGCTTCAAGGACGAGATCAGCCCGGAGATCAAGGCCTTCCTGAACGCCATGGAGATGCCGTCCGACCGGGTGGGCGCCCTGCTGGCGTTCATGCAGGACACCGGCTCCGGGCCGATGGCCGCCGCCCGGGCGTTCCTGAACGAGCAGCCCGAAGTCTGGTCCGCCTGGCTCGACGATGAGACGGCGGCACGCGTTCGGGCCGGGCTGGAGTAATAGACCCAACCCGTGCCCCCCTTCCTGACGCAGCCGTTCCCAGAGGCCTGGCGCATCCCGCTGCGCGGCTGGACGAACGACGGTGTGAGCTGGCTGGTCGCCACCTACGGCGACGTGTTCCGCGGCATCACCGACACGGTGCTGCTCCTGCTGGTTCGGGTCGAGCGCGGGCTCGCGGCCATGCCCTGGTGGCTGGTGGTGCTGCTCGTCGCGCTGCTCGTGTGGCACGCGAGCGGGCGGCGCGTCTGGCCGGCCGTCAGCCTGTCGGGCCTGCTGGTGCTGGTCGGCACGTTCGGTCTGTGGTCCGAGATGATGACCACGCTGGCGATCATGCTGATCGCGACGCTCTTCACGATCGTCCTCGGCATCCCGATCGGCATCGCGATGGCCCGCAGCGACCGCCTGAAGACGCTGCTCAGGCCGCTCCTCGACGGCATGCAGACGATGCCGAGCTTCGTCTACCTGGTGCCCGTGGTCATGTTCTTCGGCCTGGGGAACGTGGCGGCCATCATCGCCACCTTCGTCTACGCCGTGCCGCCCATCATCCGTCTCACCGACCTCGGTCTGCGGCTGGTCGACGCCGAGGTGCTGGAGGCCGCCCAGGCCTTCGGCGCCTCGGAGCGCCAGACGCTGGCTTGGGTGCGGCTGCCCCTCGCCCTGCCCACGATCATGGCCGGCGTCAACCAGACGATCATGATGGCGCTCGCGATGGTGGTCCTGGCGTCGATGATCGGCGCCCGCGGGCTGGGCCAAGAGGTGCTGCGTGGCCTGCAGCGCGGCAACGTCGGGCTGGGGCTCGAGGCCGGTCTCGCCATCGTGTTCGTGGCGATCG
>JAABRV010000253.1 GCA_011390735.1 Trueperaceae bacterium | reverse complement strand
CGCTTCGGCGACGTCGACGTCAAGGGCCTCGAGCGCGACGTCGCCGAGATCACCCGCACCTGGGAGGACCACCTGCGTGCGCGCCTGGTGCAGGTCCACGGCGAACGCGAGGGCCGCCGCCTGGCCGAGCGCTACGGCGGCGCCTTCGGCGCCCGCTACCGGGCCGACACCAGCGCCGCCGGCGCGCTGCGCGACATCGAGCACCTGGAGGAACTCGAGGAGGGCGGGGTCAAGGTCGACGTGGTGCAGCCGCTCGACGACCCGCGCGGCGAGGAGATCAGCCACGTCCGCGTCTACCACCACGGCGAGGGCATGGTGCTCTCGGACGCGCTGCCGATCCTCGAGGACCTCGGCTTCCGGGTGCTGGAGCAGCTCTCGTACCGCGTCCGGGACCGGGGCCGGCAGCTCGCCATCGACGTCTTCAAGGTGCAGGACCAGCAGGGCACGCCGGTCGACGTCCGCGCGAACGGGCCGCGGCTGATCGAGGCCGCCGAGGCCATCCTGCGCCGCGAGGCGGAGCACGACAAGCTCGACCGGCTGGTGCTGTACGGCGGCCTCCGCGTGCGCGAGGTCGCGCTGCTGCGGGCGCTGCAGATGTACTACGTGCAGCTCAACGCGGTCACCAGCCGCCGCTTCGTCAACGACACGCTGATCGCCTACCCGCAGGTCGCCCGCGCGATCATCGCGCTGTTCGCCGCCCGCTTCGACCCCGAGCTCGCCGACGACCGCGCCGAGGCCGAGGAGGCCGCCTTCGAGGCCTTCATCGACCTGCTCGCCGGCGTCGCCAGCCTGCCCGAGGACCAGGTGCTGCGCGGCCTGGCCGACCTCGTGCGCGCGATGGTGCGCTGCGACTACTACCTCGGGAACCCCGCGATCGCCTTCAAGATCGAGTCCGCCAAGGTCGCCCACATGCCCGCGCCGCGCCCGATGTTCGAGATCGGCGTCTCCTCGCCGCGGATGGAGGGCGTGCACCTGCGCGGCGGCAAGGTCGCACGCGGCGGCATCCGCTGGTCCGACCGGCCCGACGACTTCCGCACCGAGGTCCTCGGACTGATGAAGACGCAGATGACCAAGAACGTCGTCATCGTGCCGGTCGGCAGCAAGGGCGGCTTCGTCGTCAAGCGCGCGCCGACCGACCGCGAGGACCTGCGCGCCTTCGTCGAGGCGCAGTACCGCGTCTACGTGCGCGCGCTGTTGGGGCTGACCGACAACCTGGTGGGCGGCGAGGTCGTGCACCCGGCCGGCCTGGTCATCCACGACGGCCCCGATCCCTACCTGGTGGTCGCCGCCGACAAGGGCACCGCCACCTTCTCCGACACCGCCAACGCGGTCGCCGCCGAGATGGGCTTCTGGCTCGGCGACGCCTTCGCCTCGGGCGGCTCGGTCGGCTACGACCACAAGAAGGAGGGCATCACCGCCCGCGGCACCTGGGCCGCCGTCACCCGCCACTTCCGCGACCTCGGCCTCGATCCCATGCACGACACCTTCACCGCCGTCGGCATCGGCGACATGTCGGGCGACGTCTTCGGCAACGGCCTGCTGTACACCGACCGCGTCAAGCTGCTCGCGGCCTTCGACCACCGCCACGTCTTCCTCGACCCCGACCCCGACCCGGTCGCCTCGCACGCCGAGCGCCAGCGGCTGTTCGAGCTGCCGCGCAGCAGCTGGGCCGACTACGACCGCAGGCTGATCTCCCAGGGCGGGGGCGTGTTCGAGCGCGGCGCCAAGCGCATCCCGCTGTCGCCGGAGGTGCGGGCCGCCCTGGGCGTGGATGCCGAGGCGCTGTCGGGCCAGGACCTCGTCAAGGCCATCCTGCGCGCGCCCGTCGAGCTGCTGTGGAACGGCGGCATCGGAACGTACGTCAAGGCGAGCAGCGAGCGCCACGGCGAGGTGGGCGACGCGAGCAACGACGGCGTGCGCATCGACGCGACCGAGCTGCGGGCGCGCATCGTCGCCGAGGGCGGCAACCTCGGCCTCACGCAGCCGGCGCGCATCGAGTTCGCCCGCGCCGGCGGCCACATCCACACCGACGCCATCGACAACTCCGGCGGCGTCGACCTCTCGGACCACGAGGTCAACCTCAAGCTCGCGTTGCAGCCGCTGCTGCTGACGGGCGAGCTCTCCCCGGTCCAGCGCGACCGCCTGCTGCGCGACGTCACCGACGAGGTCTGCGACCTGGTGCTGCACAACAACGCCCGCCAGGCGCTCGCCCTGGCGCTCGCCCAACGCCGCAGCCAGGCCGACCTCGCGCTGTTCGACTCGCTCATCGCCTACCTGACGTCGAAGGGCACGCTCGACCCGGTGGTGGAGCACCTGCCCAACCACCGGCAGCTGGCGGAGCGCGAGAAGGCCGGCGACGGGCTGACGCGGCCCGAGCTCGCGATCGTGATGGCCTACGCGAAGATGGGTCTCTACCAGCGCCTGCTCGGCACCGGCCTGCCGGACGAGGCCGTCTTCCGGCCGATCTACCTCGACCGCTACTTCCCCGGCGCCGTGCTCGAGGGCTTCCCGACCGCGATCCGAACCCACCCGCTGCGGCGCGAGATCGTCGCGACGCAGATGACCAACCGCGTCATCGACCTGCTCGGCATGACCTTCGTGCACCGCTCCATCCGCGACACCGGCGCCACCACGCTCGAGGTCGTGCGCGCGGCCCTCATCGCCCTCGAGGCCCTCGA
>JAABRV010000252.1 GCA_011390735.1 Trueperaceae bacterium | reverse complement strand
TCGGCATGCCCCTTGGACGCCATGGCGAGGCCGCAGCAGCCGCCGCCCAGCGACGCCGGCGCCCAGGCGCCCACGCCGGCCCGCTTGCACAGGTCCAGCAGGACCTCGGTCTGCGACCGCTCGCGGCCGCGTGGCCGGCCCATGATCCTCGAGACGCAGGTCGGGAACACGATCACGTCCACCGTCGACGGCGGCGTGTCGGTCATGAAGCCGAGGGTTCGCGGCGGCCGGGGTTGCGAGGGCACCCAGGCCGGCAGTTGCAGCCCCGTGAGCTTGCGCGCGAGCGTGACCGATCCGCGCACCGCGCCGGCCCCCAGCACGCGCTCGAGCCCGTGGGCGGTGTGCAGGGCGAGGCGGATCAGCGACTCGGTGGTGGCCGCGTGGTCGACGATCCACCGCGCGAGGCGATGCGGCGCCGCGCCGTGGCGCTCGTCCCGCAGGCGCTTGACCATGCGCCCGGTGTCGATGCCCACCGGGCAGGCGGTCGAGCAAAGGCCGTCGGCGGCGCACGTGTCGAGGCCGTCGTACCGGTAGTCGGCCAGCAGCGAGTCGATGGTGCGGTCGATGGTCGGGCCGTCGCCGTTGGCGTGCGGCCGGGCCTGGCGGAGGCGCTCCACGTGGCGCAGCACGGCGATGCGTCGGCGCGGCGAGAGCGTCAGGTCCACGCTCGGGCACACCTTCTCGCAGAAGCCGCACTCGACGCAGGCGTCGACCTCGGGCGCGGCCGACGGCAGGTGCTTGAGGTGCTCGAGGTGACCGCGCGGATTGTCGCTGATCAACACGCCCGGGTTCAGCACGCCGTCGGGATCGAAGATCTCCTTGAGGCGGCGCATCACCGCGTAGGCCTCCGGTCCCCACTCCGTCTCGACGAAGGGGGCGATGTTGCGGCCGGTGCCGTGCTCGGCCTTCAGCGCGCCGTCGAGCTGGCCGACGATGAGCTCGACCAGGTCGTCCATGAAGGCGGCGTAGCGGTCGCGCGCGGCGTCGTCGTCGAACCGCTGGGTGATGACGAAGTGGAGGTTGCCGTCCTTGGCGTGGCCGAAGATGATCGACCCGCCGTAGCCGTGGCGTTCGAAGAGCTGCTGCAATCCGTCGACGCACTCGGGCAGCCGGTCGAGGGCCACGGCGACGTCCTCGATGATCACCGCCGTCTCGGCCGCGCGCACCGCCCCCACCGCCGGGTACAGCCCCTTGCGCGCCTTCCAGATCAGCGCCTGCCGCGCGGCGTCCTGCGTGAACTCGGCCGGTCGGGCGAGGTCGAGCGAGCCCACGGCCGCGGCGATGGCCGGGCGCAGGGCCTCGAGCTCCTCCGCGGTCCCCACCTGGTACTCCACCAGCAGCGCCGACGACCGCTCGTGGAACACCACGTCGTCGCCGAGCAGCTCGCGGGCCACGTCGTCGACCGCGGCCAGGCTCGCGCGGTCGAAGAACTCCACCGCCCGCGCGCCGGACGCCGCGAGCACGCGCGTTGCCGCAGCCGCCTGCAACGCCGAGTCGAAGAGCATGAAGCTGGTGGTCTTGAACGGGTAGGTGGGCAGCGTCTCGAGGGTGGCCTCGGCGATGAACGCCAGCGTGCCCTCGGAGCCGATCAGCACGCGCGGCAGGATGTCGATGGGCTCCTGGTGGTCGATCAGGGCGTTCAGCGAGTAGCCCGTGGTGTTCTTCTGCCGGTACTTGCCGCGGATGCGCTCGACCAGCGCCGGGTCGGCCAGCACGTCGGCGCGCAGGCGGCGCAGGCCCTCGACCAGGCGCGGCGCCTCGCGCTCCAGCGTGGCCGCCGCATCGGGCGCCGC
Source organism: Trueperaceae bacterium (assembly GCA_011390735.1). Lineage (GTDB taxonomy): Bacteria > Deinococcota > Deinococci > Deinococcales > Trueperaceae > JAABTL01. Next base: position 889 of record JAABRV010000252.1, on the reverse strand, counting down.
GGTGTCGACGACGGTGCCGTCGGCGAGCAGGATCTTCGCCGTGACGATGGTGTGGTAGGCGTTCTCGACCACCCCGCAGCACATGCCACTGGCGTTGTTCGCCAGGATGCCGCCCATCATGCAGCTGTCGATCGACGCCGGGTCGGGCCCGATCCGCCTCCCGAACGGCTCGAGGTAGCGGTTCACGTGCGCCCCGATCACGCCGGGCTGCACGCGGACGCGCGCCCCGCCGTCCACCGCCTCGATGCCCTGCCACGCCCGCGCCAGCACCACCAGGATGCCGTCGGTAACGGCCTGGCCGGACAGGCTGGTGCCCGCCGCCCGGAAGGTGACCGCCACGCCCAGGTCACGGCCCACGCGCACCACGCGCTGCACCTCGTCCACGTCGACCGGATGCACCACCGCCTGCGGCAGCAGGTGGTAGAAGCTGGCATCGCTGGCGTAGGCCACCAGGTCGATGGGCCGGGTCTGCACGCGGGCCGGATCGGCCACGGCCTCCCGCAGCCGCGCGTGCAGCGCCTCGAGCTCCGGCGTGGCGGCGCGCGCGGTCACGGGGATGGGGCTCGAATTGCTCATCAGCACTCCAATCAGAAGACGTCGGGGAAGAGGACCAGCATCAGCAGGGAGGCCACCAGGCCCACCACCAGGCCGTAGATCAGGAACGGCCACACGGTCCGCCGCAGGATGATGCCCTCGCGCCCGGACAACCCGACCACCGCGCACACCGCGACGATGTTGTGGATGCACACCATGTTGCCCATGGCGCCACCGGTGGCCTGCGCCGCCACCGTGATGGTGCGCGACAGCTCCAGTTCGGTGGCCACGCCCCACTGGAACTCGGCGAACAGCAGGTCGCTCACGGTGTTCGAGCCGGTGATGAACGAGCCCA
>JAABRV010000027.1 GCA_011390735.1 Trueperaceae bacterium | reverse complement strand
GGAGACCGACGGCTCGATCACCTGTCCGGCCTCGGTCAACGGCGTCGTCGGCGTCAAGCCCACCCTGGGCCTGGTGAGCCGCGCGGGCATCATCCCGGTGGCCGCCTCGCAGGACACGGCCGGGCCCATGGCCCGCTCCGTCGCCGATGCCGCGGCGCTGCTCTCGGCGATGGCGGGCACCGACCCCGGCGACCCCGCTACCGGCGAGGCCGACGCGCACGCCGTCGACTACCGCCCGATGCTGACGCCCGACGCCCTGCGCGGTGCCCGGCTGGGCGTCGTGCGCTCCTGCTGCGGGCGGCACGAGGGCGCCGACGCGCTGTTCGAGCGCGCGCTCGAGACGCTGCGCGACCTCGGCGCCGAGATCGTCGACGGCGTCGACCTGAGCGGGATCTCGGCGGTGCGCGAGCACGAGTTCCGCGTCATGCGCGTGGAGCTCAAGGCGGGCATCGACGCCTACCTGCGCGAGCGGCCGGACGCGCCGGTGCGCAGCCTCGCCGACGTCATCGCCTTCAACGCGCAGAACGCCGATCGCGTCATGCCGTACTTCCGTCAGGAGTTCCTCGAGGCGGCCCAGGCGGAGGCCGGACTCGACGACCCCGCCTACCTCGAGGCGCTCGCCGCCTGCCGCCGCATCGCCCGCGACGAGGGCATCGACCGCGCGCTGCGCGAGCAGCGGCTCGACGCGCTCGTCGCGCCCACCGGCACGCCGGCGTGGGTGAGCGACGTGATCGACGGCGACCGGCTGCTCGGTTTGTGCTCGTCACCCGCCGCGGTGGCCGGCTACCCGCACGTCACCGTGCCCGCCGGCTTCGTGCACGGTCTGCCCGTCGGGCTGTCGCTCTTCGCCGGACCGTGGCAGGAGGGGCGGCTGCTCTCGTACGCCCACGCCTTCGAGCAGGCGGCGGACGCGCGCCGGCCGCCGACCTTCCGGGAGCGGGTGGCGTGACGCGGGACGGCGCAGGCATGGCTGGGCGGTTGAGGCGAAGTCCCGGCGCGGCGCCTGGCTCGACCGCGCGGCTGGCGGACGAGGTGGCGGCGTTCCTGGGCGGTCCGGGCATCCTGCCCTAGTACCCGCTCAACAGCACGATCGTCGAGAAGATGACGACGTCCTGCAGGAAGTGGATGATCCAGGGGGCCAGGAAGCCCCGCGTCTCGAACATCGAGCGTGCGAGGAACCACCCGAGCGCACCGCTCATGACCACGCCGATCACGCCGCTCGGGACCCCGTAGTAGTGGGCCGCGCCGAAGAACGCGGCCGACGCGAGCACGACGGTGCCCTTCGGTAGCTTCTCCGCGAGCGGGCCGAGCACGGCGTTGCGGTAGGCGACGCCCTCCGCGAACGAGTTGGCCAGCGCCAGCACGACGATGAGCGGCAGCAGCGGCCACAACCGGTCGAGGTTGGGCGGCAGCGTGAAGCCGGTGGCGGTCAGCAGCGTCAGCAGCAGCGTGCCGAAGGCGATCAGGAGCCCCGAGATCAGCGCCAGCCGTCCCCACGCGATCGTTTCCCCCGGGATGCCCAGCCAGCCGATCCGCGCGGCCCTGACGCGCAGGTCGCCTGGAGAGAGGAAGGCGGCGCGCGGGGAGCGGGTCACGAACAGCAGGATGCCGACGATGGGGATGGCCGTCAGCAGCTTCAGGGCGATCGCGGCACCGAAGTCGGCCGCGAACGTGCCGGGCGGGAAGCGCCCCGACCACCACGCGCCGCCGCCGATCACCAGCATGAGCCCCTGCATCGACACGACGACGGCGAGCACGCGTCCGTACGCGTCGACGACCCGGTCTCGCGCGAACGCGCTGGCCACCCCGACGAGGGTCGCCTTCGCGAAGAGCGACCAGGCGGGCAGCGAACCCATCGACTCGCGCAGCACCACGTCCGGCAGCAGCGATGCCACCAGCGTCAGCGCCATCACCCAGGCCAGCCTCGTCCTCGCGTGCATGCGGGGTCCTCCCTGTCGGGTTCCGCCGGCGGCGCGCGAGGTGCGGCTGGCGTCCAGATCCACTGTGTGGTCGCGCCACCCGCGCGTGCAGGGGCGAATGACCGCGGCGCAGCGGTCACGAAGGGCGGCGTGTCGGCGCGCGCATGACACCCTCGCGCTAGCGTGGGCCATGGACGTCACCATCCGCCCCCTCACCCCCGACCGCTGGGACGACCTCGAGGCCGTCTTCCGCGCCAAGGGCTGCTCGATGGCCCGCGGCTGCTGGTGCATGTACTACCGCGAGACGGGCCGGGTGGACCCGCCCGAGGGCGTGGGCGCGTCGGAGGACCGGCGCCGGCGGCTTCGTGCCCTGGCGTCGGCTGATCCGCCCGCGGGTCTGCTCGCCTACGCGGACGGTGTCCCCGTCGGCTGGGTGGCCGTGGCGCCGCGGTCGCAGTACCCGCGCCTGGTGCGCTCGCCGGTCGCCAGGGCGGTCGACGAGCTGCCGGTGTGGTCTGTCGTGTGCTTCGTGGTGCCGTCGCCCTACCGCTGCCGCGGCGTCGCGCGGGCGCTGCTGCGCGGCGCGATCGCGCACGCGGACGCACACGGCGCGGCGGCGCTGGAGGCCTACCCGATCGACAAGCCCGGGCGCGGGCAGGACACCTTCATGTGGAACGGCGCGCGCTCGATGTTCGAGCGCGAGGGCTTCGTCGAGGTGGCGCGGCGGCGGCCCGAGCGGCCGGTGATGCGCAGGTTCTTCGGGATGGACGGTTAGTGGACCGCGCGGGAACGTCGCCGACACGCGCCTCCGACGCCGCGTCGGCAGCACGGCCGCGGGACGACGACCTCGTGGTCCGCCCGCTGCAACCTGGCGAGGCACCCGAGCTGGCGGCGGTCATGCGCCGCAGCTTCGGCGGCCTGGCCGGCATGATGTTCACCGCGGGCAAGGCGGCCTTCGTCGCGGAGCTGGGCGGCCGCCTCGTGGGCGGCGTGACGCTCGGGGCGTTCCGCATCGACGCCGCGCGCCGGGGCGGCGTCGTCAAGTGGCTGTTCACCCTGCCCGAGGCCCGGGGTCACGGGGTGGCGTCGGCGCTGGTCGACCGCGCGCTGGCGTGGTTCGACGACCAGGGCGTCACGGACACGATCGCCTGCGTCGAGGCGCTGAACGCCGGCTCCAGCAACCGCTTCGCGCGGCGCGGCTTCGCGCCACTGGGTTTCCTCGAGCAGGTTCGCCGCTTCGGCTGGCGTCTGCCGACCGTGTGGTGGCATGCCAACCACGTCGTCGACGTCGGGCACGTGCTGTGGGCGCGCGACGCCGGCGGCTTGGCGGCCGCCTCGCCGGCCGCCGACGTCGAGGAGCGAGCGCGGGGTCTCGCCGACCTCGCGGCCACACTGGCGTGGCACGCGGCGTTCGCGGCCATCCTGCTGGCGCGCCACGGCGCGGGCCTCGACCCGGCCGCGATCGCCACCTTCGCCCTCGCGGTCGGGGCGGTCGTCGCGGTGCGGACCGGCGGCCAGGCGCTGGTGGGTCGCGCGGCCGGACTACGGCTCCGGTACCTGCCGTGGGAGACGGGCCTGCTGCTCGCAGGCGCGATCGCCCTCGTGTTCGGCGGCCCGTTCGTGGCCCCAGGAAGCCTCGTCCCACGGGCCAGGGTCTGGTCCCCGCGCGCCCTGGCGCCGACCCTGGCGCTTATGGCCTTCGCGGGCGCCGCGGCCGTCGCGCTGCTCGGCCTGGTCGCGTGGTGGGGCGTCGCCGCCGGCGTGGCACCGGATCTGGCGGAGCCCGTCCTCCTGTACGCGCGGATGATGCTCCTCGTCGACGTACTGCTGCCGTTCTTCCCCATGACCGCGTTCTCGGGGCGTCGGATGCTCGAGGCGTCGCCGGTGGGGTGGGGGGCGTTGGCGGTCGTCACGGCGGCGCTCTGGCTCGTGGCGCCTGGTTTCTGAGGTACTGGCACGGTTCCGGTCGGCGCCGGGTGCGCGACCCAGGCAGGCGCCGAGGCGGTGGGCGTCAGGCCGGAACCCGCCGCCGGATCAGGTGGCGTTTCGGTTTTCGCGTCCGGGGCGGCCGCGGCCGAGCTGGCCGAGGTGCGTGTCGTGGAAGCTCGTCGGCCGCTTGAGCCCGTACCCGAGGGCCCGGTCGGCGGCGATGTGGGCGAGCCAGGTGAGTCCGACGACGAGGGCCGCATCGCTGGCCGAGAAGAAGCCGACGAGCGCCAGCGCCAGGGGCAGGACCGAGGTGTGCGCGAGGTTGTAGAACCGCGCGCCGATGCGGGGTCCGCGCGCGTAGGCGAACATCGACAGGTCGGGCAGCAGCACCAACGCGGCGAAGGCCCACCACGAGAGGTCGGCCGCGCCGTAGGCGACGAGGACGACGGCGAGGAGGGCGAGGCCCTCGAGGCGGAGCAGGCGGGTCGGGTCGGTGAGGAATGCACCCATGGTCACACCGTATTCGCTCGACCCGCGGGGTGTGGCGCGAGCCCACGACACGTCCCGCGCGTGCCGTCGCCGCTACGGTGAGGGCGAAGGAGGTCTTCATGCACAGCGACACCATCACCGTGCTCGGCATCGCCGGCAGCCTGCGGCGAGGCTCGTACAACCGCGCCCTGCTGCGCTCGGCGCAGTCGCTCGCACCCGCCGACATGCGACTCGACCTCTTCGATCTCCACGACGTTCCCTTCTACGACGCCGACGTCGAGAAGGAGGGCGATCCCGAAGCCGTGACGGAGCTCAAGCGTCGCGTCCGCGAGGCGGACGCCCTGGTCATCGCGACGCCCGAGTACCAGCACAGCCTGCCGGGGGTCCTGAAGAACGCCCTCGACTGGGCCTCGCGGCCGCCGAAGGACCCGCCACTCAAGGGCAAGCCCATCGCGATGATGGGCGCGACCCCCGGTCGCTACGGCACCGCGCGGGCGCAGGCCGAACTCCGCAAGGTGCTCGCCTACAACGACGCGGTGGTGGTGAACCGCCCCGAGGTCCTCGTCGCCAACGCAGGCGAGACCTTCGACGAGGCCGGCGAGCTCGTCGACGAGACGGCGCGGGAACTCGTACGCGAGTTGCTCACGGCGCTGGGTTGGTGGGCGCGGCTTCTGCGGGACGCCCGCGCGCGTGCGTGAGCGCGCGTCCCGTCGCGGGTAGGGTAGCCGCAGCATGGAACCCCGCATCGTCTCGGTAGCGCTCAGCGCCACCCACTCGTTCTCGAAGCCGCCTGCCGACGCGATCGAGTTGGTCGCGGGTCACGGCGTGCGCGGCGACGCACATGCGGGGCCCACGGTGCGCCACCGCTACCTCGTGCGTAAGGACGCTTCGGCACCGAACCTGCGTCAGGTGCACCTGGTGCACCGCGAACTGTTCGACGAGCTCGCCGCGAAGGGCTTCTCGGTCGGGCCCGGCGACATCGGCGAGAACGTCGTCACGGCCGGCGTCGACCTGCTCGGGTTGCCCGCGGGCACGCGGCTGCGCCTGGGGGCCGAGGCGGTCGTCGAGCTGACCGGCCTGCGCAGCCCCTGCAGGCAGCTCGACGACTTCCAGTCCGGCCTGATGTCGGCCGTGCTCGAGCGAGCCGCGGACGGCTCGCCCGTGCGCAAGTCGGGCGTCATGAGCGTGGTGGTCGTGGGCGGGACCGTGCGCCCAGGGGACGCGATCCGCGTGGTCCTGCCGGCCGAGCCGCACCGGGCGCTGGCGCCGGTCTGACGGGACCGACCGCGGCCGCGGACGCCTACAGGCGATCGTCGAAGCGAAACCGCCGGGGCGCGCCGATGCCGACCTCGCCGAATCGCGGATGCGCGGGGTCGAGCAGCAGGTTGCGCTCCTGTGGGACGAGCACGCTCGGGACGGTGAGTGCGACGCTGGCGCGCTGGGCCAGCCACGCGTCGCCGACGGCGCGGGCGCCGGTGCTGACCGGCCGGGCGCGCCAGTCGTCGGGCAGGTCCTCGTCGCGGAGCTCCAGGATCAGGTCGTGCGGCACCCGGACCTCGAAGGTGACGTAGTCGCGCTCGAAGCGGCGCCGGTCGGCGTGCGCGAGCGTCTCCAGGGCGGCGAGCGACAGGTGCAGGCTGGCGTAGACGATGGGGCGGCCGGGCGCGTTCCAGCGGCCGCCGTATCGACGGGACCCCTCGCCCGAGAAGGCGGCGCCGGGTTCGGCGTGGGCCGGGCGGACCAGGCGCCAGGCGAGAAGCATCTCGGTGTCGGCCACGCGGTTCAGCTGTAGACGCCGTGCTCGAGGCGGCCGAGGAGGTCGTCGACCTCGCGGGCGCCGAGCTCGGTGTCGGCCAGCGCGAGCGGAGTGACGCCGTCCAGCGCGACGTTGGGGGCGCGCAGCCAGTCAGCGGCGTCGGCCTCGTTCTCGAACACCTGCGTGGCGCGGTCGAGCAGGGTGGCCAGGCGGATCACGTGCTCGCTCTCGTCCGGCGCGAGGGTACCGGTCCGCTTGCGGCGGCCGAGGGTCGTGGGCGCGATGCCCGCGGTCGCGGCCAACTGGGCCTCGCTGACGCCGAGCCGGCGGGCCAGGTCGACGAACACGCGCGCGTCGAGGCCCGCCTTCACCGCCGCGATGAGGGCGGCGGGGTCGGGCGCGAGACCGAGGTCGTGGAGCACGCCATGCTGGTGCTGGACCGGGGGGTGAAAGGCATCCATATGGAGATACTACTGCGACCGTCTGGGCATAGCGCGTCGATGCGTCTCGTGCCTCCGCGCGTGCGCGCACCCCCCACCCGAGATGTCTAAGATACTTGACACGATGTCGAGAGAGGCTTACACTGCCCGTGTCAAAGATGCTTGACACCGAGGAGGCGACGATGTCGTTCGAGGAGAAGATCACGTGGGTGAACGGGGTGGTCACCGTGTTGGCGGCGAGTTGGTACGCATGGACCGTGGGTGGGCGGCTCGGTCGGCTGCCGGTGACGGAGATCGCCTACCAGCGACCGCTGCTCGTCGCGGTCGGCGCCATGATCGTGCTCACCATCGTCGGGACGATCGCCATGGCGATCGGCACGGCGATCCGGGCCGAGATCACCGGCGAGGGCTCGGTCGACGACATCGATCGCAAGGACGAGCGCGACGCCCACATCGAGGCCCGCGGCGACCGCGTCGCCTTCTACGTGTCGTCGGCGCTCATGGTCGGCGTCCTGGCGCTGGCCATGCTCGAGCGGCCCCACTTCTGGATCGCCAACGCCGTGTTCGCGTCCTTCGTGGCTGGCGGGCTGGTCAGCACCGGCGTCAAGCTGGCCGCCTACCGCCGGGGCTTCTAGCCGTGGGCAAGCCGACGCGCGTCACCAACGAGATCCGCGCGTTGCGGTTCGCCGCCGGCGAGATGACCCAGGCCGAGCTGGCGGACCGCGTGGGGCTGACGAGGCAGACGATCATCGCGATCGAGCAGGGGCGCTACTCACCCTCGCTCGAGGTGGCCTTCCGGATCGCGCGGGTGTTCGGGGTGCCGTTGGAGCGGGTGTTCGGATACCCGGAGGAGGAATCATGACCCACACGAGCGCGCCCGGAAACGTCCTTCTGCTCGGCGGCACCGGCCGCACGGGTCGCCTGGTGCTCGAAGAGCTCCTCGAGCGCGGCATCCCGGTGCGGGCGATCGTCCGCTCCGCCGAGCGGCTGCCGGCGAGGGTGGCCGAAGATCCGCGGCTGACGGTCGTGGAGGCCGACCTCGCGACGCTGCCGGGCGAGGAACTGCGCCGCCTGATGGCGGGGTGCGGCGCCGTCGTCTCCTGCCTCGGCCACAACGTCAGCCTGCGCGGCGTCTTCGGGCCGCCGCGGGACCTGGTCGCCGGGACCGTGGAGCGGCTGTGCGACGCCGCGACCGCGCTGCGGCCCGACGTGCCCGTCCGCCTCGTCCTCATGAGCTCGGTCTCCGTGAACCGCCCGGCTCGGGCCGACGCGCGCCGGGGGGCCGGCGAGCGGGCCTTGACCTGGCTCGTGCGCTCCCTGCTTCCGCCGGCGCGCGACAACCAACGTGCGGCCGACTTCCTGGCCCTCGAGGTCGGCGCCGCCGCCCCGTTCGTCGAGTGGGTCGTGGTGCGACCGGACACGCTCGTCGACGGGGAGGTGTCCGAGTACCGTACCCATGACGGGATCGTCAGCAGCCTCTTCCGGGCCGACGCGACCCGCCTCGCCAACGTGGCGCACTTCATGGCCGAGCTCGTGACGGACGGTGCCGCGTGGCCGCGGTGGCGGGGGCAGATGCCGGTCGTCGTCGACGACGCGGTGGCGCCGTAGCATGGCACCATCGTGATGCAGGATGTCTTCGCCAAGCTCACGGGTGCGGACCCGGACGACGTCCGCCCGGGTGAGGCGCGCAACGGCCTGATCCACGTCGTCTCGCTGACCCTCACCAAGACGGCCGACGCGCTGATCGATCCCAAGCTGGTCCTCTCCTGGCTGCTGACGGCACTGGGTGCGCCCGGCGCGATGATCGGCGCGCTGGTGCCGGTGCGCGAGGCCGGTGCGCTCCTGCCCCAGCTCGCGCTGGCGCGCCGCGTCGAGGCCAGCCCGCGGCGAAGACGCTTCTGGGCGGCGGGCAGCGCCGCGCAGGGGATCGCCGCGCTCGGCATCGCGGCCGCGGCACTGGCGTTCACCGGCGCGCTGGCCGGGGGCGCGATCGTTGCCTGCCTCGCGGTGCTCGCGGTGGCGCGCTCGGCGTCGTCGGTCAGCTACAAGGACGCGCTGGCGCGCACCATCGAGAAGCGTCGCCGCGGCGCGGTGACCGGCCTCGCCGCCTCGGTGGCCTCGGTCTCGGTCTTCGGCGTGGGTCTGTGGCTGGCGCTGGGGCCGTTCGAGGTCGCCGTCGCGCCGCTGGCCGCGATCATCGCCGTCGCCGGCGCCGCCTTTCTGATCGCCGCCGGCATCTTCATGACGCTGCGCGAACCGGAGGACGGGGCGGGCGCCGAGGACGACGACGGCTCGCTGGCCGCCCTCGTCGAACCGATCCTGAGCGACGCTCAGTTGCGCACGTTCGTGGCCTCGCGCGCCGCACTCGCCGTCACGGCGCTGGCGCCGCCGTTCATCGTCATGCTTTCGGCCGCCTCCGGCCGGACCGCGCTCGACCAGCTCGGGCCGCTCGTCATGGCTTCCACCGCGGCGTCCGTGCTGGCCTCCTACGTCTGGGGCCGGCTCTCCGACCGCTCCAGCCGCCAGACGCTGATGGTGGCCGGCGTGCTCGGCGCCGTCGTCTTCGCGGTCGTGGGCGGGCTCGCGCTCACCCAGGGCGGGCTCGGCGGCGCTTGGGGCGCGGCGGCGGCGATCTTCGCCGCCCAGATCGCCTACGAGGGCGTGCGCGCCGGCCGCAAGCTGCACTTGACCGACATGGCCGAGGACGCCTTCCGCGCCCGCTACACCGCGCTCTCCAACACGCTGATCGGGCTGGCGCTCCTGGCCGGGGGGCTGTTCGGGGTCGCCGCCGACCGCTTCGGTCCCGCCCCCGTGCTGCTCGTCTTCGCCGTCATCGCCGCACTCGGGGCGCTGCTGGCGCGCGGCCTCGACGAGGTGCAGACGGACTGATGCCGGCGCGATCGACGATGCCCCGCGCTTGGGACGCCTCCACGGGGGCCTCAGATGCGAGCGGGCTTGATGTCGAGCAGCGGCGTTCCGGTCACGCAGTCGAGCCCACGGACGGTCAGTCGGGCGCCGTCGATGGCGAGCAGGCGGACCGACGAGCTGGCGATCGGGTTCGGCCGGTTGGGCGAGCGCAGCGCGAAGGTGCCGAGCGTCTCGTCCCGGTGGCTGGGCGCCTGGACCACCAGGTCGCGCCGCGCCCGGTCCATCCAGTAGAGGAGCTGGAGCCGGTCGCCGGCGGCGAGCCCCTTCAGGGCCGGCCGCCAGCGGACGTCGAGCAGGATCGTGCAGTCGGGTCCGCCCTCCGGGTCGCCGCGGCGCGGGCACTCGGCCCGGGTGGCCCAGGGCGTCTCGATGCGGCCGATGAAGATCAGCGCCGCGTCGCGCGCCTCGGGCAGGTCGGTGACTTCCTCGCCGGCGCGCAGCTCCACGGCGTCGAGGCTCATGGCTGACCGGCCCGCGTGTCCGGTGCCGCGGTCGCGCCGCGATCACCGTCGCTCATCCGCGGCGCCGCGATCCGGCGAACACGCCACCGGAGAACCCGCCGATCCCGAGCATGAAGCCGAAGTCGTACCAGCGCCCGAGGTTGGGCACGGCGTAGACCCGCACGGCGTCGGTGAAGACGCTGATGATGAAGGTGATTGGCGCGATGATTCCGTGCCACAGGCCGAGCCAGAAGCCCGGCTCGCCGGCGACCGTGGCCTCGGGGGACTGGGTGGCCGTGCAGGCGGCCAGGACGAGGACGAGCAGGACGAGGGACGGGATCGTGGATGCGCGGCGCATGGGCACCTCCACGGGACATCATGCGCGATCCGAACCGTGTCACCACGGGATCGGGGCCAAGCGTCCGTCGCGGTGCCGCGCGGGCGCGCGTACGCTGATCGTGATCGGCCCGCGCTCGGCAGACCGAGGCGCCCCACGGCACCGGGCCGTCGGGGGTGACGCCGCGCCGAGGCGCGCCGCAGGAGGACGGCATGGATGGGTTGACGATCCTGGCGATCGTGCTGTTGCTCTACGGGGCCCTGTGCCTCGCGCTCGCGCTCTTCAAGGCACCGGCGGCGATCTGGAACATGGGCAAGATCGAGGGCTTCAAGAAGCTGCTCGGCGAGGTCGGCACGCAGGCGTTCATCGGCGTGTGGGGCGTCGCGGCCGTCGCCATCGGTGTGTGGCTGTTGGTGCGGTAGGTCGGACACCTCCTCTCGACGGCACTCTGACCTGGAAGGGGACGCCATGCTGCGTCGGCTCGTCACGCTGTCCTTCGCCCTCCTGGCCGCTGCCGTGCTCGCCCAGCCCGACCCCGTCGGCGCCTGGCGCGGCGCGCTCGGCCCCGGCATCGTCGACCTCGAGATCCACGTGACCTTCGCCGTGGACGGGGCCGGCACGGACCTCGCCGGCACGATCGACATCCCCGCGCAGGGCCTGTTCGACTTCGCGCTCGCGGCCGTCGCCCTCGAGGGGAGCGACATCGCCTTCGTCATGCCCGGGGTCCCCGGCGACCCGGCCTTCGCGGGCGCCATCGACGGCGACCGCATCGAGGGCACCTTCACGCAGGGCGGCCAGGCGCTGCCGTTCTTCCTGGAGCGTGACGCGGAGCCCGTGGCGTTGCGGCCGCAGGAGCCCCAGCCGCCCTTCCCCTACCTCGAGGAGGAGGTCGCCTTCGCCAGCGGCGACGTCACCCTGGCCGGCACGCTCACGCTGCCGCCCGGTGACGCCTCCGTGCCCGCCGTGCTGCTCATCACCGGCAGCGGGCCACAGGACCGCAACGAGGAGCTCCTCGGGCACAAGCCCTTCCTCGTCATCGCCGACCACCTCACGCGCGCCGGCTATGCGGTGCTGCGGGTCGACGACCGCGGGGTAGGCGGGAGCACCGGCAGCGACGAGACCGCGACCTACGCGGATCTCGCCGGCGACGTCGGCGCCGCGCTCGACTTCCTGGAGACGCACCCGCGCGTCGATCCCGCGGCGATCGGCCTGCTCGGACACAGCCAAGGGGGCTTCCTCGCGCCCTACGTGGCGTCCCGGCGCGACGACGTCGCCTTCGTCATCCTGATGGCCGGCCCCGCGATCGACGGGTTCTCGGTGCTGGTGTTGCAGAACGAGTTGCTGATCGGCCGGACCCTGCGCGCGCAGGAGCCGCCCATGCCGGAAGCCGAGATCGAGGCGGTCATCGCGGACCAGGTCGCGTTCCTGCACGAACTCCGCGACCTGCTCGCCGCCGACGACGTCGCGGGCGCCAAGGCGCTCGTGCGCAGCCGCGTCGAGACCGAGATCGCGCTCGCGCCCGAGGACCAGCGCCCGCCGGCCGAGCAGGTCGAGTCGCTCATCGTCGCGCAGGTCGACGGCGTCACCGCGCCCGTGTTCCGCTCCTTCCTGCTGTTCGACCCGCAGCCCTACCTGCAGCGGTTGACCGTGCCGACACTCGCCTTCTACGGCTCGCTCGACTTCCAGGTCGACGCCCAGCAGAGCGAAGGGCCGATGCGCGAGGCGCTCGCCGCGGCCGGCAACGAGGATGCCACCGTCATCACCTTCGAGGGCCTCAACCACCTCATGCAGCCCGCCACCAGCGGCCTGCTCGACGAGTACGCGGCCATCGCCACGACGATCGATCCCATCGTGCTCGAGACCGTCAGCGACTGGCTGCAGGCGCGCTTCCCGGCGCCCTGAGGCGGTAGCCCGGCCTTACCGCGTTTCGGACTTCCCGCCCTCCCGCGCCAACGCCTGCGCCAGCCGCGTCACGAAGGCGACCAGCACGCCGACGCCGAGGAAGACGTAGACGATCGTGAAGACCTTGCCGGCGGCCGTGACCGGATGGAAGTCGCCGTAGCCGACCGTGGCCAGCGTCATCACGCTGAGGTAGAGCGCGTCGAGCGGCGCGAGGCGCTCCACGGTCGTGTAGAAAGCCGTGCCCGCGACCAGCAGCACGGCCGTCAGCGCCAGCGTCGAGCGGAAGAGCGGGTCGGCCCACGCGTGGGCGATCGCGCGGAAGAAGCGGGCCAGGGTGACGAGAAATGCGATCATGACGCTCCTCCTGCGGCATGGGGTGGGGGGAGGATACCCGGCTCCAGGCGGAGGCGTCGCGCTCGCTGCTGCGCTCCCACGCGCTAACCTCCGTGCATGCCCGCCACCCCCATCGAGCAGACCGAAGCGCTGCGCGTCCTCGCGGTCGAGAACGCCTACGTCGCCGCCGAACTCGCCCGCGACGGGGCTGCCCTGCACCGACTGGTCGACGACCGCTTCGTCTTCAACGCGGGTGACGGCACCACCAGCGACAAGCAGGCGCTGATCGAGGGCGTCCTGGCGATGCACATGGTCGGGCAGACGATCAGCGAGCGCTCCGTGCTCGTCGAGGACCACGTCGCCCTCGTCTTCGGCACGACGGAGATGCGGTTCGCCGGCCCCGGCGAGCCCGAGACCCAGTCCCGGCTCAGGTACACGTCGACGTACGTCCGTCGCGAGGGCGCGTGGCGCCTGCTGGCGCTGCAGATGCAGCGGCGGGCGCCGTGACCCGTCGCGAAGGCCGGACGGGGCGATCGCGCTGAGCGAGCGCATGGCCCGAGCGGCCGCCGCCTTGCTTGGCGGCGAGGTCGCCCGCATGGAGCCGCTCGGCGGCGGCTGCCTCGAGGAGGTGACGCGCGTGACGCTGCGCGGCGGCCGCCGGGCGGTGGCCAAGGGCGGGCCCGCGCCGCGCGTCGAGGCGGCCATGCTCGAGGCGATGCGCGCCGCGGGGGCGCCGGCGCCGGCCGTGCTGGCGGTCGACGACGCGCTGCTGGTCATGGAGGAGCGACCGCGGCGGGGCGCGCTCGCCGACGCCTGGGGCGACCTGGGGCGCGTGCTCGCCACGCTGCACGCCGCCGAGGGCGTGTCCTACGGCTGGCATGCCGACTACGCCTATGGCCCCGTCGCCCTCCCCAACGCCCCGACCGACGACTGGCCCGCGTTCTGGGCGGAACGCAGACTGCTGGCCCACGCCGACGCGCTGCCGGCCGACCTCGCGCGCCGCGTGGCCGCGCTGGCCGCCGAGCTCCCCGCGCGGCTGCCTGCGCGCCCGCGGCCGTCGCTGCTGCACGGCGACCTGTGGGGCGGCAACGTGCTGGTGGACGGCGACCGCGTGAGCGCGCTGATCGACCCCGCCTGCTACCACGGGCACGGCGAGGTCGACCTGGCGATGCTCAGCCTGTTCGACCGGCCCGACGCGCGCTTCTTCGACGCCTACCCGGTCGCGACGGACTGGCGCGAGCGACGCCCGATCTACCAGCTGTGGCCGGCGATCGTGCACCTGCTGCTGTTCGGGGGTTCCTACCGGGGAATGGTGGAGCGGCTGCTGCGGGAGGCCGGGCGCTGAGGGCCGGGGGGCGAGCGCGGTCGTGCGGGTCGCACGTGGCCGTGCCGACGGAACGGGTACCCTCCAGAACACCGCGAACCCGGGCGCCCGAGCGCCCAAGGGAGGTCCCCGCATGCACATCCTCGTCCTCGGCGGCACGCGCTTCGTCGGCCTGCACGTGGTGGAAGCGGCCCTGGCCGCCGGCCACCGGGTCGACGTCTTCTCCCGCGGCAGCTCGCCGATCCCGCCCGGCACCCGCCACGTGCCCGGCGACCGCGACGGCGACCTCTCCGGGCTCGACGGCGGGTGGGACGCGGTCGTCGACGTCAGCGGCTACCTGCCGCGGCAGGTCCACGCGAGCGCCGAGCGGCTGTCGGGGCGAGCGCGACGTTACCTCTTCGTCTCCACGGGCGCGGTCTACGACCTCGAGCGAGCCGCGCCCCCCGTTCCGGAGGGCGCCCCGCTGCGCACGCTCGACGACCCGACCCGCGAGACGATCGACGCCGCGAGCTACGGCGGCCTCAAGGTCCTGTGCGAGCGCGCCGCCGAGGAGGCGTTCGCCGGCGAGGTGCTGTCGATCCGCCCCACCTTCGTCGTCGGCCCGCACGACTACACCGACCGCTTCACCTGGTGGCTGCGGCGCGTGCGCCGCGGCGGGCGCATGGTCGCGCCGGTCGAGCCGTCGCTGCCGTTGGCCTTCGTCGACGGGCGCGACCTCGGTCGCTTCACGGTGCGGATGGCCGAGGGCGACGCGGTCGGCGCCGTGAACGCCAGCGGGCCGGCCGTCCGGACGACCTGGGGTGAGGTGCTCGCGCTCGCGCGCGACGTGACGGGGTCGGACGCGGACTTCGTCTGGCTGCCCGAGGCGTTCCTGCGGGAGCGGGGCGCGCTGCCGTCCGGGTTGCCGATGGTCGTCCCGTTCGGCTGGCGCGACAGCGAGCCGTTCTCGCTCGAGCGCGCGCTGAGCCTCGGGCTCGAGCACACCGACGTCGCCGACACCATCCGCGACACGCTCGCCTGGCACGACGCGCACGGGGAGGAGACCGCGGGCCTGGACGAGGACACCGAAGCCGAGCTGCTGCGGGCATGGGACATGCTGTAGGCGGTGGAGCGGCGGGTCGCGACACGTGGCGCCGCGATTGGAGCACGCGCCGCGGGAGGGAGCTGCACATGAAGATCTCGGTCGAGACGTACGTCCGCGCGCCGCTCGACACGGTCTGGCGCGCCTGGACCACGCCGGACGACATCGTCCGCTGGAACGCCGCTTCCGATGACTGGCACACCACCGCGGCCGCCGTCGATCTGCGCGTGGGCGGCACGTTCTCGTCACGCATGGAGGCCAAGGACGGCAGCATGGGCTTCGACTTCGAGGGGACCTATACCGAGGTCGTGCCGCAGGAGCGAATCGCGTACGCGATGGACGACGGACGCACGGTGGTCGTCGAGTTCGCGGCCGAGGATGCCGGTGTCCGCGTGCGCGAGGTCTTCGACGCCGAGGCGACGAACCCGATGGAACTGCAGCGGCAGGGGTGGCAGGCGATCCTGGACAACTTCGCGCGCTACGTCGAGACGGGTGGGGTCGCCCCGTGAGCGGCGGCGAGGGCTCGGTGCGCTTCCCGTTGGGCGAGCCGTTGCCGGCCGACCTCATCAGCCGGATCGCGGCGTTCCGGGTGGACGAGGTGACGGCGGCTGCCCGTGCGCGCGGGGCGTGAGCAGGCCGGACGAGCGCGTTCCCCAAAGCCACCATGTACGTACGGATTCTGCTACGCTGTACGTCAGGAGGTCGCCGTGGCGACGAAGCTCACGCTCCGCATGGACGAGCGCCTGATCGCAGCGGCGAAGCGCCACGCCGCGGCCCGGGGTACGTCGGTGTCGCGGATGGTCGCGGCCTACGTCGAGGCGTTGGAGGCACTTGCGGCCGGCGGCCTCGGTCGCGGTGACTTGCCCGCGCCGTCGCCCCGCGTTCGCTCTCTCGTCGGCGTGCTGCCCAGCACGCCCGAGCCTGAGGCGGCGTACCGGGCGCACCTGGAACGCAAGCACTCGTGAGGATCCTGATCGACACCAACGTCGTGCTCGACGTGCTGATGGCGCGGCAACCGCACGTGGATCATGCCCTCGCCGTCTTCGCCCTGGTGGACGCGGGCCGGGTGAGGGCGGTACTCGGTGCCACGACGATCACGACGGTCTTCTACCTGGCGGCCAAGGGCGTCGGGGTCCCCCAAGCGCGGGCGCACGTGCGGTCGCTGCTCGACCTGTTCGACGTCGCCTCGGTGGATCGTGCCGTGTTGGTCGCGGCGCTCGATGCGGGCTTCGACGACTTCGAGGACGGGGTCCTGCACGAGGCCGGCGTCGTCGCCGGGGTGGACGCGATCGTGTCGCGCGACGCTGCCGGGTTCGCGGCGGCTTCGCTGCCCGTGTTCACGCCGTCGGCGTTCTTGGCCGCCGTCCGCGGCGACCTTGGTTGATGCGGTGCAGGCGTTGCGGTACGTGGTGCGGCGAGCTGGTGACGAGAGATTCGGACAGGCTCGTTGCATGGCCGAGTGCATTCGCTTCGTGTGCGACGCCTGCCGTGCGGAGGTGATGGTGGACTCGCGCGAGCAGACCCGCGCGAGCAGACCCTCGCGTGCTCGTCGTGCGGCGCCGAGGCGTTCGTCGACACCTTCGAGCTCGATGGCCGGACGTGTCCCGCGTGCAAGGCGGTGAGCTTCGTGCGGGACCCGGAGTCCCCTTGCATCTCGTGATGGCCGAGCCGCGGGTGCGCCGCGCAACGGAGGCCGACATCCCCGGCATCCGCGCGGTGCTGGCGGCGACCTGGCGGGACACCTACGGCGCGTTCCTGCCGCTCGAGGCGATCGAGCGCGCCATCGCCGCTTGGCACACCCCGCGCGTGCTGGGGGCCGAACTGGCGCGGGCGAGCACGTTCGCGGCCGTCGCGGAGGACGACGCCGGGATCGTCGGCGTGGTGACGGCGCGCGGTCGGCCCGAGGTGGTGGACATCGCCCGGCTGTACGTGCGCCCGGGCGCGCAGCGGCGCGGGACCGGCGGGCGGCTGCTGGCGGCCGCGCTCGCGGCTTTCCCCGGCCGGATGCGGGTGCGGCTCGAGGTCGAGGCGCAGAACGCGAAGGGGCGGGCGTTCTACGCCAAGGAAGGGTTCGTGGCGGTGGAGGAGCGTTCCATTGAGGTCTCCGGGACGCCGTTGCGGCTGCTCGTCATGGAGCTGGAGCCGGGCGCCGCCGGCGATCGCCAGGACACCTCACGCTGAACCGGGGCGGGCACCGTCATGCTGCCGTAGAGTGAGTGGACCCCTGCAAGTTGCGCATCAGGAAGGGATGTGGCGTATGAGCAGGCCGCAGCCATTGGCGGACCACGACCACCCCGCGATCCAGGCCCAGGCACGCGAACTGACGGACGGCCGCCCCTTGCAGCGCGACAAACTCGAGCGCCTCTTCTATTTCGTACGCGACGACATCCGCTTCGGCTTCCCCCCGAAGTGGGACGAGGTTCGGGCCTCCGAGATGCTCGGGTACCGCATGGGGTACTGCAACACCAAGGCCACCCTCTTCCTCGCTCTGTGCAAGGCGGTGGGTATTCCCGCTCGCATCCATACGGGCCTGATCTCGCTCGAGGTCATGCACGGCATCTTCCCAGCCTTCGCGTTCCGCGCCCTACCCGACAAGGGTGGGCACTCATGGCTGGAGGTCGAGCTGGACGACGCATGGCGGCCGATGGACTCGTACATCAACGACCGGCGTTTCTACGACGGCGCGCTGGAGCGGCTCCAGGCCAGCGGTCGCACGACGGGCTTCTCGCTGTCCCGCGCCAAGGGGCCGACCAGCTGCGAGTTCAACTTCGGCGAGAAGGGGTTCGTGCACATGGGAGCCGTCGTGGAGGACCACGGCACCTGGGAGGACTTCGCGGACTACGTGGCTTCTCCGGCATACGTTCGCATGAGTCGGATGCAGCAGATGGTGTACCCGTGGTTGGCCCGGATGAACAACCGGGCGATCGAGGGCATCCGGCGGAGCGACGCCGCGGTGGCGGCCACCGCTGCAGCTTCCCAGTCCTGACGCGGGACTGACCCCGAGGGTCTACGCTGGGGTGACCGGCCAGCCCGGTAGGCGGGCGGCCGCGTGCCCGAACCGTGGGAGTTCCCCATGAGCGTTCTCTGGTGGGTTCTCGGCACGATCGGCCTGCTCGTCGTTCTCGCGATGGCGGCCGTCGTCGGGGCGCTCGTGTCCGTCATCCGGGTGGAGGGTCGCGCCGGGCCCGAGGGCGTGTCGGGCCGTGGCCGCTGGGGCGTGCTCGGTCTCGACGCCGAGGCGGGCGACGGCCATGTGGTCATCCGTCTGCTGGGGTTCAAAATCGCGCGACGACCGCTGAAGCGAGGCGTCTCCGACGTGTCGGAGGTGGACGAGGAGGCGAAGGAACCGGAGGAGCGGGAACGCAAGCGCAAACCGGAACGTGCCCGGCTCTCGCTGGCCGCCACCCGTCGCCTGGCGCGCACGGCGTGGCGCGAGGGGCGGCGGATGCTCCGGCACCTGCACGTCGAGCGGTTGCGGCTGAGCGCCGTGATCGCGAGCGACGACCCCGCCTGGACCGGCGAGGCCTTCGGGCTCGGCTGCGTGATCGCCGAAGCGATCCGCGCGGCGTGGCCGCGGGCGGACGTGCGCCTGGGGGTCGACTTCACGGCAACCGAACCGAGCGGCTCCGCCGAGCTGGCGCTGCGGCTGCGGCCGATCCGGCTGGTGCCCGGCGCGGCACGCGTCGGTTGGGCGGTGTGGCGGGAACGACGCCGGTCGCGACAAGCGCATAGGGCGCATGTCGCGCGCGAAACGCGCGTCACGGCCGGCTGGGAGAGGAGAGCCTGGAGATGACGGTGGCGAAGGAGTTCATGGAGGGCCTGCTGGGCGAGTTCCGCCAGTTGGCAGCGACGGAGACGATCCTGGGCGCGCCGATGACGTTCGACGGCGTCACGATCGTGCCGGTCATCCGCATCGCGGTCGGCGTCGGCGCCGGCGGCGGCGAGGGCGCGGTCACGGCCTCGAAGGACACGGGGCCGGGCAAGGGCACCGGCGTGGGCGGCGGCGGCGGCGTGCGCGTCGAGCCCGCGGCGTTCATCGTGCTCAAGGACGGCGACGTGCAGATCATGGCGGCGCCCGGCCGCGGCGGCCGCCTCGCCGAGGCGTTCGAGCACCTGCCCGACCTGGTCACCAAGGTGATGGCGACCCGCAAGGAGAAGGGCGAGAAGGCGGAGAAGCCCGGGGAAGGCTGACGCCGCGGGTGCGTCGCCGGGCGACCTAGTTCAGCTCCGCGCGCAGCGGGTCGAAGAACTGGCGCCACGCCAGCGCGCCGGGCGATGGCTCGTCCTGCACGCGCACGAGCGCCGGCGGGAGCCGCAACGGGAAGGCGCGCGGCGGCGGCTCCCCGAACGCCAGCAGGCCGACCACGACGGTCGTCACGAGCCGTCGTCGCAGGTGTCGGAGCGCCAGGTCCAGCATCTCTCGGCAGGTTACGCGATGCCGCGGCGGGGAACCGTTCCTCCGGGCATGATGGGTGCCATGGCGAAGGGTGACCCGTGATGGAGCTCCGCCGACTGGGGCGTAGCGGCCTGCGCGTCAGCCCGCTGGGGCTGGGGACGGCCCGCATGGCGGGGCTGGGATGGCGGCACGAGGGGACGCCGGCCGTCTCGCCCGAGGCGAGGCGCGAGGCCGTCCGCCAGGTCCAGGAGGCCGTCGACCTCGGCGTCACGCTCTTCGACACGGCCGACAACTACGGCGACGGCGAGAGCGAGCGCATCCTGGGCGAAGCCCTGCGCGGGCGCCCCGGCGTCGTCGTCGTGACCAAGTTCGGCGAGGATCCGATCCCGGACCAGGACGACCCCTGGGCCCTCGACGCCGAGGCCGTCGGGCGCACGTGCGAGGCGAGCCTGCGGCGGCTGGGGATCGAGTGCATCGACGTCTACCTGCTCCACCGCCGCGACTACCCCCTCGAGCGGGTGCCGGCGCTGGTGGAGGTCCTCGAGGACCTCGTGCGCGCGGGCCGCATCCGCGCGTACGGCTGGAGCACCGACGACGTCGAGCGGGCGCGGGCGTTCGCCGAGGGCGAGCACTGCACCGCCATCGAGCACCGCCTGAACGTCTTGCACGACGCCCCGGCCATGCTGGAGCTGTGCCGCGAGCACGACCTGGCCAGCCTCAACCGCGTGCCGCTGCTCATGGGCGTGCTCACCGGGCGCTGGTCGGAGGCCACGCGGCTCGATCCGCACGATCCGCGGGCGGCGTGGTTCGAGCAGGAGGGGTTCCGCGACCTCCTCGCCCGCGCGCGGAGGATCGGGCCGCACCTCGCGCGCGACGGGCGCTCGATCGCCCAGGGCGCCCTCGGCTGGATCTGGGCGCGCTCGCCGCTGGCGGTGCCGCTGCCGGGCTTCCGCGACGCGGCGCAGCTGCGCGGTCTGGTGGAGGCGCGGCGCTTCGGCCCGCTGCCGCCGGACGCCATGCGCGCCATCGACGACGATCTGGGCCGCGGCTGACACACGCGTTGGTGCCGCCGGCCGCCCGGCGGCCACCGAAGGGGAGGGCACGGCATGCGCATCGAGTTCCGCGGCCCCATCTGGCACTGGCGCGGTCCCGCGCCGTTCTTCTTCGTGACCGTGCCCGACGTCGACAGCCGCGAGCTGAAGGCGGTGTCCGGGGCGGTGACCTACGGCTGGGGCATGATCCCGGTCACGGTGCGCGTCGGGTCGACGACCTGGAAGACGTCGCTCTTCCCCAAGGACGGTCGCTATCTGGTGCCACTGAAGGACGCGGTGCGCAGGGCGGAGGGACTCGCCGAGGGCGACGAGGTGCGCGTGGTGCTGGAGGTGTGGTAAGAGCCGCAGCGGGCTTGAACGTCCCTTGCGGCCTCCCGCACCCTTGAGCCATGGACCCACCCGCGATCGTCGTGGAGGCCTTCCGCAAGTCTTACGGCGACGTCGACGCCGTGGCCGGCATCGATTTCGCCGTGGCCGAGGGCGAGATCTTCGGTCTGCTGGGGCCCAACGGCGCCGGCAAGACGACCACCCTGGAGTGCCTGGAGGGCATCCGCTACCCCACGGCGGGCATGCTGCGTGTGCGCGGCATCGACCCGTCCCGGGAGCCCGCTCGGCTGCGCGACGCCATCGGCGTGCAGCTGCAGACGTCTGGCTTGCCCGAGACGATGCAGGTCGAGGAGGCGATGCGCTTCTTCTGCGCCTACCACGGCGTGGAACCCCGCCTCGACCTGCTCGAGCGGCTCGGCCTGCAGGCGAAGCTGCGCGCCGAGTACGGGACCCTGTCCACCGGCCAGCAGCGCCGGCTCGCCCTGGCGCTGGCGCTGGCGCACGACCCGCCGGTGGTCTTCCTCGACGAGCCCACCGCCGGCCTCGACGTCGGCACCCGCGCCGAACTGCACGCACTGGTGGCCGAGCTGCGTGAGCGCGGCGTCGCGCTCGTCCTGGCCACGCACGACATGGCGGAGGCCGAGAAGCTGGCCGACCGCGTCGCCATCCTGCTCTCGGGTCGCATCGTCGCGAGCGGTACGCCCAAGGCGCTGACGGCCGCGGCGGTCGACCTCACGCGCGTGTCGGTGCGCTCCGAGCGCGAGACCCTCGCGGGCCACGACGGCGCGCTGCCCGGCGTCCAGCGCCACGCGCGCAAGGACGGCTACGACGTCTACTTCAGCGACGCGGTCGGCGCGACCGTCATGGCGGTCCTGGATGCGTTGGAGGAGGCGGGTGACCCACTCGTCGACCTGCGCGTCGAGCGTCCCTCGCTCGAGGAGCGCTTCCTCGAGCTCACCACCCAGGGAGGCGTGGCATGAGGGCCCTGGTGCACCACGCGGCCTACGAGTTCGGGAGCGGGCTGCGCAACCGCGCCATGCTCCTGCTGCTGTACCTCTTCCCGCTCGGCTTCTTCCTCATCGCCGGCGGGCTCATGATCGGCCTCAACCCCGGCTTCCGCGAGGTGGTCATCCCGGCGATGGTGGTGTTCGCGCTCATGGCCGGCTGCCTGCTGGGTCTCCCGGATCCCATCGTCGCGGCGCGTGAGGCCGGCATCTTCCGCAGTTTCAAGATCCACGGCGTGCCCGCCACGAACATCCTGCTGCTGCCGGGGGCGGCGATCATCGCGCACCTCACGCTGGTGGCCGCCATCATCACGGTCGTCGCGCCGTTGCTGTTCGACGCCCCGCTGCCGGCCAACTTCGGGGCCTACCTCGGCGTGTTCCTGGCGGCCGCCGCCGCCCACGCCGGCCTCGGTCTGCTCATCGCGGTCGTGTCGGCCAGCACCCGCGCCACGGTCCTGTGGTCGCAGTTGGTGTTCCTGCCGTCGGTCATGCTCGGTGGCCTCATGGTGCCCTCGGAGATGATCCCCGACACCTTCGCCGTCTTCGCCCGGCTGCTGCCCGCCACCCACGCGATGAACGCCATGCGCGGCCTGGCGTACGGCGAGGCGACCGCCTTCTCGTCGGTCGGCTCGCTGCTGGTGCTGCTTGCCGGGGCGGCCCTGGGCGTGGCGTTGGCCGTGTGGCTGTTCCAGTGGGATCGCAGGGCCGAGGGGCGGAGGGTGTCGCCTGCGTGGGGGATCCTGGTGCTGGTGCCCTACGCGCTCGGGGCGCTGCTGCTCTGACGACGGGTAGGCTGCCGACATGCGCGTGACGACGACGATCGATGGCCGCCGCGTCCGGCTGCGACCCGCCACGCTGGCGGACCGCCGCATGATCCACGACTGGAGCTACGCGTCCGACGTGGCGCCCCTCTTGCACCTGTCCGACGCGCCCACGCGGCCGCTCGACGACTGGTGCGACGACTGGGAGGCGCACTACTTCACG
>JAABRV010000251.1 GCA_011390735.1 Trueperaceae bacterium | reverse complement strand
CGTTCGCGACGTCCAAGGCTTCGCGGTACCAGCGCTCGGCCGCAGGCGCGTCGCCCCGCACCTCTGCGACGGCCCCGAGGTTGTTGAGCGTGTTCGCTACCCGCCCACCGTCGCCCGCCGCGCGGTAGAGCGCGAGGACCTCCTCGAGGTGCCGCTGCGCGCCGTCGTGGTCGCCGAGCAGCCGCAGCAGGTTGCCGAGGTTCCCGAGCGTCGCCGCCAGGGACGTCGGGTCGTCGAGGCCGCGCTTGATCGCCAGGCTCGCCTCGTACAGCGAGCGGGCCGCCTCGAACTCCTCGCAGAGGCGGGCGAACGCACCCGCATCGCCCAGCGCGCGGGCCTGGAGCGCGGCGGACCGGGGGCCCTCGAGGCGCAAGAGCGCGTCGAGGGTGGCGCGCGCCTCGCGGTAATGGCCGCGCAACCACCAGAACTGGAAGAGCGCGTGGGCGAGGTCCATCCCCGGCCCCACGTCGCCCGCCGCGATCAGGTGCCCGAGCGCCGTGCGCAGGTTCTCGTGCTCGGCGGCCACGCGATCCAGCCACGCCGCGCGGTCGGCCCCGACCAGTTCCGGCTGCGCTCCGAGGCCGAAGGCGACGAAGTGCGTGGCGTGGGCGGTCGCGACCGCTTCGAAGCGGGCGGGCTCGGCGGCCAAGCGATCGGCGCCGTAGCGGCGCACCACCTCGAGCGCCACGAAGCGACCGCCTGCGGTACGCCGCAGCAGCGACTTGTTCACCAACGCCAGCAGGGTCCGCAGACCGGCCCCGCTGGCGGCCTCGGCGGCCTCGCGGGTGAAACCGCCGCGGAAGACGCTGACGCCCGAGAGCGCGGCGCGCTCCTCGTCCGAGAGCAGCGACCAGGTGTGGTCCAGCATCGCGCGCAGGCTGCGGTGGCGTGCGGGCAGGTCGCGATGCGCCACCGTCAGGGCGTCGAGGTTGGCCGCGAGCGCGTCGGCGACCTCGGCAGGCCGCAGCAGCCGCATCCAGGCAGCCGCCAGCTCCAGGCCGAGCGGCAGGCCCTCGAGCAACGTGCAGAGCCGGACGATGCCCGCGTGGTCGGCCTCCGTCGCCACGAACTGCGGGTGCGCGCGCCGCGCGCTGCGCAGGAACAGCGCCACCGCGTCGAAGCGCTCGATCGAGGCCCCGTCCCAAGCGTCCTCGCCCGCCACCGGGTAGGCCATCCCTTCGACCTCGAAGCGCACCTCGCCTTGGAAGTCGAGCGGCTCCTGCGAAGCGAGCAGCAGGCTCGAGCCTGGCGACGCGGCCAGCAGTTCGGACAGCAGACCGGCGCCACCCAGAAGGTGCTCGAGGTTGTCGAGGACCACCAATAGCGAACGTGGTGCGAGCGCTTC
This sequence comes from Trueperaceae bacterium, assembly GCA_011390735.1. Taxonomy (GTDB): domain Bacteria; phylum Deinococcota; class Deinococci; order Deinococcales; family Trueperaceae; genus JAABTL01. The sequence continues at coordinate 1,349 of JAABRV010000251.1, read as the reverse complement.
GACCAGGGCGGCTTCGTCGTCTTGTCCCGTCGCCGGCTCCAACCCCAGCGCCGCGCCGATCGCGCGAGCGAGGTAGGTGGGGTCGTCAAGGTCGGCCAGCGGCACGAAGAGGGCGCCGTCGGCGAAGGCCCAGGCCGCGCGCCGCCCCGCCTCGATCGCCAGGCGCGTCTTGCCGACGCCGCCCGGCCCCAGCAGCGTGACGAGGCGCTCACCGCCCTCGGCCAAGAGCGCGTGGAGGTGGGCGAGCTCCGCCTCGCGCCCGACGAAGGGCGTGATCGGTGCCGGGAAGCCGCGAAGCACCGCGGGCGGCGGCTCGGCGGGCGCGGCAGGGGGCGGCCCGGGGGCCGCCGGCTCGGGCCCGACGTCGGTCCGCAAGGCCTCGGCCAGCGCGACGGTCGCCTCGAGCGGCGCCAGGTCGAGCTCTTCGCGCAGGGTGGCGCGGAAGGCCTCGTAGGCGCGCAGCGCAGCGGCGCGCGGGCCCGCAGCACCACCTTCGCCCTGGGCCACCGCGCGGGCGCAGCGGAGGTACGCCTGAACGGCGTCCTCGGCCAGCGGATCGCGCTCGAGGACCGCCGCGACGCGCGTGAGGGCCTCCGACGGGCGTCCCTCGCGTTCGAGCTCGCCCGCGACCTGCAACACGGCCTCGCGCCAAGCGACCTGGAGCGACTCGCGCTCCGTCTCGAGCCAAGACTCGAAGTCCGCGCCGCCACCGGCGGGGAGGCCCTCGAGCAGCGTGCCACCGTAGTGGCCGAGCGCGTCGTGCCAGGCGCCCGCACCGATCGCCGCGCGGAAGAGCTGCAGGTCGGACGCCACGCGCCAGCGCAGGCGGGTCCGCTCCGCCTCCAGGCCGTCGAACCAGGGCTGCCGGCGGCAGTGGTAGACGAGTTGGCTCAGGTTGTGGCGCGCCCGCGACTCGGCCTCGTCGGGCCAGAAGAGCGCGAGCACCTCTTCGCGACCGACCCAGTCGTCGCGGTGCGCCAAGAAGGCGCCGAGCAGCAGCGATTGACGCAGCGGCAGGTCCATCCACGCCTCCCCGTCCCACGCGCGAGGGGGCCCCAGCAGCCGCAGCGACGGTCGCATGCGCCACCTTAGGCCATCCCCGACCGCGGAACCGCGTCGGGCTCACGGTGTCCGGGGCCTCCGCGCGCGGAGGCCCCGGACGGTGTCGGACGTCAGGGCTGGTAGAGCCCGAAGTTCTGGTACATCGCGAGCACCTCTTCGTCGGTGAGCGCGCGGTCGAAGACCATCAACTCGTCGATCGAGCCGTTGTACGGGAAGCGGCGGAAGGCGATGCCGAACTGATCCGCCGCCAGTTCGCTCGAGGCGACGCGCATCATCGTCAGGTCGGT
>JAABRV010000250.1 GCA_011390735.1 Trueperaceae bacterium | reverse complement strand
CAACCGCCCGAGCGTGCGGTCGCGACGGCGGCCGGCAGGTCGCGGGCGATGGCGAGCAGCAGCGCCAGGGTGAGCTCGGCGACCGCGGTGGTGTTGGCGCCGGGGGTGTTGGTGACGGTCACCCCGTGGCGCGCGGCGGCCTCGAGGTCGACGGTGTCGACGCCGGCACCGAAGCGCGCCACCACGCGCAGCCTGGGGGCCGCGGCGAAGACGCTCGCGTCGCAGCGGTCGAGGCCGAGCAGCAGCGCGTCGGCGTCGACCGCCAGGGCGGCCAGCTCGGCGGCCGACTTCGGCGCCGCGCCGGCGGCGAGCACCAGCTCCATACCCGCGTCGCGCAGGATGGCCTGGTGGGGGCCATCGGTCGCGCAGAAGGCGCGCGCGGTCGCCACCACTCGGAAGGGGCGCTCGGGGGCGCTCATGCCTCGCCTCGCTGGGCTGTGGTGCGCGCGCGGCCGAGGGCGGACGTGGCCTCGAGCACGGTCGCGTAGTCGTCGATGAGCGGTCGGTACGCGGCGCTTCGCCCGGCGTCCGGCGCCGCGCCCGGTTCGAGCTGGTTGAAGCGTTCGGCTGCCGCGGCCACGTCGTCGATCAGCCCCGCCGCCTTGCCGGCGAGCAGCGCGCAGCCGAGGGCGCCGCCCTCCTGGCGGCGCAGGGGTCGGTAGGCGGCACCCAAGACGTCGGCTTTGATGGAGCCCCACAGCGCCGAGCGCGCGCCGCCGCCGACCGCGCGGACCTCCAGCGGCCCGAGGTCGGGGTGCAGCCGCCGGATGGCGCGCAGGTAGAGGCCGTACTCCAGGGCGACGCCTTCGAGCAGCGCGCGGTAGAGGTGGCCCCGTCCGTGCGTCCAGCCGAAGCCGTGCCACAGGCCGCGCTGGTCGGGGTCGTTCGGCGTCACGCGCCCCCCGAGGTGCGGGGCGAAGGCCACGCCCTCGGCGCCGGGCGGCAGGTCGCGCGCTTCCGCGTCGAGGACCGCGAAGGCGGCGTCGGGGTCGAGGCCTTCGAGCTCGCGCGCGAAGGCCTCGCGGAACCAGCCGAGGTTGAGGCCGCCGCCCAGCACGTACCCGAGCGCGTAGTACAGGCCGGGCAGGGCGGTGCGGGCGGTGAGCAGCATGCGCTCGGCGGCGTCGGGTCGGAACGCGTCGGTGCAGACCGCGAGCACGGCCGCGCTGCCGGCGACGTCCAGCGCGGCCGCCGGGCGGACGACGCCGGCGCCGAGCACGCCGGCCGCGGTGTCGCCGCAGCCGGCGGCGACCGGTGTCCCGACGCGCAGACCGGTCGCGGCGGCGGCTTCGCGCGTGACCTCGCCGACGACGTCGGTGGTCTCGACGATGCGCGGCAAGAGCCGATCGGGGGCCCCCAACAGCGCCACGAGCTCGGGCGACCAGGCGCTGCTCGAAGTGTCGGCCAGGCAGGAGAAGTGCAGGTAGGTGGGGTCGGCGTAGGCCTCGGCGCCGCTCAGGCCGCACAGGCGTCCGGCGAGGTAGGCGCTCGGCATGACCATCGCGCGCGCCCGGCGGAGGTCGTCGGGGCGCTCGCGCAGCCACCACCGCAGCTTGGGCCCCGCCGAGTAGGTGGGGTAGCCGCCGGACAGCTCCACGATGCGCGCTGCGTGCGGACGCAGCGCGGCGACGTCCGGGTCGCAGCGGGTGTCGAGCCACGAGTCGAACGGACCGACGGCGGCGCCCGCGTCGTCGACGAACATCACGCCCGCCATCTGCCCGTCGAGCGCCAGCGCGGCGACGTCGCCGCCCTGGGCGCCAGCGTCTGCGAGCGCGCCGCGGATCGCGGCGTGGACCTCGCCCTCCATCTCCTGCGGGTCCTGCTCGACCACGCCGGGCCCTCGACGATGCAGGCGGGTGGGCACGCTCGCGCTGCCGCGCAGCCGCCCCTCGACGTCGTACAGCGCCGCCTTGGTGGCGCCGGTACCGACGTCGATGCCGAGCAACAGGTCCGCGCTCACGAGCGATCGCCCCCGTTCGGGAGCAGCACGACGCGGGCGTGGTCGCTCCGACCGGCGGCCTCGAACGCCTCCGCCGCGTCTGCCAGGTCGTAGGTCGCGCTGACCATCCCGGTCAGCGGCAGCCGGCCGCCGGCGAGCAGCGCCAGCGTGCGCGCCAGGGTCGTCAGGCTGGCGCCGGTGGTCCCGAGCAGCTTGAGCCCGCGGTAGTGGAAGGCGTTGGGGTCGACCACCAGCGGCGGCTGGTCGGCGCCGAAGCCGCCGAACAGGTTGAGGCGGCCCTCGCGCGCGAGCGAAGCGAGCGCGGCGCTCGCGGCCTCCGTGGAGCCGATGGTCACCGCGGCCACGTCGACGCCGCGCCCGCGGGTGGCCTCGGCGATCGCGTCCACGAGGCCGTCGCCGGGCTGCAGCGTCGCGTCGGCACCGAGCGTGCGGGCGTGCGCCAGGCGCTCCTCGTTGCGGTCGACGACGACGATGGTGCCGGCGCCCAGCGCGCGCCCGGCCGCGACGTGCAGACGCCCCATCACGCCGGCCGCGACGATCAGGAGCGTGTCGCCTGGGTGCAGTTCGCTCGCCACGAGCCCCTCGACGCAGCACGCCAGCGGCTCGAGGAGCGCGGCGTCCAAGTCCGCCAGGCCGTCGGGAACGACCATCAGGTGGCCCGCTTCGACGGCCGCGCGCGGGACCCGCAGGTACGCCGCCATGCCGCCGTCGAGGTGGATGCCGAACGCTCGGAACTCGGGGCAGAGGTTGGTCGCGCCGCGGCGGCACGCGGGGCACGAGCCCTCGCCGACGTTCG
>JAABRV010000249.1 GCA_011390735.1 Trueperaceae bacterium | reverse complement strand
GGGAAGGAGAGCAGCACCTCGATGCCGCGCTGGATGACCCCGTCCACCCAACCGCCGTAGTAGCCGGACACGCCGCCGACGACCACCCCGATCGAGAAGCTGATGAGGATGCCGATCAGGCCGACGGTGAGCGAGACCTGCGAGCCGACGATCACCCGCGAGAGCAGGTCGCGCCCGAAGCGATCGGTGCCGAGCGGGAACCAGGTGCCGCCCTCGACGCCGAACAGGTGCAGGTCGGCGGTCCACAAGCCGAGGAAGCGGTACGGATCGCCGCGGACGAAGAGCCGCAGGGGCAAGCGCTGGCTCGTGTCCTCGACGTAGGTGCGGCGGAACGTCACCGGGTCGCGGGTCGCGGTGAGCGGGTGCACGAAGGGGGCGTGCAACCGCCCCTCGGACCAGACGCGCACCGCGTGCGGCGGTTGGTAGACGGCGCCCCGGTGCTGGACCGTGATGCCGTACGGGGCGAGGAACGGCGCGATCAGCGCGACGGCGTAGAGCCCGATCAGGATCCAGGCCCCGACCACCCCCGCGCGCGACGCCGCGAAGCGCCGCCAGGCCTTGCTGCGCGGCCCCTTGCGGGCGTCGCGGCGCACGCCCGCGGCGCCGGAGCCGCCGGCGGCGCCGGTGGCGTCAGCCATAGCGGATCCTCGGGTCCACCCAGGCCAAGGCCAGGTCGGCGAGCAGGTTGCCGACCATCAGGAGCAGGCTGGCGAACAGCAGGAGCGTCATCGCGACGTACTGGTCCTTGTTCAGCAGCGAGGTGTACAGCAGCGGGCCGATGGTCGGGAGGTTGAGGACGATCGAGGCGATGATGGTGCCGTTGATCAGCTCGGGCAGCTGCAGCCCCGCGAGCGAGACGAGCGGGTTGATCGCGTTGCGCACCGCGTGGCGGTAGGTGACGCGCCGCGGCGCGAGCCCCTTGGCCTTGGCGGTGCGCACGTAGTCGGCGTGGAGCACGTCGAGCAGGTTGGCGCGCATCTGGCGCATGACGGTGGCGATGCCGCCGGTGCCGATGGCGATCACGGGGATCCATAGGTGGTTCAGGAGGTCGACGAACTTGCCCCAGCTCCACGGGGCGCCGAGGTAGGCGGCGCTGAAGAGGCCCCCGACGTTGGTGCCGCCGTACGCGAGCACCAGGGCGATCAGGAGGAGCGCGACCAGGAAGTCGGGGACGGCGAGGCCGACGTAGCCCACGAAGCTGGCGAGGGCGTCGGTGAAGCCGTTCCGGCGGAGCGCGACGAAGATGCCGAGCGGGATGGCGACCAGCCAGGCGAAGCCGAGCGTGACGCCGGCGACCACGATCGTCCAGAGCAGGCGCTCGCCGATGATGCCCGAGACGGGCCGGTTGGCGAAGAAGGAGTAGCCGAAATCGAGGCGGGTGACGATCCCGCCGACCCAAGATAGGTACTGCTCGACCGGGCTGCGGTCGAGGCCGAGCTGGGCGTTGAGCCGCGCGACGGTCTCGGGGGTGAAGCGCGGGTCCTCGAGGTAGCGGTCGGCGAAGCTGCCCGGTTGCAGCTGGATGACCGCGAAGCAGATGGCCGACACCAGGACGAGCGTCGGCAGCATCACCAGCAGGCGCTTGACGAAGTAGACGAACAGGGGAGGGCTCCTCGCGGTTCTACGCGCTAGGGCGGTGGGGCGCGCGACCGCGCGCCCCACCGAGGGATCGGTCCCGACCGCTAGGTCAGCGGCGGAAGTAGAAGGGGACCGGGTTGTAGCCCGGGATCACGCCCAGGTTGTAGACGAAGTTGCCGACGTGGTCGTACACCGCGGCCACGTTGCCCGGCTTGGCGATCATGATCACCGGCACGTGGATGGCGTTCAGGCGCTGCCATTCGCGGTAGGCCTCGGCGCGGGCCTCGGCGTCGACGTTGGTGGTGCCGGTGTCGAAGATCTCGTAGATCCGCCGTTCCCAGTCGAACATCGCGTCGAAGTTCGGGGCGGCGTTCTGCTCGGCCGGCTGGGTGCTGCGGTGCCAGTAGTAGAGCGACCCGCCCGGTTGCCAGATCGGCTTGCGCAGCTCGGGGTCGGGGAGGTTGCCCAGCGCGACGAGGATGGCCTCGTAGTCGCCCGACAGGCCCGTACCGAGCAGCTGGCTCGACTGGATGCCCTGCAGGTTGGCGCGCACGCCGATCTCGGCGAAGTCGTTCTGCAGGATGGTGGCGATGTCGGTCCAGGTGGACGAGTCGTTGCCGTAGGTGAGCGTGAACTCGAGCTCGCGGTCCGCGCTGACGTTGCGGACGCCGTCGCCGTCGGTGTCGACCAGGCCGAGCTCGTCGAGGGCCGCAGCGGCGGCCTCGAGGTCGTACCCGCGCATCAGGTCGGTGGTGTCCTCGTAGAACGCCGCGTTGGCCGGAGCCGTCGGCGTGCCGGGGATCTCGGCGAGGCCGTTGTAGACGTCCTCGATCACGCGCATGCGGTCGACGGCCTGCTCCATCGCCTGCCGGAAGGCCTCGTTCGCGAAGACCTCGGCGAGCGCCGGGTCGGCCGCGTCGAAGTTGAAGGCGAGGTGGGGCGGCGAGCCGAAGAGCGCCTGGGACTGCTCGACCGTGAAGCCGGCGCCGGCGAGCTCGCGGCTCTTGAAGTCGGGGAACTGCGCGCCGCTGATGTTGAGCTGGTCGAGGTTGCCGGCGAGGAACTGCGCGATCTGCGCGTCGGTGCCGGGGACGATCAGGTACGTGAGGCCGTCGAGGTACGGGAGCTGGGTGCCGGCTTCGTCGACCATCCAGTAGTTCGGGTTCTTGACCAGGCGCAC
>JAABRV010000248.1 GCA_011390735.1 Trueperaceae bacterium | reverse complement strand
GCCCAGCGCGGCCCCGACGACGTCGGCGAGGAGGTCGAGGGGGTCGGGGTGACGGCCGGGCACGCGCGCCTGCACGAGCCACTCGTCGAGCAGGCCGACGAGGCCACCACCGGCCACCGCCACCGCCGCGCGCCCGCTGCCCAGGCGCAGGAGCGCGCCGAGCACGGCGTAGAGCCCGGCGTGGACGACCTTGTCGTCGTGCGCGAAGCGCCACCCGAAGTCGAGGGCCCCGTCGCCGAGCGGCAGCGACGACAGCGCGAAGAGGCCGACCACCCACAGCCCCGCGGCGAGCAGCGCCCAGCGCCGGCGGGGTCCGGGACCGCGCCGGGTCACGGGTGGGCCACCAGCTCCACCAGCACCCCGCCGGTCCAGCGCGGGTGGAGGAACGCGACCCGGCTGCCGCCGCGACCCGGCCGCGGCTCGGGGTCGACGAAGACCGCGCCCTGCGAACGCAACCGGGCGATCTCGGCGTCGAGGTCGGCGACCCGGAAGGCGAGGTGGTGCAGCCCGGGCCCGCGGCGCTCGAGGAAGCGCGCCACGGGGGTGTCGTCGGCGAGCGGCGCCAACAGTTCGATCGCCGCACCGCCCGCGCGCAGCAGGCGCACCCTCACGCCCTGCCCGGCGACGACCTCGTCGGGACCGTCGGGACGCAGCCCGAGCGCGAGGTAGGGCCCCGCCGCCTCGAGCGAGGGCACGGCGATGGCGACGTGGTCGAGGGCGAGGTCCTCGAGGCCGGGGATCGTCACGGGCGAGGGTTCGCCCGCCGGCGACCCCACGCCCGCGGGGTCGTGCGTCATGCGGGCGCCGCGGGCGTGAGCTCGCCCGCGAGGTCGCGCGCCATGGCGGCGGCGACCGTTCGGGGGTCGTCGCCGCGCGACAGCAGCACCAGCAGCTTGGCGAGCGCCGCCTCGGCGGTCAGGTCGCCGCCGGAGACCACCCCGGCCTCGGCGAGCGCGCGGCCGGCGGCGTAGGCGCCCATCTGCACGCCGCCGCGCAGGCACTGCGTCACGTTGACGACGACGACGCCGCGCTCGATGGCCGCGCGCAGCACCCCCAGCAGCTCGGCGTCGCGGCTCGGGGCGTTGCCGCTGCCGTAGGTCTCGAGCACGAGGCCGCGCACCGGATCGCGCAGCACGTTGCGCAGGGTGTCGGCGGTGATGCCGGGGAAGAGCCGCAGCGCGACCACGCCGACGTCGGCCAGGCGGCCGACCCGCAGGGGGCCGCCGGCGGGCGGGCGGAGCAGGTCGTGGCGCCACGCGACGTCGACGCCGACCTCGGCCAGCGGCGGCAGGTTGGGCGAGGCGAAGGCGTCGAAGCCGCTCGTCGACACCTTGGTGCTGCGGCAGCCGCGCAGCAGGCCGCCGCCGAGGTAGACGGCGACCTCGGCCCAGCCCGGCGTGGCGGCCAACAGCAGCGACGTGATCAGGTTGTCGCGGCCGTCGGAACGCACCTCGACGAGCGGCAGCTGGGAGCCGGTCAGCACGACGGGTCCCGGCAGTCCCTGCAGCAGGAAGGCGAGCGCCGAGGCGCTGTAGGCCATCGTGTCGGTGCCGTGCAGGACGACCACGCCGTCCGCCGGCGGGGAGCCGCCGTCGCCGCGGAAGGCCGCCGCGACCCGATCGGCGATCCGCTGCCAGTCGCCGGGACGCACGTCGGAGGAGTCGAGCAGCTCGTCGGACTCCTCGAGCCGCACGCTGGGGAGACGCGGGTCGTCCAGCTCCGGCAGGCGCGCCAGCGCGCTCGCCAGGGCGCCCGCGCGGGGGGCGTAGGCGCCTTCCGCGTCGCGCACCATGCCGAGGGTGCCGCCGGTGTGGAGCAGGGCGACGTGCCGTCGGGCGCCGGGCCGTCGGGCGACGGGACGTCGCGGCTGGGTGTCGGCCATCGGCGCGAGGCTACCACCGGGCCCGGCGGTAGACTCGTGCCGATGAATCCCGCCGTGCGTGTCCCCGCGCGCGTCGACCCGTGGGTCGTCGCGGTCGTGGGGCTGGCGCTCGTCGCCGTGACGGCGATCCTCCTGCCGCTGTTCCTCGATGCCGAGGTGGCGCCGCTGGCCAAGGCCGGCATCGCCGTGATGTGGTTCGGCGCGGTCGGCCTCACGCTCGGCATGTCGCTGCCGGTCCGCTACCAGCTCGAGGGACCGGGGTTCACGGTGCGGGCCGGCCTGCTGACGCTGCGCTTCGCGTACCGCGACATCGTGCGCGCCGACCGGGTCATCAGCCCGCTGTCTGGGCCCGCCTGGTCGCTGGTGCGGGTCCGCCTGGCGCTCGACGGCGGCGGCTGGATCGAGGTGGCGCCGCGCGACCGCGAGGGCTTCCTGAGGGCGCTGGCGGCGCGGGCGCCGCACCTGCGGCCGTCGACGCGCGGCCTGGCGGATCGGGAGCGCGTGCGGGGCGCGCCGGCGGCGAAGGCGCGCGGCGTCCGGCGATGAGCGTGAACTGGCCCGTCCAGGTCGACCGCTGGGTGATCGGCATCCTGGCGGTGTCGGCCGTCGCGATGGTGGCCGTCCCGGTGGCGGTCGCGCTGGACCCCAGCGCCCGGGGCGACTTCTGGTGGGTCGCGCTCATGACGATCGGCATCTTGGCCCTGGTGGTCGCCCTCACGCTGCCGACGCGCTACGAGTTGACCCTCGACGAGCTGCGGGTCCGCTCCGGCGTGCTGCGCGAGCGCCTGCGCTGGGCCGACGTCGTCCGCGTCGAGCTCACCTTCAGCCCGGTCTCGTCGACCACGGCGGCGTGGACCTTCCAGCGGGTGTCATTGGTGACCCAGCGCGGC
>JAABRV010000247.1 GCA_011390735.1 Trueperaceae bacterium | reverse complement strand
TCAGGCGTGGACACGGGGGCTCTCCAGGGTCGCGGGGATCGGGTCGCGCCGCAGCCCGGTCGCGTAGGCCATCACGGTCTCCTCGTCGAGGCCGGCCCCGTCGAGGGTGCCGGTGATGACGCCGTCGTGCATGACGACGACGCGGTGGGCGAGGCCGAGGATCTCCGGCAACTCGCTCGAGATCAGCACGACGGCGACGCCCTTGGCCAGCAGCTCGCCGACGTAGAAGTAGATCTGCCGCTTGGTGCCGACGTCGATGCCGCGCGTCGGCTCGTCGAGGATGACGACGTCCGGCTCGGTGAGCATGAGCTTGGCCAGCACGATCTTCTGCTGGTTGCCGCCCGACAGCGCGGCGGCCTCGACGTCGAGCCGCGCGACGCGCACGTCGAACTCGCGGGCGGAGCGCTCCAGTGCATGCTGCTCCGCGCGCTGGTCGACGAACGGGCGGGCGAAGCGTTCCAGCGACTGCAGCGTCACGTTCTCGCGCAGGTTCTTGGCCAGCAGCAGGCCCTTCGCCTTGCGGTCCTCGGTCAGGTAGGCGACGCGGTCGAGCTTGGCGTCCTCGGGGTGGCGCCAGCGCACCGGCCGGCCGTCCTTGCGCACCGAGCCGTGGGCCGGCCGCAGCCCGAGCGCGCCCTCGAAGAGCTCCGTACGCCCGGCGCCGACGAGCCCCGCGACGCCGAGCACCTCGCCGCGCCGCACCCGCAGGCTGGCGCCGCGGACGAAGCCGGGGACGTCGAGCCCCTCGATCTCGAGGGCGACCGGCGCGTCGTCGGGCACCGCAGGCTTCGGGGGGTACATGTCGGCGAGCTCGCGGCCCACCATGCGCCGCGCCATCTCGGCGGGCGTGAGGTCGGCGACGTCGAAGGTGCCGATCTTGTGGCCATCGCGCAGGATCGTGACCCGGTCGGCGATCGCCATGATCTCGTCGAGCTTGTGCGACACGTAGAGGATGGCGACGCCGTCGGCGGTCAGGCGCCGCACCAGGTCGAAGAGCACCTCGGTCTCGCGGCCGGTGAGCACGTCGGTGGGCTCGTCCATGCACAGGACGCGCACCTCGCGCGACACGGCCTTGGCGATCTCGACCATCTGCGCCTGCGACACGGACAGCTCGCGCACGCGGCGGGTGACCGGTACCTCGGTGCGCAGCGTGGCGAGGAGTTCGGCGGTGGCGCGGCGCGCGGCGGGGCGGTCGACGAAGCCGAAGCGGTGCGGCTCGCGGCCGAGGAAGACGTTCTCCTCGACGGTGAGGTCGGGCACCAGGTTGAGCTCCTGGTGGATCAGCACGATGCCCGCCGTCTCGGCGGCGTTCGAGTCCGCGAACTTCACCGGGCGACCGTCGAGCACGACCTCACCCGCGCTGGGCGGGTGGTAGCCGGAGAGCAGCTTCATCAGCGTCGACTTGCCGGCGCCGTTCTCGCCGACCAGCGCGTGGACCTCGCCCGGCCGCACGTCGACGTCGACGGCGTGGAGGACCTCGACGGGTCCGAAGGACTTGCTGAGGCCGATGCCGCTGAGGATCGGTTCGTGCGCCATCGCGGGCCCCCTTCGGGCTCCATGCGGACGGTTGCCGGTGGCGTCTTGCGGGCCGCGGGCGGTCCGTGGGGGCCCACCCGGCAAATTCGAACGAGTGTCTAATTAAGTGGTAGAGTAGCAGCATGCCCGAAGCGAGTCAAGGTGACCCCGGTCCCTTGCAGGCCCGCGAGGATCCGTTGCAACGTCCCCGCCCGCGGCTCAATCCCGCGCTCGTGCGGCGCCTCAACGTCGCCCGCGTGTTCCACGCGCTGCGCCTCGCCCGCGAGGCCAGCCAGAGCGACCTGGTCGAGGCCACCGGGCTCGACCCGGCGACGGTGTCCGCCGTCGTGCGGCAGCTCCGCCGGGACGGCTGGCTGCGGGCGTCCAAGGCGCCGCGGGCGGGGCGCAGCGGGCGCCCGCCGACGCACCTGTCGATCGACCGCGACGCCGGCCTGCTCGTCGGCGCGCGGCTCGAACCGGACGTCGTGCAGTTGCTCGCGACGTCGCTGGCGGGCGAGCCGATCGGGAGTTGGCAGGGACCCGTCGGCGAGGGTCCCGACGCCGCGATCGGCTCGCTTCGCGACGGCGTCGAGGAGCTCCTCGCGGATGTGGGCGCGGGCTGGGACGCCGTCCGGGCGATCGGCGTCGGTGTCCCCGCCCTGATGGCCCACGACGGCCGCCTGGCCTTCGGGCCGAACCTCGGCTGGCGGGACGTGCCGCTGCGCGCCAGGCTCGCGGAGCGCTGGAGCGTGCCGGTGGCCGTCGACAACGACACCAAGGCCGCGGCGTTGGCGGAGAAGCTCTTCGGCGCGGCGCGGGACGCCCACGACTTCGTCGTCATCGCGGGTCACTCGGGGATCGGCGGCGCGCTCTACCTCGGCGGCCGGCTGCAGCGCGGCGCGGGCGGCTACGCCGGGGAGATCGGCCACGTGACGGTGGTGCCCGGCGGCCGCGCATGCGGCTGCGGGGATCGCGGCTGCCTCGAGGCCTACCTGTCCGAGAAGGCGCTGGTCGGGCAGTTGCGCGAGCGCGGGCTGGCCGTGAGCGGTTACGCCGGGGTCGCGGCCGCGGCCGCGACCGGCGAGCCACGCGCGCTCGCGCTGCTCGCCGAGGTCGGCGCCCTGCTGGGTGGCGTCGTCGCCGACGTCGTCGACCTCCTCGACCCGGAGCTGCTGGTGCTCGCCGGCTCGATGGCGCACGTGGTGCCCTTCCTGCTGCCGGCCATCGAGCGCGCCGTGAGCGCGCCGCCACTGGCCGCCGTG
>JAABRV010000246.1 GCA_011390735.1 Trueperaceae bacterium | reverse complement strand
GGGCTGCTCGGCGACGCCGGCATGGCGCCCGACGATGCGCTCCGCGCGCTGGCCCCGCACGTCGCCGGTCGCGTCGCCCTCAAGCTCGGGCCCGACGGCGCCGGCTACCTCGACGGCGGCCGCTTCGCCGTCGCGCCCGCGCCACCCATCGAGGTCGCCGACACCGTCGGCGCCGGCGACACCTTCAACGCGGCGATCCTGGCCGCCCTGCGCGACGCCCTCCCGTGGGCCGCCGCCGTGGCGGCCGCCGTCGAGGTGGCCTCGCAGGCGGTGGCCAGCTCGCCGCGGCGGTACCCGGAGTGGGAGGCGGTGCGGCGCGGTCACGAGTTGAACGCGGACGTACCGGCGGCTGGCTGACCACAACTGGGCGTGACTTGGGCCTGGGCTAGGGGGGAGCGACGTCGCTCGGACCCACCCATTCGGCCAACCACCGCTCCACCTCGTCCAGGATCGACGCGTCGCTGGGCAGATCGCCGTCGTCGTCCGCGTCGACGTCGGTGACCTCTCCACCGCCCGCCAGCGACGCCCACAGCGCCTCCGCGTCCAGCCGCCACTCGTACTCCAGGGACGGATGGCGCAGCGCCCTGCTCAGCAGCCGCCGGGCTGCGTCGCCATCGCCGCCGGCGGCCGCGACGGTGGCGGCCGCGGCAGCGATCGCCGCGACGACCCGGGGTACCTCCAGCGGGCGTGCCAGGCGCACGGCCAACGCGAGCGGTGCGCCCGCCCGCGCGGGCACGCCGAGGCACGCCTGGGCGATCGCGAGGCAGAGATTCGCGAGCATCCGGTGGATGAGCCGGCCGCCGTGGGTCCACCTGTGCGCCGTCCAGCGACCCGCGAAGTCCAACAGGCGATCCGGTGGGCCGAACCGCAGGTGGAAACACGTGCGCATCACGAGTTCGTCGTAGCTGGCGTCCGTCCGTGCACTCAACTCGCCGAGGTACGCCGCGATGGCCGCCGTCGCCTGCTGGGGTCCTTCCGCGACACGCGCCAGATCCGCCTCGGCCTCCAGCAGGAAGGGGGGAGGTGATCTGGCGCCGCCGTGCGCCACCCAGCGCCGCGCTGAGCGCATCTCGGCGTGGGCCGCCGCGAGGTCGCCACGATGCAGCGCCAAGCGACCTCGCTTGACGTGCACGAGCGCGAGGCCGCCGGCGTCCTCCAGCCGCTCGAAGCGCTCGCGGGCGTCGTCCAGGAGCGAAGCGGCGTGTGCGTGCTGGCCGGCGAGGATGGAGGCGCCGCCCTGCCCTACCAGCAGTCGGGCGAGGCCGACGGCGTCGCCGGCGCGTTCGAAGCAGGACCGTGCGGCCTCGACGTGCACGGCCCGCTCGGTCGAGAAGATGCCGCGCGCGAGCCAGTCGTGCGCCTGGGCGGCTGCCAGGTCGTCGCCGCGCGCCACCGCCAGTTCCAGCGCGCGGGCGGCGTACGCCCTGGTCTCGACGAGCGTCTCGCCGATCTCCGGCCACAGGCGCGCCAGCGCGACGTCACGATCCCGGCCGCACGCAGGGAGGAGTTGCACGACGGCCTCACGTCGCAGGTCCCCCACCTCTCGCCAACGCATCCGGTCGTCCAACGCCCGCGTGAGGCCGACGGCCATGTCGGCCAGCGTGGCCCAGTCGTGCGCCGCGAGGGCCCAGCGCCACGCGCCCAAAGCCTGCTCGAGATCGTCCGTGTGCACGCGCACGCGCCGTCCGCTGCGCGGATCCACCTGCTGGGCGAGGCGTGAGCGCCACACCCGCGCCGCGGCCCCCCAAGCGGCGTCCTCGAGGCCCTCGGCACGCGCCCGCTCACGGCCGAAACGCGCCAGCAGCGGGTGCAGCGCGAGGCGCTCGCCGTCGTGCCGCAGGACCGCGCGGTCGAGCAGGCCGCGCAGACCGCGCCAGCCGTTCCCGCACACCTCCGCCGCCGCCGCCAGGTCCACGCTGCCGGGCAGGACGGCCAACCGTGCCCACGCGCCGCGATCGTCGGACGCGAGGCCCTCCCAGGCCTCCTGCACCACCGTCCGCACGTCGCGCCGGCGCACCGGCCTGTCGAGGTCCTCGCTGTGCAGCGGCACCCAGGACGCCTGCACCTGCGCCTCGAGCCCCTCGAGGCCCATGACGTCCACCCACGAGGCCGCGATCTCGATGGCCAGCGGGTGGCCGCCCAACCCCTCGACGACGCGCTCGACGGCCTCCAGATCGAGTCTCCGAACGGCCTGCAGCGGCAGGCGCGCCGCCGCGGCGCGCAAGAACAGCTGCGCCGCAGGGCTCACGTTGGAAGCGAGCGTCGCGCCCCCCACGAGCTGCGCCGTGCCGCGCGTCGCCAGCGGATCGACCTCCACAACAACCTCCAACGAGTGGCGCAGGCGCACGCGCGAGGTCACCAGCAGGCGAAGGCCCGAGGTCCCCCGCAGGAGTTCGTCGACCGTCGACAGCTGGTCCAGGTGCAACTCGAAACCGTCCAGCACCGCCAGCGCGCGACGACCGTCGAGGGCACGCGCGAGCTGCCTCGCGGTCACCGCACCCGGTGTCAGTTCCACATCGAACGCTTGTGCGATCGCCAACGCCACCGCGTCCGGACCCTGCACCCCCTCGAGCGACACGATGCGCACGCCGTCGGCGAAGGCCGCTCGGAGCTCCGCGACGAGCGCGCGGGCGAGCGTCGTTTTGCCGATCCCGCCGGGACCGAGCAGCGTGACGAGGCGCGTCTCGCGCTCGCCCAGGCGCTCCACCAGGGCGGCGATCGCCCCCTCCCGCCCGATGACCCCGCGCCGCTCGCCCCTCGAGCGCACATCGTCGGCCGGCAGCCTCGGGCGCGCGTCGGGC
>JAABRV010000026.1 GCA_011390735.1 Trueperaceae bacterium | reverse complement strand
TGCCGTTCTCCATCTGGCTGCTGTACGGCTTCATCCGCCAGATCCCGGTGGAGCTCGAGGAGGCCGCCATCGTCGACGGCGCCAACCTGTTCCAGGTGCTCTTCCGGGTGATCTTCCCGCTCATGGGCGCGGGCTTCGCCGTCTCCGCGATCTTCACCTTCCGCATCGCCTGGAACGAGTTCATCCTGGCGCTCATGCTCACCAACCGCTTCACCAAGACGCTGCCCGTGTTCGCCTCCGAGTTCATCCGCGAGGAGGGCGTCCTGTGGGGGCAGATGATGGCCGTCGGCTCGCTCATCGTCATCCCGCCGATGCTGCTCACCTTCTTCGCCGCCCGCCAGATCGTCCAGGGCGTCTCGGCCGGGGCCGTCAAGGGCTAGGCCGACGCCGGAGGCACACCATGCACCGCCCCATGCTGCAGCTTGCGCTCGACACCTTCGACCTCCCCTCGGCCCTGTCGCCGATGCAGCGCGCGAGCGCCCACATCGACGTCGTCGAGGCCGGCACCATCCTCTGCTACGCCGAGGGCATGCACGCCGTGCGCGCCCTGCGCGCCCTGTACCCCGACAAGATCCTGCTGGCCGACGTGCGCATCGCCGAGGCAGGCAGCATCATCGCCAAGCTCGCCTTCGACGCCGGCGCCGACTGGGTGACCGTCGTCAGCGGTGCCACCCCGGCCACCATGGAGGTCGTCCTCAAGGAGGCGCGGAAGCGCGAGCGCGACGTCCAGCTCGAGCTCATCGACGGCTGGACCTGGGACCAGGCGCGCGCTTGGCGCGAGATGGGCATCGAGCAGGTCATCGCCCACCGCAGCCGTGACGGCGAGGCGCTCGGGGACCTGAGCTGGAAGCCCGGCGACTTCGACGAGATGCGCCGGCTGGCCGACCTCGGCTTCAAGGTGACGGTGGCCGGCGGCGTCGAGGTCGCCGACCTGCCGCTGTTCGCCGGCGTGCCGATCCACGTCTTCACCGTGGGCCGCGCCATCCGCTCCGCCGCCGACCCGGCCGCGGCGGCGCAGTCCTTCCAGGAGGCGATCGCGGCGACCTACGGCACCGCCGCGGGCCGCGGCGCCGGCGCGGCGGTCTAGATGGCGGCCGTGCGCCTCGGGGTCTACGAGAAGGCCCTACCCTCGACGCTCGACTGGCCCGAGCGCCTCGCGCTCGCCCGCCGGCTCGGCTTCGACTACCTCGAGCTGTCGATCGACGAGAGCGACGCGCGCCTCGCGCGCCTCGACCCCGCGTCGCCCGAGCGCGCGGCGATCCTGGCGGCCGTGGCCGCCACCGGCGTCCCCGTCTTCAGCCTCTGCCTCAGCGCCCACCGCCGCTACGCGTTGGGCAGCGCCGACCCGGGGATCCGGGCGCGCGCCCACGAGGTCTTCGAGGCCGCGATCGACCTGGCGGTCGAGCTCGGCGTGCGGGTGATCCAGGTCGCCGGCTACTTCGTGTACTACGAGGACGAGACGCCCGAGAGCGTCGAGCGCTACGTCGAGGGCCTGGCCCGGGGCGCCGCGGCCGCCGCCCGCGCGGGCGTGATGCTCGGCATCGAGAACATGGACACCGTCGGGATCGCCTCGCTGCGCGAGGGGCTGGGCGTGCTCGAGCGCGTCGGCTCGCCGTGGCTGCAGCTGTACCCCGACGTCGGCAACCTGATCGAGCGGGGGCACGACCCGCTCGCCGAGCTCGACCTGGCGCGCGGCCGCATGGTCGCGCTGCACGCCAAGGACGCCCGCCCGCGCGAGCCGCGGCGGGTGCCCTTCGGCGAGGGCGGCGTGCCGTTCGCGGACGCCTTCGCCCGCCTGGCGGCGGCCGGCTACGCTGGACCCGTGATGGTGGAGATGTGGAACGACGACGCGCCCGACTCCGTGCAGCGCTTGGCGGCCGCGCGGGCGTGGGTGGTGGCCCGCATGCGCGAGGGCGGGCTCACCGTGGAGGAGGTTGGCACATGATGTTGACGTCGTTGCGCGAGGAGGTCTGTCGCGCGAACCTGGCGCTGCCGGCCGAGGGCCTGGTCACCTGGACCAGCGGCAACGTGAGCGGCCGCGACCCCGAGACGGGGCTCATCGTGATCAAGCCGAGCGGCTTGAAGTTCCCGGAACTGACGCCCGAGAACATGGTCATCGTCGACCCGGACATGCGCATCGTCGAGGGCGACCTGGGTCCTTCGTCGGACACCGCTTCGCACGTGTACGTCTACAACCACCGTCCCGACGTGATGGGCATGGTGCACACCCATTCGAACTACGCCACCGCCTTCGCGGCCGTGGGTCGTTCCATCCCGCCGGTGTTGACCGCGATCGCCGACGAGTTCGGCTGCGAGATCCCCTGCGCGCCCTACGCGCGCATCGGCGACCAGCGCATCGGCAAGACGATCGTCGAGCACATCGGGCCGTCGCTGGCCATCCTCATGAAGCAGCATGGCGTGTTCACGATCGGCAAGAGCGTCGAGCAGGCGCTCAAGGCGGCCGTCATGGTCGAGGACATCGCCAAGACCGTGTGGCTGGCACTGCAGATCGGCGAGGTCGAGGAGCTGCCGGCCGAGGAGATCGCCGCCAACTACGAGCGCTACAGCACCCGCTACGGCACGGCGGACGCCAGCCGGAACGAATAGCGTGCCCCGCTTCGACCTGACCACCCTGGGTGAGGGCCAACTGCGCCTCTGCGTGCCCGCCGGCGAGCGCCTCGAGCGCGCCGACCGCTTCGACGTGTACGTCACGGGCACCGAGGGGAACGTGGCCG
Source organism: Trueperaceae bacterium (assembly GCA_011390735.1). Taxonomy (GTDB): domain Bacteria; phylum Deinococcota; class Deinococci; order Deinococcales; family Trueperaceae; genus JAABTL01. The sequence goes on along the minus strand of JAABRV010000026.1, from coordinate 20,161 downwards.
ACACCGTTTCGCGGCTGGGCTGGCGCGCCGGCTGGGTGAGCGCGCTGCCCGACTCGCCGCTGGGCCGCCGCGTGCAGCGGCACCACGTCATCGCCGGCGTCGACCTCTCCGCCGTCCGCTGGGCGGAGGGTCGCCTCGCGACCTACTACGTCGAGTACGCCGTGCCACCCCGGTCGATCCAGGTGTGGTTCGACCGCCGCGATACGTGCTTCACCCGCCTCACGGTCGACGAGGTCGACTGGGACTACCTGCTCGACACCCGCCTGCTGCACCTCACGGGCATCACCCTGGCGCTGCCCGGCCACCCGCAGGCGCTGGTGCTCGAGGCCGCGCGGCGCGCGCGCGAGGCCGGCGTGCCGCTGAGCTACGACGTCAACTACCGCGCCCGGCTGTGGTCGCCCGAGGAGGCGCGGCGCGTGACGCTGCCGCTGGTCGCGGACGTCGACGTCCTGTGCTGCAGCCTCGAGGATGCCGTGACGGTGCTCGGCGTGCCGAGGGGCGAACCCGAGGCGGTTCTTCGCGGGATGGGCGAGGTGACCGGCGCCCGCTTCGTCGTCATGTCGATGGGCGGCGACGGGTTGATGGGCTGGGACCGGACCGCGGATGAGGTACACCACGTTCCCGCCCGCGAGGTGGTCATCCTCGACCGCATCGGCGCCGGCGACGCCATGGTCGCCGGGGTGCTCCACGGCGTGCTGGGCGGTGACTTCGCCCGCGGCCTGCGCTATGGCGCCGTGTGCGCCGCGCTGTCGCTCGGCCAGCTCGGCGACTCGCCGAGCGTCGACGCCGACGAGCTCGATCGGTTGGTCGACGCGCCGGGGGGGATGATCGAGCGCTGACGGCGTCACCAGGGTCACGCGTCACGACCGCAAGGCACGGCCACCGCGGCACACGTCCGCCGTTCGCGTCGCCCGCCGGAGGGCCGGCGGCTCAGGCCGTGTGCGTGCCCCAGAATCCGCTGGGCGCCAACACCTCCTCCACGATCTCGGCCTGCAGGCCGGTCTCGGCCAGCAGGTCGAGCACCGTGTAGCGCGAACGGATGGTGCGCGCCAGTTCGTGTGCGGCGCGGAACGCGTCAGGGCCGACGCCGATCTGTGACGGCGAGGTAGGGCAGCCCGCGGCCGCCAGCATCCGGCGCAGTTCGTTCGCGCCCAGCAGCTGGGTCGCGAGCCTCTCGCGCAACTCCGGCCAGCGCTCGCGCAGGAGATCGAGCCGCGCGCACAGCTCGTCCGGCTCGGGATGCTTCGCCAAGGTCTCTGCCACGGCGTTCTCGGCGACCTTCGGGTCGGCGTGGCCTGCACGCACGCGCCGCTCGGCCTCCGCGCGCGACGGCCAGGTTCGGCAGGCGACGCCGACGTCGAGGTCCGTCAGGTCCCGCGCCAGCAGGCGTTCGTACAGGGCGGCGGCGGCGAGCGAGCCGACGCCGACCTTGAAGCCGTGGGCGACGACCGGGCGGCCCTCCGAGAGCGCCTGCATCTCCCACAGGTGGCTGAAGCGATGCTCGCTGCCGGAGGCCGGCCGCGACGAGGAGCTCAGCTGCATGGCGATGCCGGTCAGCGTCAAGCCTTCGAACAGGGCCTCGAGGGCCTGCGGGTCGCCCACGCGCAGGCGCTCGGGCCCGTCCAGCCAGCCGCGCAGCGGTCCCTGCACCAGAACCCAAGCGCGGTCGTCGATCGGCTCGACCCCCAGCGCTTCGGCCAGGATCCAGTCGGCGCCGGCGGTCACCTTCCCGAGCAGGTCGCCATAACCGGCGGCATTGAGTTCCGGCGGTGCGGCCGCCAGGACGTCCAGGTCGGCCACCACCGCCCGCGGCGCGGGGCAGGCGAGGGTGCGTTTGAAGCCGTCCTCGGTGACGATCGCGCCGAACGAGGTGTAGCCGTCCATGCTCGCGGCCGAGGCCACGCACAGGTAGGGGCGCCCCAGGCGGTGTGCCGCCAACTTCGTCAGGTCGTTCAGCGTGCCGGAGCCGACGACCAGAGGCACCGCGTCGTGGGTGGCCAGCGCCGCCTCGACCGCGGCGAGGTGCACGTCGTCGGCGTAGGGCGCGGGCTCGCCCGGCAGGACCAGCGGCTCGCCCGCCAGGTGGCCGGCGGCGCGCAGCCGCTCGCTCACCTCGCGGCCGGCGGCGGCGAAGGTGCGTTCGTCGGCCACCACGAACGCCGAGCGATCACCGAAGCCCTCGCGCAGCACCTCGACCACGGATGCCAGCGCGCCGGGCGCGATGCGTAGGATGCGGGTGTCGTCGACCTGGCGCAGGGCGGCGTCGACGTCGACGACCGTCACGCGTTGGCCCCCGTCGCGCGGTCAGTCACGGAACCCTCCGCGTAGGCCGTGGACGACGTCGCCGTGGCGCAGCTCGCGCCGGAGGTCGCGCAGCCGGGTGTCGGCGTCGATCACCACCAGCTCCACGTCGGCGATGTCGGCGAAGTCGGCGATCACGTCGCTGCCGACGTCGAAGCTGAAGGCCGTGTGGTGCGCGCCGCCGGCGTGGATCCAGGCCTCGCAGGCAGTGGCGAAATCGGGCCGGCAGGTCCACACCGCCCGCGCCACCGGCAGCTTCGGCAGCGGCGGGTGCCCGACCGCGTCGACCTCGTTCACGATCAGACGGAAGCGCTGGCCGAGATCGATCAGCGACACGTTGATCGCCGGCCCGGTCTTGGCGTCGAACACCAGCCGCACCGGGTCGGCCTTGCCACCGATGCCGAGCGCGTGGATCTCGAGCCGCGGCCGCCCCTCGGCGATCGTGGGGCACACCTCGAGCATGTGCGACCCGAGCACGCGTGGGCCGTCCGGCCCCAGATCGTAGGTGTAGTCCTCCATGAACGAAGTACCCCGGTCGCGGCCGGCCGCCATGACCTTCACCGCGCGCAGCAACGCCGCCGTCTTCCAGTCACCCTCGGCCCCGAAGCCGAAACCGTCAGCCATCAGGCGCTGGACGGCCAAACCGGGCAGCTGGTCCAGGCCGTGGAGGTCCTCGAAGGTGGTGGTGAAGGCACGGAAGTCGCCCTCCGCGAGGAACGCGCGCAGGCCGAGCTCGATGCGCGCGCCGGTCCGCAGCGACTCGTGGCGCTCGCCACCGGGGCGCAGTTCGGGCGCGACGTCGTAGGCGTCCTGGTAGGCGTCGATGAGTTCGTTCACGGCGGCGTCGTCCACGGCGCGCACGCGCGCCACCAGATCGCCGACGCCGTAGCCCTCGACGGAGAAGCCGAAGCGCACCTGGGCGCCTACCTTGTCGCCCTCGGTGACGGCGACGTGGCGCATGTTGTCGCCGAAGCGCGCGATGCGGGCGCCCTGCAGGTCGTGCCACGCGCGGGCGGCCCGGGCCCAGTCGCCGACCCTACGTTGCACGGCTGGGTCGGCCCAATGCCCGGCGATCACCTTGCGGGTGCTGCGTAGGCGGGTGTGCAGGAACCCCGCCTCACGGTCGCCGTGGGCCGCCTGGTGGAGGTTCATGAAGTCCATGTCGATCGCGTCCCAGGGGAGGTCGCGGTGGTATTGGGTGTGCAGGTGGCAGAAGGGCTTGCGTAGGCCCGCGAGGCCCCCGATCCACATGCGGGCGGGCGAGAAGGTGTGCATCCACAGGACCAGGCCGGCGCAGTTCGGGTCGGCGTCCGCCGCCAGGCACGCGCGCTGGATCTCGTTGGCGGTGGTGAGCACCCCGCCGAAGCGCACGGGCAGCGGGAGGTCCGGCGCGGCGTCGAGGGCGGCGGCGACCTCACGGGCGTGGGAGGCGACCTGCTCCAGCGGGCCCGGACCGTAGAGGTGCTGCGAGCCGACCAGGAGGAGGAGGTGGGGCATGGGCACTTGGGTCATCTGGATGCCTGCCTTCGTGAGGTGCGGGTTCAGGCGCGGGCGGCGCGACGATCGCGCAGCCGCTTCATGACCCCGCCCGGCTGGTCGCGGCGGGCGCGGCCGAAGAGGTCGTGCAGGTAGCGGTAGTCGCGGTAGAGCTCGTCGTAGACGGCGACACGCTCGGGGACTGGGCGGTAGACGACGTCGCTCAGGCCGCCCATGGCGCGGGCGGCGGCGGCGATGTCGGGGAAGGCGCCAGCGGCCACGGCCGCGTGCATGGCGGAGCCCAGCGCGGGGGCCTGCTCGCTGCGCACCAGGTGGATGTCGCGCTGCAGGACGTCGGCGTAGATCTGCATGAGCAAGGGGTTCTTGCCCGGCAGGCCGCCCGCGGCGATGAGCGTGCGGACTGGCACGCCGGTCGCCTCGAAGCCCTCGACGATCACCCGCTGACCGAAGGCGGTGGCCTCGAGCAAGGCGCGGTAGATGTCCTCGGGCCGTGTCGCCAGCGTCATGCCGATGAGCAGCCCGCTCAACTCCACGTCGACCAGCACCGAGCGGTTGCCGTTCCACCAGTCGAGCGCCAACAGGCCGTGCTCGCCGGGCCGTTGGCGCGCGGCCTCGCGGGCCAGGTAGCCGTGCAAATCGAGCCCCACCTCGCGCGCCGCGTGGTGCGCCTGCGGGGGCACCGCCCGCTCGACGAACCAGGCGAAGATGTCGCCGACGCCACTCTGACCGGCCTCGTAGCCGTACTGGCCAGGGACGATGCCGCCCATCACGGCGCCGCACATGCCCTCGACATCGTTCAGCGCCTGGCCGACGAGGACGTTGCAGGTGGAGGTGCCCATGATCATGACCATGGTGCCGGGCTCGACCGTGCCGGCGGTGGGGAGCGTGACGTGGGCGTCGACGTTCGCCACCGCCACGGCGGTGCCGGGTCGCAGCCCGGTCCAGCGCGCGGCCTCCTCGCTAAGGCCGCCGGCGAGGCCGCCCAGCGGCGCCAGCTCGCGCGACATCTTCTCGTCCACCACGTCGGCGAAGTCGGGGTGGAGGGCGGCGAAGTAATCGCGGCTGGGGAAGTCGCCGTCCTGGTACATGGCCTTGTAGCCGGCCGTGCAGGTGTTGCGCGTCTCGACGCCGGTCAGTTGCCACACGATCCAGTCGGCCGCCTCGATCAGGCGGTCGGCGGCGCGGTACACGGCGGGCGCCTCCTCCAGGATCTGCAGCGCCTTGCTGAAGAACCACTCGCTCGAGATCTTGCCGCCGTAGCGTGGAAGCCACGGCTCGCCGCGGCGGCGGGCCGTCTCGTTGATGCGGTCGGCGTGGGGCTGGGCGGCGTGGTGCTTCCACAACTTCACCCAGGCGTGAGGCTCGCCGCGGAACTCGGGGACGCGGCACAGGGGCGTGCCGTCGCGCAGGGTGGGGAGCATGGTGCAGGCGGTGAAGTCGATGCCGATGCCGATCACCTCGGTGGGGTCGACGCCGCCGGCGCGCAGCACCTCGGGCACCGTGCGCTTCACCACCTCCACGTAGTCGTCGGGGTTCTGCAGCGCCCAGTCGGGCGGCAGGGCCGGGCCGCCGTCGGGCAGCCGTTCGTCGATGACGCCGTCGCCATAGGGGTGGACGGCCGTGGCGATCTCGGCGCCGTCGGCGAGGCGAACCAGCAGTGCCCGGCCGGACTCCGAGCCGAAGTCGATGCCGATCGTGTACATGTGCGGCTCCTGCCCTCCTGCGGTGTCGCGTGGTGGCTCAGGCGACGTCGATGACGAGCGCGGTGACGGAATGCGGCTCAAGTGCCAGCTCCAGCGTCGTGCCGCCGCCGGCTACCCGGCTGCGGCGCACGCCCACGGCGTCGGGGGTGTCGAAGGTGTTGGCGGCCTTGACGTCGGGCCCGTTGATGACGTGGAGTTCGCCCTCGTCCGCGAAGCGGCCGCGCTGCAACTCGAGGGTGGTCTCCGCCGTCTCGCCCTGGCTGCGGTTCACCAGGTAGATCGCCAGCCGCTTGCCGGCCTGGTCGAGCGTCGCCGACACGTCCAACACGCGCAGCGCCGCGAACTCCGGGGTGGAGAAGGTGTCGCCGTCCCAGTGCACGTCGAGCGCGGTGTCGCCGGCCGTGCTGGCGTAGAGCTCGAACGGATGGAACGTGGACTGCAGCACCAGGCCGTCGGGGCGTGTCATGACCGGCGCGATCACGTTGACGATCTGGGCGATGTTGGCCATCTTGACGCTCTTGGCGTGACGGAAGAAGGCGTTGAAGTGCATGGCCACGACCATGGCGTCCTCGAGGTTGTAGACCTCCTCGAGCTTGCCCTCGTTGTGGACGCGGTACCAGACGTTCCACTCGTCGACGGCGATGGGGATCTCGCGCTTCAGCTTGAGGGCGGAGGACATGGCGCGGAGGATCCCCTCGGTGCCCGAGAGCATGTCCTCCATGTGCTCGCTGATGGCCATGTAGGAGGCGAAGTCGTCGTCGCGGTAGCCGCGTTCGGCGTTGTTGCCCACGTACCAGTGGATCGCCATGTAGTCGATGAGCTTGGCGGCGTGCTCCATGAGCAGCTGCACCCGCTCGACCCACGAGGTCGTCCACAGCGATACGCCCGACGCCAGCAGCTGCACGCTCGGGTCCGTCCACTTCATGACCTTGGCGTACTCGGTGTAGGCGCGGGCGTACTCCTCGGGCGTCTTGAAGCCGATCTGCCAGGGCCCGTCGACCTCGTTGCCGATGCCCCAGTACTTCACCTGGTGGGGGGCCTCGTAGCCGTGCTGGCGGCGCAGCTTCACCAGGGCCGTGTCCTTGGTGCCGTTGCAGTACTCGAGCCAGTCGCGCGCCTCGCGCATGCCGCCGTCGCCGGCGTTCACCGCCAGGTACGGCTCGGTGCCGAGCCGCCGGCAGTAATCGACGAACTCGTTGGTGCCGAAGGTGTTGGGCTCGAGGTCGTGCCAGGCGAGGTCCATGCGCGCCTGGCGCTCCTCGCGCGGGCCGACGCCGTCGCGCCAGCGGTAGCCGGAGACGTAGTTGCCACCGGGGTAGCGGATCACCGGCATGCGCAGCCGCTTCAGGGCCTCGAGGACGTCCGTGCGGACGCCGGTGCCGTCGGCGAGCGGCGAGCCCGGCTCGTAGATGCCCCCGTAGATGCAGCGGCCCAGGTGCTCGGCGAAGCCGCCGAACACGTTGCGGTCGATGGGCGCGATCGTACGGAGGGGGTCGATGGAGACGCGGTGGGTCATGGCTTCACCTCTTGGGTTCCGATGCGGGCGAGGAGCCCGACGTCGATGTACTGACCGCCCCAGGCGTGCGTCGCGCGAGCGGCGAGCACGTTGGTGCCGGGACGCAGCGCCGCTCGCAGGGCCTCGTCGCGGTCGACGTCGACGTAGGCGTGCGTGGCGTAGGGGAGGGTGACGACGTGCACGCCGTTCAGGTAGATGTCGACGTCCTCGTCGTGGTGGACGCGCAGCCGCAGGTGCTCGACGTCGGCCGGATCCACGTCCAGCTCGAAGCTCGTGCGCAGCCACAGGTGCGGCGTCGCCCACGGACTGCGGACGATCGAACCCGTGACGTAGCCGGCGCCGAACCCGGCCGGGGCCACGTTCCAGTCGGTGTCGTCGTACGTCAGCTCGGTCCAGTCGCCGGCCGGCGCGTCGGTCGTCCAGCGCCACGGGTGCGCGGCACGCTCCGCGGTGGGCACCAGGGCGACGACCACCGGCGGTTCCCGCAGCAGCCGCTCGTGGGCGGCACGCAGGCGTTCCGCGTCCATCTTCAGGATGGCCCGGTCGTAGGTCAGCAGGCCATTCACCTCGATCTCGACGTCGGTCGTCTGGGTGTACACCGCGGCGGCCAGGCCGGGTTCCGCGATCAGTGGCCAGAGCCGCTCGACCAGCTCGAGATAGGCGTCCGTGAGCGCGTCCGCATCGGGGAAGCTCTGGTAACCCCAGTTGTCGCGCGCCTGCCACGTATGGCCGGGTACCGCCAGCCCGAGGCCGCCGAACTCCCCCAACGCGGACGCGCGGAGCGGATCCGGGTCGGGCGCGCCGGGCCCGGTGTACCAATGGATGTCGAGCAGTGACCCCACGCCGACGTCGTTCCAGCCGCTGGCAGCGTTGACCAGCCGGGTCGGGTCACGGGCCTCGAGCAGCGCCGCGAGGCGGGCCGTGTGGTGCTGGCCCCAGCCCTCGTTGAACGGGACCCAGGTGACGATCGACGGGTGGCCGTGCAGGGCGTCGACGACGCGCAGGAGCTCGCGTTCGAAGTTCTCGGCCCAGGGCACCTTGCCCGTGGCCTCGCCCTCGCCGTAGGCGACGTGCGGACCGCCGTTCGGCATGTCCTGCCACACCAGCAGGCCGAGCCGGTCCGCCCAGTGGTACCAGCGGGCGGGCTCGACCTTCACGTGTTTGCGCACCAGGTTGAAGCCGAGCTTCTTGGTCACCTCGAGGTCGTAGCGCAACGCCTCGTCGGTCGGCGCCGTGTACAGGCCGTCCGGCCAGAAGCCCTGGTCCAGAAGCCCGTACTGGAAGAGCGGCTCGCCATTGAGCAGGATGCGCTGAACGCCGGCGGCGTCGGTGCCGATGGCCACATCGCGCAGACCGGCGTAGCTGGTCACGCGGTCGACCACGGCGCCGTCTTGCCACAGTTCCAGGATGAGGTCGTAGAGGAAGGGGTCGTCCGGGGACCACGCGCGCGGTCCGGGGATCGCCAGTGCGAGCGTCTCGTCGGGGCGAGCTTCTGCGGTCGCGACCGGCCGGCCCTCGGCCAGCACGCTCGCGCGCACCGTGGTGATGGCGGGGTCCGCGTCGCTGCCGACCGTGAGGCGCAGGCGTTCGCCCGCGAGATCGGGTTCGATCCGCAGGCTCGCCACGTGCGCCTCGGGGACGGGCTCGAGCCACACGGTCTGCCAGATGCCCGTGACCGACGTGTACCAGATCGCGTGTGGCTCGCTCACCTGCTTGCCACGCGGCTGCGTGCCGGCGTCGGTGGGGTCGGTGACGCGCACCAGCAACTCGTGCGTCGGTCCGGCGACCAGGGCGTCGGTGATGTCGAAGGTGAAGGGGTCGTAACCGCCCTGGTGGCGGCCGACCTCCGTGCCGTCGACCCACACCGTCGCGTCCCAGTCGACGGCGCCGAAGTGGAGCAGGATCCGACGTCCGATCCAAGCGTCCGGCACCGCGAAGGCCCGTCGGTACCACAGGGTTTCATGCGTCTCCACGCGGCGCATGACCCCCGACAGTGCGGATTCGATCGCGAAGGGGACCAGGATCTCGCCGTCGAACGCGGCCGGCGGATCGTCGTCGCGGCGAACGGCGTACGACCATAGGCCGTTCAGGTTGCGCCAGTCGTCGCGCACGAGCTGCGGGCGTGGGTACTCGGGCAGGGGCGCCTCGGGAGACACGTCGGCGGCCCAGCGGGTCGCGAGGGGTCCCTCCTGCATGCGCCAGCCCGGCTCGTCCTGGGCGCCCGCCAGCGCGATGAGTGCGCCCGTCAGCGCGACCAGGAGCACGCGCGTCGGCGCGACGGCGAGCAGGCGCGTCGGCGCGAGCAGGGGCAGGCGCGTCGGCGCGACCGCGAGCAGGCGCCGGAGCAGGGCGCGGAGCCCGCGACGCAGGACGTGCCGCGACAAGGGGTGCGTGGGTCGGCCGAGCACGCGGACTCAGCCCTTCAGGCCGGCCGTGACCATGATGCCCTCGGTGACCTTCTTCTGGAACACCAGGTACGCCGCCGCCACCGGCAGGCCCGAGAGGACCGCGATGGCCATGGTCCGCGCGTACTGGACGCCCCACGCGTCGGAGACCTGGGTGATGCCCACCGGGATGGTCATCATCTGCTCCTGCGTGGTGATGATGAAGGGCCAGAAGAAGTTGTTCCACGCCCCGATGAAGGTGACGATGGCCAGGGCCGTGGTGATCCCCCAGTTGATCGGCAGGAAGATGTTGAAGAGGATGCGGAACTCTCCCGCCCCGTCGATCACCGCCGAGTCGCGCAGCTCGGGGGGCATCGCGTCGAAGAACTGCTTGTAGATGATGATCGTGATCGGCGCGATGATCTGCGGGAGGACGATCCCCTGGTAGGAGTTGACCCAGCCGAAGTCGGCCAGCATGACGAAGAGCGGGACGATCAGGCCCTGGAACGGGATCATGAAGCCGGCGAGCAGCGCCCAGTAGAGGATGTTCTTGCCGGGGAACGACAGCTGCGAGATCGCGTACCCGCAGAGCATGCACAGCAGGACCACGAAGAACGTGACCAGGAAGGCGGTGAAGACGCTGTTGAAGTACCAGCGCAAGATCTGGCTCTGGGTCAGGACCTGGATGTACGAGTTGATGTCGAAGGTCCGCAGGAGGAAGGTGGTGGGCTTCGACAGGACCTGCGCCTCGGTCTTCAGCGAGGTGACGACGGCCCAGTAGATCGGGAACGCCCAGATCGCCGCGATGAAGAGCGTGAACAGCGTGCCGATCAGGCCGGGGACGTTGGGGCGACGGGGTCGGAGCATGCGCGCGAAGGCCGAGGTCGGCGGCTTGGCGAGGACGGCCGAGGGGGGCTTGGCGGAGGTACTCATCGGGCGGCTCCCGTCCGGAGGAGGCGGTACTGGAGGACCGAGATGACCAGGATGATGACGAACAGCGACAGGGAGATGGCCGACGCGTAGCCGCCGCGGAACTGCTGGAAGCCGGCGCGGTAGACGTACTGCAGCATGACGAGCGTCGAGTTGAACGGCCCGCCGCCGGTGAGGATGTAGACCTGGTCGAAGATCTTCAGCTGCGCGATGAGCTGGAAGGTCAGCACGAGGGCCGTGATGGGCCACAGCAGCGGCCAGGTGATGCGGAAGAAGGTCTGGAGGCTGGTCGCGCCGTCGAGGGCGGCGGCCTCGTAGTACTCCTTGGAGATCCCCTGTAGGCCGGCGATGAACAGCAGCATGTTGAAGCCCACCGTCCACCAGATCGTGATCAAGGCGACCATCGGCATGGCCCATTGGGGGTCGCGGAACACGGAGAGGGCCTTACCGTCGTTGAACAGCATCAGGATGGGCTGCAGGACGCCGAAGTTGGTGTCGAGCATCCACTGCCAGATCAGGGTCACCACGCTGACGGGGAGCATGTAGGGCAGGAAGAAGGCGGCCAGGACCGGCGGCCGCAGGAACTTGAGGCGGACCACCATCAACGCCAGCGCCAGGCCGACGAAGGTGTTGGGCACCACGCTCAGGAGCACGAAATAGAAGGTGTTCCGGACCGATCTCCAGAACATCGGGTCGTTGAACAGACGTTCGAAGTTGGCCGTGCCGACGTAGGTGCCCTCGCCGATCAGCGGGGCATCGAAGAAGCTGAGTTGAACGACGCGCGCCGTCGGGAAGAGGAAGAAGACGATGTACAGCGCGGTGAAGGGCGCGATGAGCAGGAGCGCGTCGCGCCACGTGCGCCACGGCCTTCTCTTGCGGGGCGTTGTTGTCATGGCGTGCGACTCCACCGTGGGGCGAGCCGATGCCGCCGGCCCCGGGCGAAGCGCGCCCGGGGCCGGCGGCGGATCCGGCTAGAAGAGGTTCGACTCGAGCTCCTGCGCGAACATCTGGAGGGCGTCGTCGATCGGCAGCAGGCCACCGATCGCGGGGACGAGGACGTTGTCGACCGCGTCGAAGAGCGGCGAGGCGACGCCGGCGACCGGCGAGGCGGGATCGAACTGGGCGGACTCGGCCAGGACGGCGTAGGTCGAGTTCGGCTCGAGCTCCGCGTACTCAGGGCTGTCGACGATGGCGCGGTACGCGGGGATGTGGCCGGCGCCCGCCCACGTGAGGCTGTTGCGGTTCATCCAGGCGACGGCCGTCAGGACTGCGTCCAGCTTCTCGGCGCTGATCGGGTTGCGCGCGTTCTCCGGGATGGCGAAGCAGTGCGAGTCGGCCCAGGTGGCCGGCTTGTCGAAGAAGGTCGGGTACGCGATGGCGCCCCAGTCGAACAGATCGCCGCTGGCGGCGAGGTCCTTCATCGTGGTGGATTCCCAGACGCCGTTGAAGTGGAAGGCCGCCTGGCCGCCCGTGAACAGCGCGATGGAGGCCTCGTACTCGGCGTTGTCGGAGGCCAGACCGTCCTCGACCCAGCCGCGCATCAGCTGGAGCGCGTTGCGCGCCTCTTCGCCGACGTAGACGTCGTTGCCGTCGATCAGGGGCGGGCCGTCCTGCTGGCTCAGGAGGCTGTAGAAGAGGCGCCAGATGGAGCCGCTGTCGATCGCCATCGAGAGGGGCAGCACGTCGGTCTCGGCCGCGATCTTCTCGAGCGCAGCGGTGAAGTTCTCCGCGCCGTCGAGCCCGATCGGCAGGCCGTCCTCGCCGATCATGTCGACGCTGCGTAGGATGTCGCGGTTGTAGAAGAGGATGTGCGAGTGGATGTCGAGCGGGACGCACATGAGCTGGCCGTTGAAGGTCGCGCCTTCCACGGCCGCCTCGAAGTAGTCGTCCCTCGACAGGCCGACGCTGGCGAGGTCCTCGTCGGTGATCGGACGGAAGATGCCGGTCGGCGCGCTGAGCGGGATGCGCGAGGTGTGGTAGGTCATCACGTCCGGGCCCTCGCCGACGGGGACGGCGGTTTGGACGCGGGTGTAGTACGGGACGCCCCACTCGAGCGTGGTGCCGCTGATGTTGATGTTCGGATGCTCGGCGTTGAACTCCTCGATCATCGCCTTCATGCGGACGCCGTCACCACCGCTGAGGAAGTCCCACCACACGATGTCGACGACCTGGGCGGTCGCTTGGGTCGCCAGACCCAGGGTCAGGATGATTGCGAGCTGCTTGAGTAAACGCATGCGATTCCGATCCTCTCGTTGGGTACGAACGTGCTCTCGGGTCCTTGGGCATCACGAATGCAGCGAACGTCGGTGGCGCATCACCTCCTTCCCCGGGTCGCCCTCTCGATCGCCTCGAGAGGGGCCTTGGGGGCGCGGTCGGCGTACAGGAGTCCGTTCTGCTCCTGGAAGGTATCGCTGAACTGGGTGTAGCAGAAGCCCGCCACGCCCGCGGGTGGGAGGGCGGCGATCATCGCGGCGTAGACGTCCACCAGGGTCTCGGCGTCGTCGACCTGCTGGTAGCCCCAGCCGACCGCGTCGCGGTGGTAGCGGATGCCCCCGAACTCCGACAGGACCAGCGGTTGCCCACGAAGCGTCTGCGGATCTAGGACGCCGACGCGCCCGTGCTCCAGCACGCGCAGCGCGGTGGCGCGGGCGGCCTCGCGGGTGCCGTAGCGCTCAGAGAGCGTGGCGGGCTCGGGGTGGTAATCGTGCAACGTGATGAGGTCGGTGACCACGTGCTCCCAGCCGTCGTTGCCGACGACCGGCCGGGTGCCGTCGAGGGCCTTGGCGAGGTGGTACAGGGCAGCGACGGCGTGCCGCTGGCCTTCGACGTTCGGAAGGTCGGGCACCCCCCAGCTCTCGTTGAAGGCCACCCACGTGACGATCGACGGGTGGCTGGCGTCGCGCTCGATGGCCTCCATCCACTCGCGGGTGAGGCGGGCGACGGCGTCCGGTCCGAACGCGTAGGCGCTGGGGAGCTCCTCCCAGACGAGCAGGCCGAGCACGTCGGCCCAGTACAGATAGCGCGGGTCCTCGATCTTCTGATGCTTGCGCACGCCGTTGAAGCCCATCGCCTTGGCGAGTTCGACGTCACGCCGCAGCGCCTCGTCGTCGGGCGCGGTCATGAGACCGTCGGGCCAGTACCCCTGATCGAGCACCAGCCGCAGCGGGTAGGGGCGGCCGTTGAGCTGGAAGAAGCCGTCGCGCGTCTCCGCCTGGCGGAGCGCCGCGTAGGTGTGCACCTCGTCGACGGTCTCACCGTCCACCTCGAGCGCCAAGCGCACGGCGAACAGGTTCGGGTGCTCCGGGCTCCACAGGAAGGCGCGCCGAGCGTCGTCGATGCCGGGGTCCGGCAACCGGATCGTGCGCGCGCTCGCACGGCCGCGCACCGACCAGCGGTCGTGGGCCAAGACGGCGTCGCCGTGGCGCAGCTCGATCGTCAGGTCGCCGGTGGCCTCGGTGGCGAAGCGCACGTCCGTCGTCAGTGCGAAGCCGGGCACGTCGGCGGTGAAGCGCACCGCCTCGAGGTGCTGCTCGTGGACGGGCTCCAGCCACACCGTCTGCCAGATGCCGGTCGTGCGCGGGTACCAGATGCCGTGCGGCTCGGGCAGCCAGTCCTGCTTGCCGCGCGGCTTGCGCATGTCGTGCGGGTCGTCTTCGGCGCGTACCACCAGGGTCTGCTCGCCGGCGACCAGGACGTCGGTGACGTCGGCGCCGAAGGGGGTATGCCCGCCCTCGTGGGTGGCGACGAGCCGGCCGTTGAGCCACACCCGGGCCGCGTGGTCGACGGCGCCGAAGCGCAGAACCACGCGCCGTTCGGCCCATTCGTCGGGCACCTCGAAGGTGCGGCGGTACCACGCGACGGGATGGTCGTTCTCGTCACCCAGGCCGGACAGGGGTGCCTCTGGCGCGAACGGCACGCGGATCTCGCGGTCGAACTCCACCCGCTCGGGATCGGTGGTAGCCGTCGTGCCGAAGGCCCAGGTGCCGTTCAGCGAGAGCCAAGCGTCGCGAACCAGCCGCGGGCGGGGATAGTCAGGGGTGGGGTGCACGGGGGATCCTCTCTCGCGGACGCGGGTCCGTGGCCGACATGGGGTGCGTGCTAGCGTGATCGCCATGGGAACCGTCCATCGCCGGTCGCTGCGGCGTGTCGCCGCCGCGATCCTGTTCACCTGGGTGGCGACCGCCGCGGCATCCGATTTCCGGGCCGACGCGCATCGCGCGGACCTCGCGACCGATTGGTTCGACCTCTACCAGACGCTGGTGCGAGAGACCCCGGGGTTCAGTCCGCCGGTGGCCGCGCGAGCCTTCGCCTACGCGGGGGTCGCGCTCTACGAGGCCGTCGTCCCCGCGCTGCCGGGCTACCGGTCGCTGGCCGGCGCCCTGGCGGGCCTGACGCAACTGCCGGCGCCGGATCCCGCCGGCGTGTACGAGCCGGAGGTCGCCAATGCCGCGCTCGCGGCCCTGACGCGCCAGCTGTTCGAGGGCGTGCGCAGCAAGAACGCCGTCGCACTGGACGAACTCGAGGCGCGCTGGACCGAGATCCATGCCGGGGCGAGGGACGCCGCGACGATCGAGCGCTCGCGGCGCCACGGCCACGCGCTGGCGGCCGCGCTCCACGCGTGGGCCGAGAAAGATGGCGGGCACCTGGGTCAGTTCGCCAACTTCGACCCCGACTTCCTCCTGCCCGAAGGACCCGGCGTGTGGGAGCCCACCCCCCGAACGGTCGGCGAGCCGCTTCCGGCGCTGCAGCCGTATTGGGGTGACGTGCGCCCCTTCGCTCTGGGTGCCGCCGACGACTGTGCGCCTCCTTCGCCCCCGCCGTACGACGAGACGCCCGGCTCGCGCCTCCACGACGAGGCCCTCGAGGTCGTCGCGCGCGTGCGCGGCATCACCCCGGAGGAGCGCGAGATCGCTCAGTTCTGGTCCGACGACGGTGGCGCCACGGCGACCCCGGCGGGCCACTGGTTCTCGATTCTCACCCACGTCCTCGAGGAGCGGGGCGACGGGCTGGGGTTCGCTGCCGAGGCCTACGCGCGGCTCGGCATGGCCCTGTCGGACGGCTTCGTCCGCTGCTGGCGCACCAAGTTCCGCGATCTCTACCCGCGACCGATCACCTACGTGCAGCGCACCATCGACCCCGACTGGAACCGACCGACGCTGACCGACCCACTGCTGACGCCGCCGTTCCCGGAGTACACCTCCGGGCACTCGGTCGTGTCCGCAGCCGCCGCGCAGGTGCTGACCGAACTGGTCGGCGGCGACGTCGGCTTCGTCGACCACTTCCACGCGCCGCGCGGCTTCGCGCCGAGGACCTACGGGTCGTTCTGGGAGGCCGCCGAGGAGGCCGCCCTCTCGCGCCTGGTCGGTGGCATCCACTTCCGTTCCGCGATCGAGCACGGTGTGGCCGAAGGCCGCTGCGTCGCCGAGCGGGTGCTCGCGCTCCCGTTCCGCGGTGCCGACGCGCGCTGACCGGTCGGCGCGGGGCAGCAGGGTCCACACCTGCATGGGGCCGGGCTCGCGGTTCGCCCAGGCGAAGTAGGGGATCGCGGTGAGGCGGGTCCGGAAGGGCTCCGGCTCGTCGCCGAGGGCGCGGTAGAGCGACCCCTCGTCGGGGGGCAGGCAGGTCGCCTCGGCGCTGAGCGCGGGCAGCGCTCCTTGGAGGTCGCTGGGTTCGATCGCGAAGGCGCTCGGGTCGCTGGGCAGGATCAGGTCGCGCGGGTCGAGGCCGGGGTGATCGGCCCCCTCGACGCAGTACAGGACCGGTCCCCGCGCCAACGCGGCGCGGCCCGCGGCCTCGCTGACGCGCCGATGCGCGCCGAGGTAGCGCACGGGCATCGGCAGGTGCAGTTCGACCCGGTCGCCGGCCCGCCAGTCGCGCTCCAGGCGGACGTACGAGCCGGGGACGACGCCCTCGCGGACCGCCTCGCCCGCGACGGTGAGGCGTGCCCCGGATTCGCACCAGGCGGGCACACGCAGCTGCAGGGCGAAGCGCCCCTCGCTGCGCACGGTCAGCTCCACCGTTCCGTCCCACGGGTAGGCGGTGCGCTGTTCGAGCGCGACGCGGCGGCCGTCGGGGAGGAGGGTGTCCACTGACCCGGCGGCGTACAGGTGGACCCAGAGCTCGTCGTCGGTGACGGTGTAGAGGTAGGAGGGCAGGGATCCGAGCAGTCGGGCGACGTTCGGCGGGCAGCAGGCCACGCCGAACCAGGGGCGGCGTCGATGCCGGCCGTCGTCGGTGAGCGGGTTCTGGTAGAAGTACGCGTCCCCGTCGAGCGACAGCCCGGGCAGGACGGCGTTGACCAGGGTCCACTCGAGCAGGTCGGCGAAGCGCGCCTCGCCGGACAGCGCCAGCATGCGCCAGTTCCACATGACGCTGGCGATCGCCGCGCAGGTCTCCGTGTAGGCGCGGGCGTGTGGCAGCTCGTAGTCGTCGCCGAAGGCCTCGCCCTCGTGACGTGAGCCGACCCCGCCGCTCACGTACATGCGCCGCTCGGTCATGTTGTGCCATAGGCGCTCGAGGGCGGCGCGGTAGCCGGGCTCGTCGAGCTCGGCGCACAGGTCGGCGACGCCGGCGGTGTAATAGAGCTCGCGCACGGCGTGGCCCACGACGGCGTCCATGTCACGGAAGGGCGCGTGGTCCTGGCTGTACTCCGGGTCGAACTGGCCGTACGGACGGCCCAGCAGCCCGCGCCCGCGCGCCTCGACGAAGAACTCCGCCCGTTCCAGGTAGCGGCGCACGCCGGTGGTGCGGTACAGCTCGACCAGGCCGAGCTCGACCTCCTCGTGGCCGTCGATCGCCACGCGCTGGTCGGGCGCGGGACCGAAGGTGTCGCAGATGTGGTCGGCGAAGCGGGTGGCGATCTCGAGCAGGCGCCGATCGCCGGTCGTCCGATGGTAGGCGACCGCCGCCTGGAACAGGTGGCCGGCGCAATACATCTCGTGCAGGTCGAAGTTCGTCCAGCGCTCGTCGGCGCGCTCGCGGGCGAAGTAGGTGTTGAGGTAGCCGTCCGGCCGCTGGGCGGCGGCGACCACCTCGACGGCCTCGTCGGCCAGGCGCCGCAGCTCCGCGTCCTCCGGGTGGTCGGCCAGGTGCCATGCCACCGCCTCGAGCCACTTGTAGACGTCGGTGTCGGCGAAGTACATGCCGGCGAAGTCGCCGTCGATGCGGCCCGCTGCGCGCCGGAAGTTGTCGAGCGTGTGCGTCGCCTCCAGGTGCCGGTGCTGCGAGCGCAGCGTGCGCTCGCCGTTCGTGCGTCGGCGAGGGGCCCAGAAGTCGTCGCTGAGGGTGACGTGGGCGATCGGCACCGGCCGCAGCCGAACGTTCGGGCTGCGGCGCAGGTCGACGACGACGGCGTCGCCGACGCCGACGGCGTCGCGCGGCGGCCCGTTCATGGCTGGCCCGTGGCGATCGGCCAGCCGTCGTCGTCCCAGGCCAGCACCTCGATGCGCAGCGTGGCGGAGCCGCCGAAGTCCGCGTCGTAGCCGTGGTAGGCGAGGTAGTCGACGCCGTCGGCGTGGAACACGGCGTTGTGCCCGGATCCGGGCCAGCGCTCGCTGGGGCCGACCAGCAACGTGCCGCCGCCCTCGAGCATGGGGGTGCCATCGCGGTCGAGGTAGGGGCCGGTGGGGTCGGTGGCGCGGCCGACGCGGACGTTGTAGTCGCTGTCGACGCCACGGCAGCAATGGTCGAAGGAGACGAAGAGGTAGTAGAAGCCGTCGCGGAACACGACGAAGGGGGCCTCGATGGCGCGTGGCGGTTCGTGTCGGCTGGCGAGGTCGATGAGCGTGGGGGGCTCGTTGGCGGCCTTGCCGGTCGTGGGGTCGATGCGGAAGGCCTTGATGCCGCTCCAGAAACTGCCGAAGACCAGCCAGGCGTCGCCGTCGGGGGTCAGGAGGAGGTTGGGGTCGATGGCGTTCCAGTTCTCGCGGCCGGTGGAGGCGATGACGGGGCCGTGGTCGGTCCAGGCGTAGTCGGGATCGTCGCGGTCGAGGGTGGGACTCGTGAACAGGCCGATCGCCGACACGTTGCTGCCGAAGGTCGAGACCGAGTAGTACACGTGGTAGCGGTCGGCGAAGTACGAGACGTCGGGCGCCCAGATCGCCGTCGCGCCGGGTACCAACTCGCGCGCCCACGAAGGCAGGCCGATCGAGACGAGGCCGCAGCCGTCCCAGTGCAGCAGGTCGTCGGAACAACGGATGGGGATGCCGGGGCCGGTGGTGAAGAGGTAGAAACGGCCTTCTTGCTCGATGATGACGGGGTCGCGCGCCTGGCGGATCGAGCCGCTCACCTCGAGCTCTCCCCAGGGGGCGTCCCCTTGCGCCCAACCGGGCGCGGCGAGCAGGCCCAGCGCGGCGACCAGCGCGAGTGCCAGGGCAGCGTTCGTGGGGCGGGTTCGCGTCATGGGTAGCGCACCTCCAGGTAGGCGTCGAGCGGCGGGGGGTCGAGGCGTTCGGTCAGGCCGTCGGGCCACACGATCACGACCTCCTCGACGGTGTGCGGGCCCAGCCCGAAGTGCAGGGCGAGGTCGTGGCCGGCACCCAGGCTCGCGCCGTTGACGACGTGGCGCACCTGCGTGCGACCATCGCTGGTGGTGACGAGGGCCTTGGCGCCGACGGCGTCAGCGTTCACGGGGCCGCCCCCGACGAGGACGAGGCCGAGCCAGCGGTGGCCGGTCGTGGCCGAGCCGGTGTTGCGGTAGAGCGCGTAGCCCTCGTCCCAGATGCCGAGCGCCAGGTCGAGGTGCCCGTCGCGGTCGTAGTCGGCGACGGCGAGGCCCATGGTCGGACGGAGCTGGCCGTCGAGCGCCCAGCGGCTGACGTCGCGGAAGGTGCCGTCGGCCTGGTTGAGGAACAGCAGGTCCGGGTAGGGGTGGCGGAAGTCCTCAAGGTCGGGCGCGCGCCCGCCATAGAAGCTGGCGCCGAGCGCCGGGAGCCCGGTGTTGGCCAGGTAGAGGTCCAGCCAGCCGTCGTGGTCCACGTCGAGGAAGGCCGTGCCCCAGCCGACCGCCTCGCCGGGGGGGTTGACCGCTACGCCGGCGGGGGCGGCAGAGCCGCGGAAGGTGCCGTCGCCCTGGTTGCGTAGCAACACCATCGAGTTCATCATGTTGGACACGAAGAGGTCGACCCGGCCGTCGCCGTCGTAGTCACCTGCGGCGATGCCCATGGCGTGCATGACGACGTCCGCACCGGCCTCTCGGGACACGTCCGTCCAGCACCAGCCGCCGCAGCCCGGTCCGTCGTTGCGCCACAGCACGTTGCCGATCGGCGTGCGCACCTTGTCGTTCACGACGTACAGGTCGACGCGTCCGGTGCCCGTGAGGTCCACGAACGTGGCCGCGAAGCCGGCGCCGACGAGCTTCGCGTCGTCGAGCCAGTGCGTGACGTCCTCGAAGGTGCCGTCGCCGCGGTTGCGGAACAGCCGGTCGCGGCTCAGCGCCGGGTCCTCGGGGTCGCACTCGGGGATGCACGACCAGTTCACGACGTACAGGTCGATCCAGCCGTCGCCGTCGAAGTCGCCCCAGGCGGCGCCCGTCCCCTTGCCGGGGTCGCCGACGCCGGCGAGGTCGGTGACATCCTCGAACCCCTGCCCAGCGCGGTTGCGGAACAGCGCGTTGCGGCCGTCGGCGACGACGTAGAGGTCGGGCCAGCCGTCGTTGTCGACGTCGGACCAGGTCGCGCCACCCGTGCGAACGTCGCCGAGGTCGACCTGCGGCGACAGAGAAGAGCGCTCGAAGGTACCGTCGCCGCGGTTGCGGTAGAGGGCATCGCCCGCCAGGTTGCCGGTCAGGTAGAGATCGGGCCAACCGTCACGGTCGTAATCGCCCCAGGCCT
>JAABRV010000245.1 GCA_011390735.1 Trueperaceae bacterium | reverse complement strand
CCGCGATCACCTTCGCCGTCTGGGCGCTCGAGAGCGCCTCGGAGTACGCCTTCCAGGTGCTGTGGCGCAACCTGGCGCAGGACGTGCAGCACGACCTGCGGCTCGCGGCGTTCGACCACACCCAGCACCTCGACCTGGCCTTCTACGAGGAGCGCGACACCGCCGGCCTCATGGCGGTGCTCAACGACGACGTCAACCAGCTCGAGCGCTTCCTGGACGTGGGCGCCACCGAGATCCTGCACCTGACGACCACGATCGTGGTGCTCGGCGCCTTCTTCTTCGCGACCGCCCCCGAGGTCGCCTGGTGGGCCTTCCTGCCGATGCCGGTGATCGTGTGGGGTTCGCTGCGCTTCCAGACGCGGATGGCGCCGCGCTACGCGGCGGTGCGCGAGCAGGTGGGGCTGTTGAACGCCCAGCTCGCGAACGCGCTCGGCGGCATCGCGACCGTCAAGAGCTTCACCGCCGAGGCGCAGGAGCGCGATCGGTTGGGGGCGCTCTCGCGCGGCTACGTCGAGCGCAACGCCAAGGCGATCGCGCTGTCGTCGGCCTTCGTGCCGCTCATCCGGATCGCGATCGTCGTGGGCTTCATGGCCACGCTCGTGTACGGCGGCCGCCAGGCGCTCGCCGGGGAGCTGAGCGTCGGCCTCTACTCGACCCTCGTCTTCATGACCCAGCGGCTGCTGTGGCCGCTCACCCGCCTCGGCCAGACCCTCGACCTCTACCAGCGCGCGATGGCCTCGACCCGCCGAGTGTTCGGCCTGCTCGACACCGAACCCGAACTGCGCGACGGTCCGAGCCCACTCCCCGTGGCCCAGGTGGCCGGGGACGTGCGGTTCGAGGGCGTCCGCTTCGCCTACGCCACCGGCGACGTCGTGCTGCACGGCATCGACCTGCACGTGCCGGCGGGGCGCACGCTGGCGATCGTCGGCCCGACGGGGGCGGGCAAGTCGAGCATCGTCAAGCTGTTGCTGCGGCTCTACGACCCGACGTCCGGGAGCGTGACGCTCGACGGCATCGACCTGCGCGAGCATCCGCAGGCCGACGTGCGGCGCGCGGTGGGGCTCGTGAGCCAGGACGTCTTCCTGTTCCACGGCAGCGTGCGCGCCAACCTCCGGTACGGCCGCCCCGATGCCGACGAGGCGGCGCTCTGGCGCGCGCTCGAGCTCGCCGAGGCGCGCCCCTTCGTCGAGGCGCTGCCGCACGGGCTCGACACGGTCGTGGGCGAGCGCGGCCAGAAGCTCTCCGGCGGCCAGCGGCAGCGGCTGGCGCTGGCGCGCGCGATCCTCAAGGACCCGCCGGTGCTGGTCCTCGACGAGGCGACGAGCGCGGTGGACAACGAGACCGAGGCCGCCATCCAGCGCTCGCTGGCGAGCGTCACCCAGGGCCGCACCACGGTGGCGATCGCCCACCGGCTCTCCACCATCCGGCACGCGGACGAGATCGTCGTGCTCGACCAGGGGCGGGTGGTCGAGCGCGGGCGCCACGACGCGTTGGTGGCGGCCGGCGGGGTCTACGCCGGGTTGTGGCGGGTCCAGACCGGCGAGCGCCTCCTCGCGCCGAGCGCACCGGCGCCGAGCGCGCGGCGCTAGGCTCGGCCGCGTGCCCCTCAGCCGCCTCGCCCGCATCGCCCTGCGCCTGCTCCACGTCAACGTCGGCCTGGCCCTCTTCGGGCTCGGGATCGCGCTGCAGGTCGACGCGGGCATCGGGCTCGGCCCCTGGGACGCCTTCCACGAGGGCCTGGAGGTCCGGACGCCCCTCACCTACGGGCAGGCATCGATCCTCGCCGGTCTGACGATCCTGGCGATCTCGACCGCGATGACCCGCACCCGACCCGGTTGGGGCACGGTCCTGAACATGCTCGTCATCGGTCCCTGGGTCGACGTCTTCCGCGCCTGGCCGGCGTTCCCCGCCGCGAGCGGGTTCGTGGACGGGGCGCTGCAGTTCGGCGTCGGGCTCGTCCTCACCGGCGTGGCGACCGGCCTCTACCTCACCGCCGGCTTGGGCGCCGGCCCGCGGGACGGCTTCGCGCTGGCGCTCGCGCGTCGCTTGGGCGTGACCGTGCGGCGCGCCCGCACGCTCGTCGAGATCGTCGTGCTGACCACCGGCTGGCTGCTCGGCGGCACCGTCGGGATCGGGACGCTGGCGTTCGCGGTGGCGATCGGTCCGCTCATGCAATGGAGCCTGCGCCTCTGGGCGCCGCTCACGCGCGGCTACGAACGATCGGTCGCGGCGTCGGCCGCGCAGTGTACGAACGACCAAAGCGATCCCGCCGGAGGGGTCAGGATGGACGTGGTCCGGGGCCCCGCCCGGGGAGAGGAAGAGGCATGAGCGTCTTGCACGTGCTCGGTTCGGGGGCCGCCTTCAGCGACGGCGGACGCACGACCACGATGCTGGCCCTCGAGGGCCGTCGGGCGTGGTCGTCGTCGACTGCGGCGGCGACGTGGTGCAGCGGCTGCTGGCCCACGGCCTCGATCCCCTGCGCGTCACGGCCCTCATCGTCACGCACGAACACGCCGACCACGTCGGCGGCCTCCCGCTCATGCTCGAACGGCTGTGGCTCGCCGGTCGGCGGACGCCCCTGCCGGTGCTGGGGATCGCCCCCGCGGTCGCCCAGGCGGTGCGGCTCCACGACGCGTTCGACACGTCCGGGTGGCCCGAGTACGCCGGGATCGCCCCGCAGGTCGTCGACCAGGCACCGGGCACGCTCGTCTTGGACGACGCCGACTGGCGCCTCACCGGAGCCCCCGGCGTGCACGCGGTGCCGGTGATCGGCCTGCGGATCGAGCCCACGGACGGCGGGATGGTC
>JAABRV010000244.1 GCA_011390735.1 Trueperaceae bacterium | reverse complement strand
CCGAAGCCCTTTTCGTTGTTGAACCACTTGACAGTTCCGGTAGCCATTGTCGTACCTATCTTCCTTGAGCCGCCGTGGTTGCCACGGCGTTCATGCATGTGCCGATGCGCTGACGCACACCGGGTCTCAGAACGAGAGCGCTTGGGCTGCCATCCAGGGACCAGGCACCCTACACGGTGGCGCCGGTGGTGTCAAGTCAAGCGGGCATGCCGCTGCAATCGGGGCGGCCCGGTCGGCGGGGGACGTGCGCCTGCCGAGCACGGCCCGCGACACCACGCAGTACACTCGAGGGGTCGAACAACTCGCTCGCAAGGAGGCGCACATGTTCCGTCCCGCCCGCATCTTCGTTCTCGCGCTCGCGGCGCTCGCCATCGCCGGTGCCGGGTTCGCTCAGCGTGCCACGCTCACGATCGAGAGCTGGCGCAACGACGACCTCGGCATCTGGCAGAACACCCTCATTCCGGCCTTCAACGCCCACTACCCGGACATCGAGGTCGTCTTCTCGCCCACCGCCCCGACCGAATACAACGCCGTCCTGAACTCGCGGCTCGAGGCCGGCAGCGCGGGCGACCTGATCACCTGCCGCCCGTTCGACCTGTCGCTCGACCTCTTCAACCAGGGCTACCTCGCCTCGCTGAACGACCTGCCGGGCATGGAGAACTTCTCCGACGTCGCCAGGAGCGCGTGGGTCACCGACGACGGCAGCGACGTCTTCTGCGTGCCGATGGCATCGGTCATCCACGGCTTCATCTACAACAAGGACGTCTTCGACGAGGTCGGCGTGGACGAGCCCGAGACCTACGTGGAGTTCCTCGCCACGCTGCAGGCGATCGCCGACGCCGGCTACGCGCCGCTGGCCATGGGCACCACCGACCAGTGGGAGGCCGCGACCATGGGGTACCAGAACATCGGCCCCAACTACTGGAACGGTGAAGAGGGCCGGCTCGGCCTCATCGAGGGCTCGATCGGCTACGACGAGGGCGGCTTCGTCGAGGCCTTCGAGGCCCTGGCCGCCTGGCGCCCCTACCTGCCCGACGGTTACCAGGCGATGTCGTACCCCGACGCGCAGAACTTCTTCACGCTCGGGCTCGGCGCCATCTTCCCAGCGGGCTCCTGGGAGATCGGCGTGTTCCGGCCGATGGTCGACTTCGAGATGGGCGCCTTCAAGCCGCCCGTCCCCGCTGGCCAGGACACCTGCTACATCAGCGACCACACCGACATCGCCCTCGGCATGAACGCCGACACCGCCAACCCTGAGGCGGCGCGGGCCTTCCTCGAGTGGATGACGACGCAGGAGTTCGCCGAGCTCTACGCCAACGCGCTCCCGGGCTTCTTCCCGCTCGCCGACCACGCCGTCTCGCTCGACGACCCGCTCGCCCAGACGTTCCTCGACTGGCGCGCCGAGTGCGAGCCCACCATCCGCAGCGCGTACCAGATCCTCTCGCGCGGCACGCCCAACAACGAGAACGACCTGTGGAACGCCTCGGCCCAGGTGCTCAACGGCACCCTGACGCCAGAGGAGGCCGGCGAGATGGTCCAGCGCGGCCTGGAGAGCTGGTACCCGCCGCAGCAGGACCGCTGAGCGCACCCGCACGACGTCGTCCATGGGGGCGGGCCTCTAGGCCCGCCCCCACACGCTCGCGGCAACGGTAGACTGCCGATGCGGTGAAAAGCAGGAAGCCCTTCCCGTTCCACGTCATCGTCTTCTTGGCGCCGGCCACGCTCGTCTACACGGCGTTCATGATCTACCCGCTGCTGGACTCGCTGCGCCTGAGCATGTTCGCGCCGGGTCCCGGGCGCGTCGAGGCGTTCGTCGGCCTCGCCAACTACCAGCGCCTCGTCAGCGACCCGAACTGGGCGCCCTTCCTGTGGAACGCCATCCGCAACAACTTCGTCTTCTTCGCCGTCCACATGCTCGTGCAGAACCCGCTCGGCCTGCTGCTCGCCGCCCTCCTGAGCTCGCAGGTCGTGCGCTTCCGGGCGGTCTTCCGCACCGTGCTGTTCCTGCCGACGGTGCTCTCCATCGTGCTCGTCGGCTTCATCTGGCGGCTGATCCTCAGCCCCATCTGGGGCATCTCCAAGGACTTCCTGGGCCTCTTCGGCGCGGCGCACCTCAACCAGCCGTGGCTGGGCCTCGAGGCGACCGCGCTGGTGACGCTGTCGCTGATCTCGGTGTGGCAGTGGGTGGGCATCCCCATGCTGCTCTTCCTGGCGGCGCTGGTGGGGATCCCCGACGAGCTGATCGAGGCGGCGCGGGTCGACGGTGCCACCGCCTGGCAGGTGTTCTGGGGCATCAAGTTCCCGCTGATCCTGCCGACCGTCGGCATCGTGGGCGTCCTGACCTTCGTCGGTAACTTCAATGCCTTCGACCTGATCTACACCACCCAGCGCGCCCTGGCGGGGCCGAACTTCTCGACCGACATCCTCGGCACCTTCTTCTTCCGCACCTTCTTCGGCGCCCAGCTGCAGCCGGGCAACCCGACGATGGGCGCCACCGTCGCGGGCGTGATGTTCCTGATCATCCTCACCGGCGTCGTGCTCTACCTCTTCGCCTACCAGCGCCGCCTGCAGAGGATCGAGTTGTGAGACGACGGCGGGAGCGGCCCGGCCGCGGTTTCGGCTACTGGGCGCAGGTGATGGGCGCCCACGCGGTCCTGCTCGCCTACACCGCCATCGCGCTCTTCCCGATCGTGCTGGTGGTGATCAATTCCTTCAAGGAGCGGCGGGCGATCTTCCGCACGCCCTACGCCCTGCCAGACGCCGAGAGCTTCAGCCTGGTCGGCTACCGCACGGTCTTCGAGGGCGCGCGCTTCGACCTCTACTTCCTCAACAGCCTGACGGT
>JAABRV010000243.1 GCA_011390735.1 Trueperaceae bacterium | reverse complement strand
CGGGGCCCGGGCGCGGGACCGTTGGCACCTCCGGTGACTCCAGGTCCCGCGCCCGGGCCCCGACCCCGCCGCCAGGACGGTAGCGTAGGCGCATGGAGAACCTCGATCGGTACCTGGACGTGGCGCTCGAGGCCGCGTTCGTGGCGGGGCAGGCGACGCTGGCGCACTTCCGGACCGGGGTCGCGGTGGAGACGAAGGACGACGCGACGCCGGTGACGCTGGCGGATCGGGCGGCCGAGGCGATCGTGCGGGAGCGGCTCGGGCGGGCGTTCCCCGGCCACGGCATCGTGGGCGAGGAGGGGGGCGCGGAGCGGGCCGAGGCGTCGCACGTCTGGTGGGTCGACCCGATCGACGGCACCAAGGCCTTCGTGCGTGGCGTGCCGCTGTACGCGGTGCTCATCGGCCTGGAGGTCGACGGCCGCGTCGAGGTGGGCGTGGCGCACTTCCCGGCGCTCGGTGAGACGGTGTACGCGGCCAGCGGACGGGGCACACGGCTCAACGGCAGGCCGGTGCGGGTGCGCGACACGACCGAGCTCGCCGACGCCTACGTCGCCTTCACCGACGCCGGATCGTTCGAGCGCCACGGCCGCGGCGGCGCCTGGGCGCGCCTGCGGGCGGCGACGGCCTACCAGGCGGGCTGGAGCGACGCGTACGGCCACGCGCTGGTGGCGAGCGGGCGCCTGGAGCTGATGCTCGACCCGGTGATGAACCCCTGGGACGCCGGCCCCTTCCCGGTGCTCCTGCGCGAGGCCGGCGGCCGCTTCGGCGACTGGTCGGGGCGCGAGACGATCCACGGTGGCGAGGCGCTGTCGACGAGCGAGCTGCTGTGGCCGCAGGTGGCGGTGCTGGTCGGCGAGCGCGAGGCGTCGCACGACGGTTGACGGGCCCCACGCCCTCAGGAGGCCTGGCGGCGCGCACGGCGGGCGTGACCCGAGCACGTGGCGCCACGGGTGCCGCGGCGGCCGTGAAGGTGGCCGGGGCCACCCTGACGCCGCCGAGGGCGCATAGACTGGGGCCCATGGAAGCCCCCCGCCGCCGCGCCACCGTCACCGTCCCCATCGGGCACGTCCTACTGGGCGGTGACCATCCGGTGGTCGTGCAGTCGATGACCAACACCGACACCGCCGACGTCGCCGCCACCGTCGAGCAGGTGGCCACGCTCGCCCGCGCCGGCTCCGAGATCGTGCGCATCACGGTCAACAACCGGGCGGCCGCGGCGGCGGTCCCGGAGATCCGCGACCGGCTGCTGGACCAGGGGCTCGACGTCCCGCTGGTGGGCGACTTCCACTTCAACGGCCACCAGCTGTTGCGCGAGTTCCCGCGGGCGGCGGAGGCCCTCGCCAAGTACCGCATCAACCCCGGCAACGTGGGGGTGGGCGAGCGCCACGACGCCAACTTCGTCACGATGGTCGAGGTCGCCAGGGAGTACGACCGCCCGGTCAGGATCGGCGTCAACTGGGGGTCGCTCGACCAGGCGCTGCTCACCGAGCTGATGGACGAGAACGCGCGCGCGAGCGAGCCGCGCTCGGCGCATGCCGTCATGATCGAGGCGATGCTGCAGTCGGCGCTGCGCTCGGCCGAGCTGGCGGAGTCCGTCGGTCTCGGCCGCGACCGCATCGTGCTGTCCGTCAAGGTCAGCCAGGTGCCCGATTTGTGGGACGTGTACCGTCAGCTCGCCGCGCGCTGCGACTACCCCCTGCACGTCGGCCTGACCGAGGCCGGCATGGGCATCAAGGGGGCGGTCGCCTCGACGGCGGGCCTGGTGCCGCTGCTGGCGGAAGGCATCGGCGACACGATCCGCGTGTCCTTGACGCCGGACCCGGGCGCGCCGCGCGAACGCGAGGTGGAGATCGCCCAGGAGATCCTGCAGGCGGTCGGCCTGCGTCGCTTCGCCCCCAGCGTCACCGCCTGCCCGGGCTGCGGCCGCACCACCAGCACGCTGTTCCAGGAGATGGCGCGCGACATCCAGGCATACCTCAAGGCCCGCATGCCCGAGTGGCGGGAGACGTACCCGGGCGTCGAGGGCCTGAAGGTCGCGGTGATGGGGTGCGTGGTCAACGGTCCGGGGGAGAGCAAGCACGCCGACATCGGCATCTCGCTGCCGGGCACCGGCGAGTCCCCGCGGGCGCCGGTGTACCGCGACGGCGTCTTCGTGGGGACGCTGCAGGGTGCCGAGATCGTCCCCGAGTTCAACCGCATGCTGGACGCGTACGTCGTGGAGCGCTACGGCGGCGGTCGGCGGGCGGCCGACGAGCGCATCGAGCTGCCCACCGGCGGCTGAGGGCTTGCCGGTGGCGACCGGGCGCACGGCCCCCGTGGCGGGTGGTGGCACCGTGCTACCTTCGGGGCGATCCGGGGGCCCAGACGCGGATTCGGGAGGCGCATGACCGTCGCGGAGGCGATCGCCAGTTGCACCGAGGAGACACGGGCGCACTCGAGCACCTTCTACCTGGGGTCGCGCTTGTTCCGCGGGGAGCGGCGCTCGGCGGTGACCATCATCTATGCCGTGTGCCGGGCTGGCGACGACGCCGTCGACCAGGCGTCGAGCGTGACGGAGGCGCGGGAGCGGCTGCGGGACTGGTGGGCGGGCGTGCAGCGCGCCTACGCGGGCGCCCCCGACCCGGAGGCCGCGGTGGAGATCGGTCTGGCCTGGGTGCTGGAGCGGCACGACGTGCCGCTGCCGGCCTTCGAGGAGCTCTACCTGGGGTTGGCCTCCGACCTCGAGCCGACCGACGTCGCCGACTTGGATGAGCTGATGCTGTACTGCCGGCGCGTGGCGGGCGTCGTCGGTTGGCTGGTGGCGCCCGTGGCGGGTTACCGCGGGGGTCCCGAGACGCTCGACATGGCGATGTCG
>JAABRV010000242.1 GCA_011390735.1 Trueperaceae bacterium | reverse complement strand
GGAGCCAGCTGAGGTTGAAGTACAGCATCTCCATCGAGCGGTTCGGCGGGAAGCCGAGCAGCATGTTGCCGAAGGTCGGGTTCACGTCGGACTGGAGGAAGCCGGGGAAGAAGTCGGCGAGCTCTTCTTCGGAGTAGCCCCACTCGGCCGAGCGCACCAGCGGCCACAGATCGATGAGGCCGTCGACCACCTGGTAGGTGGCGGCCTGGTTCTGGTAGGCGACCACCAGGTTGGGGGTGTCCATCGTGCCCAGCAGCACGAGCATCTTGTTGAAGATGTCGCCGTAGCCGCCCTGGTTCTCTTCGATCACGGTGATGCCGTACGGGTTCGTCGCGTTGAAGTCCTCGACGATCTCGCGCAGCATGTCCTGACGGATGCCGCTGTGCTGGTGCCAGAAGGTGATCGTCTGACCGGTGGGGTCGACGTTCGCGTAATCGCTCTGCGCGGACGCCGTGGCGGCGAGCACGAGCGCGGCGAGGAGGGCGAGGAAGCGCTTCATGGTGGGGCTCCTTCCGAACGGGGACGAGCGGTCGACCACGGGCGGTGCGCCCGACGGTTCCAGGATACGAGGTTGACGCGGCGCGGTCATGGGGTCGTCAGCCTCGGCGCCCACGCGGCCTTCACCGTGCGCGCTCACCCTTTGAGGCCCGACGTCGCGATGCCCTCGGTGAACTGCCGCTGGGTGAAGAAGTACAGCACCAGCACGGGCACGATCGTGATCACCGAGCCGGCCATGAGCAGGTGCGTCTGCGGGCCGGCGTCGTCGATGAAGTTCGCGAGGCCGACCGCCAGCGGCCGCCAGGTCGGGTTGGTCGTCACCAGCAGCGGCCAGAGGAACTCGTTCCAGGCGTTCACGAAGGTGAGCAGCGTGGCGGTGATCATCACCGGCCGGCTCATCGGCACCACGACGGTCGTGAGGAAGCGGAGGTGGCCGGCGCCGTCGATGCGCGCCGCGTCCCACAGCTCGTTGGGGATCTGCGCGAAGAACTGCCGGAACAGGAAGATGATGAAGGCGGTCGACAGGAACGGCACCGTGAGCGCCGGCAGGGTGTTGAGCCAGGAGCCCCAGGGGATGATGTCGCCGCGCACCAGCAGGAAGCCGGGGATGAAGGTGACGGTGCCGGGGATCATCAGCGTCGCCAAGAGCGTCGCGAACAGCACGTCGCGGCCGGGGAAGGCGATGCGCGCGAAGGCGTACCCGGCCAGCGTGCAGGTGATGAGCATGCCCAGGATGACGGTCGCGGTGATGATCACGCTGTTGCGGAAGTAGATCCCGAAGTCGGCGTCGTTCCACGCCTGCTCGTAGTTGCCCCATTGCGGCGTCGCGGGCAGCGGCGCGCGCGTGAGCGTCTCGCCGAGCGTCATCAGCGACTGGCCGATCATCACCATGAAGGGGGAGAGCGACACCAGGGCGCCCACGGTGAGCGCGATGTAGAGCACCAGGTGCTCGGCGCGCAGCGCGGTCACGGGGCGGGTCGCGAGCGCCTGGCCGCGGCGCAGGCGCGGGCCCGACGCGCGCGCGCCCGCCCCGATCGGGCGGCCGCGGGCGGGGTTCCCGTGGGTGCGGGGCTCAGCCACGGAGCGCCTTGCGGCCGAAGAGCCGGTTCTGCAGGAGCGTCAGCGCGAGGATGATCACGAAGAGCACGACCGACTGAGCGGCCGCCATCCCGAAGTCGTTGCGCTGGTAGAAGGTGTCGAAGATGACCAGCGAGGCCGTGTCCACCGCGTCGCGCACCGCCGCCTCGCGCATGACGTACAGGTGCGTGAAGGCCTGGAAGGTGCCGATGAAGCCGAGCACCGTCAGGTAGAAGGTCACCGGCGCGAGCAGCGGGACGGTGATGCCGAAGAAGCGCTGCGGCCCGTTCGCGCCGTCGATCTCGGCGGCCTCGTAGAGCTCCTTGGGGATGCCGCCGAGCCCGGCCAGGAAGATCACCGCGTTGTAGCCGGTGTAGGTCCAGATGCCGAAGAGGATGATCGTCAGGAGCGCCAGGCTGGGGCCGGCCCAGAAGCCCGTGAGCTCCACCCCGAAGCGCGCGAAGAACTCGCCGAACCAGAGCTGCCCGACCGGCGTGGTCTCGAAGAGCCAGCGCTGCGGCTCGAGCCCGAACCAGGAGAGCGCGGTGTTGGCCAACCGCTCCTCGCGCGGGTTGAAGATGTTGCGGAAGACCGCCGCCGCGGCGACCACGGGGGTCACGTAGGGCAGGAAGAAGAGGATCCGGTAGAGATCGCGCCCCTTGATGGGTTGGAAGAGCATGCTGGCGAGCACGAGCGCCAGGCTGATCTGCACCGGGACGCTGAGGAACCCGTAGAAGAAGGTGCGCATGAGGCCGAGCAGGAAGCGCGGATCGCCCGACTCGCGCATGCCCTGCCAGCCGAGCGCGAAGGCGATGCCGGCGAGGAGCAGCGCGGTGGCGCCGGCGACGCGCCCCCAGCGGGCCAAACCGTCGCGCCCCTTGAAGGCATCGACCCAGAGCCAATGCGCGACGCCGATCAGCGCGACGCCGCCGAGGAAGACGCCGAACATCGCGAAGTCGCCGACGATGGACTCGTACTGGTCGAGGCCCACGAAGCGCCCCTGGCGGATCCGCCAGCGGTGGACGCTCATGTAGAGCGCGTAGACGATCGGGAAGAGCCCGAAGATGCCGATGATCAGGGTCGCCGGCAGCACGAAGGCGTACGCGGTCAGCCACTCGCCCCACGGGCGGCGATGGGCGCCGCGCCGCGCGCTGCCTCGGGGCGGGCGCGGGCCGGCGGAGGGCCGTGGGGTGGCGGGAGCGTCCGTCATCGGGTTCGGGTGGGACGGCCGGCGCGACCCGGCGGACCGGGTGGTCGGGCGTGCTCGGGCGCAGGGTACCAAGGGGACGGCGACCCCGGGTCAGGAGGTCGT
>JAABRV010000241.1 GCA_011390735.1 Trueperaceae bacterium | reverse complement strand
GTCGGGCAACTGCTCCGTCGGGACCTCGATCAGGAGCTCGTCGCGCCGCGCCCCGTAGGCCTCGTCGGCCGGGATGCGCACGGTCTTGCTCTCGCCGACGCGCATGCCGTCGACGGCCTGGTCGAAGCCGGGGATCACCTGGCCCCCGCCGAGCGTGAACGCGAGCGGGTCGCGCCCTTCGGACGCGTCGAAGACGGAGCCGTCGTCGAGCTTGCCGGTGTAGTGGACGTGGACGGTGTCGCCGGAGGCGGCGGTGGTCATGGGGAACTCCTCTCGCACGCACCGCTGGGGGCCGCGCTCGCGGCGGCGGGTGCGTGCCCGTGCGCGCGTCCACGCGCACGCGTGCGCTGCGGCGCACGTCGGCACCCTAACCCGGGTCGGCGGCGGGCTCCGTCCAACCCTCGGCGCCGCGAGGCGGCGCGCGGCGGGCGGGGCGCGGGCGCCGTCGCGTGCACCGCGCGAGGGAGCCGCTAGAACCCGACGGCGGCGCCGTCCTTGCGGGACTCGCTGCCGGCGACGTAGCCGTCGGCGCCGCGCCACACGATCTGCGCGCCGCCGAAGGCGAAGCTCGCCTCGGGCGCCGTCGACGTGAGCTCGTGGCCCAGCGCGCGCAGGCCCTCGAGCGTGTCGGGCGCGAAGGTGGACTCGACCGCCAGCTGGCGCCCGCCCACGAGCCGCCAGCGCGGCGCATCGGCCGCCGCCTGCGGGTTCTGCCCGTGCCCCACCATGCGCAGCACCATCTGGAGGTGCCCCTGCGCCTGCATCGGTCCGCCCATGACGCCGAAGCTGCAGCGGGGCGCCCCGCCCTGGGTCAGGAACGCCGGGATGATCGTGTGGAACGGGCGCTTGCCGCCCGCGACCACGTTCGGGTGGGACGGGTCGAGCACGAAGCCGGCACCGCGGTTCTGCAGCGACACGCCCGTGCCCGGCACCACCAGGCCGCTGCCGAAGCCGTAGTAGTTCGACTGGATGAGCGAGACCATCATGCCGTCGGCGTCGGCGGCGGAGAGGTAGACGGTGCCGCCGCGCGCCGGCGTCCCGTGCCCGGGGTCGCCCGCCCGACCGGGGTCGATGAGACGCGCGCGCTCGGCGAGGTAGCCGTCGTCGAGCAGGTCGTCGGCGGTGACGTCGCGCATGGCCTCGGCGTCGGCGACCCAGCGGTGGGCGTCGGCCATGGCGAGCTTCATCGCCTCGACCTGCAGGTGAAGCCACGGCACCGAGTCGACCTCGAGGTCGTCGAAGCCGGGCACGTGGCGCAGGATGCCGAGCGCCACGAGCGCGGCGATGCCCTGTCCGTTGGGCGGGATCTCGTGCAGCTCGTGGCCGCGCCAGTCGGTCGCCACGGTCCCCACCCAATCGGCCTGGTGGGCGGCCAGGTCGGCCTCGTCGAGGAGGCCCCCGCCGGCGCGGGCGTGCGCGACGATCGCGTCGGCCACCCCGCCGCGGTAGAACGCGTCGCCGCCCGTCGCGGCGATGGCCTCGAGCGTGCGCGCCTGATCGGGGAAACGCCAGGCCTCCCCCGCCGCGGGCGTGCGCCCACCGGGCGCGAAGGCGCGCTGCCAGTCGGGGGCGTCGGCGAACGCGGCCGCCGAGAGCGCCCAGGCGCGCGCGATGACGGGCGACACGGGGAAGCCGTCGCGGGCGTAGGCGATCGCCGGCTCGAACAGGTCGGCGAAGGGGAGCCGGCCGAGGCGACGCGACAGCGCCACCCAGCCCGACACCGCGCCGGGCACCGTGACGGCGTCCCAGCCGCGCAGCGGGATGGCGTCGCGGCCGGCGAAGCGCTCGGGACCGAGCGCCCGCGGGCTGCGGCCCGAGGCGTTCAGGCCGTGCAGCGCCTCGCCGTCCCACACGATGGCGAACGCGTCGGAGCCGATGCCGTTGCTGGTCGGCTCGACGACCGTCAGCGCGATGGCGGTGGCGAGGGCGGCGTCGACGGCGTTGCCGCCGCGCCACAGCATGCGCAGGCCGGCCTGCGCGGCGAGCGGCTGCGAGGTCGCGACCACGTTGCGGGCCAGCAGCGGCGTGCGGCGGGAGGGGTAGGGGGCGGCGAAGTCCATGGGGCGCCTCGTCTCTGGGGTCAGGCCGGCTCGCGGATGGCGACCGGCTCGTCCCTCTCCGCTGGCTCCGGCCGCAGGGCCGCCCGTGCGCAACGCGGCGTGAGGGTGAAGCCGGCGAGGTAGGCGAGCGACACGACCACGAAGCCGGCGACGACCCAAATGGGCCGCTGGCCGGAGGCGGTCATCAGGGCCGCGAACCACGCGGTGACGGACAGCGCCACCGCCGCGGCCGTCGCCGAGCCCACGGCGGCGGCGCGCCCCGGTCGGCCGGCGAGGGCGTAGCCGAGCGCCAACCCGATGACCACGTGCAGCAGCGACATCGCCAGCAGCACGCCCGCGAGCACGTCGTTGGGTCGGGGCCGGCTGCCGACGAGGAGGAGCAGGCCGGCGCTCACGAGCAGCGCCAGCAGGGTCTGCGCCAGGAACACGACGGCGTACGTCAGGCGCACGGCGCGGAGGGCGGTCGGCAGCGTGGGGGCGTCGGCGCCGAGGAGGGCACCCAGCGGACCCCACCGCGGGCGGGGGGGCGGCGCCCCGGCGTCGACGCGCGGGGGCCCGGCCTGGGCGGCCACGTCAGTGGCCGGCGTCGGGTTCGTCGGTGTGGCGCACGACCCAGCCCGCGGCCAGGACGAACGCGCCCGAGAGCGCCACCAGGCCGACGAGGACGGCGGTGGCGTAGACCATGATCGACACGAAGGTGCTCACGCGGGGGAGTCTACCGCAGGGGGAGATGGCCGGCGCAACCGCCGCAACAGGACGGCGAAGCGGACGGTGAGGGCGATGCTCGCGACGGCCAGGCCGATGACCAGGCCCCACCACAGGCCCACGCCGTCGAGGCCGCGGCCGAACGCCAGCCAGACGCCGCTGCCGAGGCCGACGAACCAGTACGACACCAGCGTGATCAC
>JAABRV010000240.1 GCA_011390735.1 Trueperaceae bacterium | reverse complement strand
TTGACGTAGGCGACGATCGCCAGGATCACCAGGACGACGCCGACGACGCCCAGGAGCGGGGCCAGGGCGGCGTTCGCGCTCTCGCCCAGGTACAGCCGGATGTTGGCGAGCAGTGGGTCGCGGAGGGCGAAGGAGAGCGCGTACCCGAGCAGGCCGCCCGCCACCGCGATGGCCGCGTACTTTGCCAGGTAGATCCTCTTGATGTCCGACACGCGGAGTCCGATGGCCTTCATCACGCCGATCTCGCGGTAATCGTCCTCGATCTTTGCCAGCAGCGTGAAGCGGATGCACAGGAACGCGATCGCGATCACCAGCGCGCTGACGAGGAGCAGCACCGCGATCATCAGGCCGTCGGAGAGGCCGTTCAGCATCCGGAAGAGCGGGTAGGTGATGGTCGGTCCGTTCGCCTCGAGGTCGGCGGCGGCGTAGGCGGCCTCGAAGGCGCCCAGCGCGGACGGGTCGTGCAACCGGAACGCGATCAGGTACTCCACGCTGCCGAGCGGCCGGAGGGCCGCGTAGTCGTCGTGGCTGACCAGGAAGCGCTTGGACGACGAGAGCAGCGGCTGCATCTGCGAGTCGCGCAGCGGTCCCGCGATGGTGAACGCCATGCCCGCGATGACGAGACTCTCGCCGGTCCGCGCCCGGCCATCCTGCACGTAGGTGAGGGGGACGTAGACCTCGCCATCGGCGACCGTGATGACGTTGCCGTCGAGGTCGAGCAGGAAGTCGAAGCGCTCGCCCTGGACGGTGAGGCCATTGTCCTGGACGCTGTCGGCCAGCGAGCCGCCGGCGAACGAGAAGGCCGCGCCGTCGAGGTTGAGGAACTCCAGCGCCTGGAAGTCGGCGACCGCCTCCTGCGCCCCGGCGAACGCCGCCAGCCGGTCCAGGTCCAGGTCGCCGGCGTGCATCTGCATGAAGTGCGGCGTCTTCGCCCGGGTCATGAGCGCATCGATCGCGCCCGAGAGGTTGACGACCAGGATGGCCGCCAGCGTCACCAGCATCGCCGCCGCCGCAACGAACGCCACGGTCGTCAGCGTGATCGCCCGGCTCCGGAGCATGTCGTTGCGGATCGATCTGAGGAAGAGCACGCCTCACCCCTGTCTCTCGTGCAGCCTGCGTGAGGCTGCCGCCCGGCCGTCCGGATCGACCCTCACGCCCACCACCGAAGCATAGGTTCGCCAACTGCCGGCCGCATCCGCCGAAGGGCTACCCGCGTGACCCGCCGCCGCGCCCGGCGCGGTATACCAAAGTCGTATGGGTGTGGCCGTCCTGGCGACCAAGACGTACCTCCCGCATGCGCATGCCCCCCTGGTCGCGCGGGAACGTCTGTTCGCGAAGATGAGCCGTGCCATCGAAGACGCCGCACGGCTGATCTTGGTCTGCGCACCGGCCGGCTTCGGCAAGAGCACGGTGGTGGCCGCCTGGGCGGGGACCCAGGAAGTCCCCGTGGCGTGGCTGTCGCTGGACGAGCAGGACGCGGTCCCGGAGCGCTTCGTCACCTACCTCATCGCCGCGATCCAACGCGTGCGTCCCGGCTTCGCCGCCGACCTGCTCGAGCGGATCCACGGCGGCGAGGCCAGTGGCCTGCACGCGCTGCTGCCGGAGCTGATCAACGCCCTCGGCGACGACGACGCGCCGCTGCTGGTGATCCTGGACGACTACCACGTCATCGACGAGCCGGCCATCCACGCAGGCGTGGACTTCCTGGTCGATCGTGCGCCGCCGGGCGTGACCC
The DNA here is from genome assembly GCA_011390735.1 of Trueperaceae bacterium. Taxonomy (GTDB): domain Bacteria; phylum Deinococcota; class Deinococci; order Deinococcales; family Trueperaceae; genus JAABTL01. The sequence goes on along the minus strand of JAABRV010000240.1, from coordinate 1,249 downwards.
TCTTGCTCGCCACGCGGGTCGTTCCGCCGCTCTCGCTCCCCCGGCTCAGGGCCCGGCGGGAGCTGGTGGACATCCGCCTGCAGGACCTGCGGTTCACGACCTCGGAGATCGACGAACTGCTCAACGACCTGCATGCCCTCGGGCTGCATCCCCACGAGATCACCGCGCTGGAGGCGCGCACCGAGGGGTGGGCCGCCGGGCTGCAACTGGCGGCCATGGCCCTGCCCGACGACGACGCCCAACGAGGCGAGTTCATCGGACGCTTCAGCGGCAGCCAGGAGTACATCGCCGACTACCTGCTGGAAGAGGTCCTCAGCCGCGTGCCCGCTGCGCTGACCGCCTTCCTGCTGCGCATCTCTGTCCTCGACAGGTTCTGTGCCCCGCTGTGCCAGGCGCTGACGGACGAGCCCGACAGCGCGGCCATGCTCCACGACCTGTTGGCCCGCAACGCGTTCCTCATCCCGCTCGATGCCGAGCGGCAGTGGTTCCGTCTCCATCGCCTGTTCGCCGACCTGCTGCGCGCGAGCCTGCAGCGTGACCAGGCCTCTCTCGTGCCCGAACTGCACCTCAGGGCCAGCGCCTGGTTCGAGGCCCACGGCTACGTCCAGGACGCCCTCGGGCACGCCCTCGCCGGACGCCACTTCCTCACCGCCCAGAGGCTGGTCGAGGAGAACTGGACGTCGATGCTCCACCAAGGACACATCACGGTCACCCTTCGGTGGCTGGACACCTTGCCGCGCATGGCGACCCAACCCAACCTGATGCCCAGCGTCGTGCGGTCCACCTTGGCGTGGCTCTCCAACATCCCCGCCACGGTGTTCGAGGGCTACCCGGCGCTCCACAGGACCCACGCCTGGGCGCTCTTCTTGAGCGGTCGCCTCGACGAGGTGGAGGCCCACCTGCAGCGCGCCGAGAAGGCCCTGGCGCTGGCCCCCGCGGCGAACCGATCGAAGAGCGCGGACGTCGAACTGCGCGAAGCGCGCGGCGATATCGAGGCGCTGCGCGTCTTCCTCCTGCATGCCCGCGGAGAACAGGATGCCGCCCGCGAGTGGGCGCACCTGGCCCGGTCCCGGATCCAAGGCGCCAACCCGGTCTCGCGGGGCGGCCTGCACGTGGTCCTCGGCCACGCCTACCTGGCATCGCGGCAGCCGGAGCTGGCGGCCGCGTCCTTCCGGGAGGGCATGGCCCTGCTCTGGCAGAGCGGCAACACGATCGGCACGCTCAGCGCCTATGCCGGGCTCATCGGCCT
>JAABRV010000025.1 GCA_011390735.1 Trueperaceae bacterium | reverse complement strand
CGATCGCCGCGCGGCCCATGCTCTACCTCAGCCTCTCCTTCGACCACCGCCTGGTCGACGGCGCCGACGCGGCGCGCTTCACCAACCAGCTCATCGACCTGCTGCAGGCGCCGGAGGCGATGCTGCTCGACGCGTGAGGGTTGGCTGGCATCCCCTCATTAGCGGGCGTCGGCGTGCACGGTCGGCCTGACGCCGGACGGCGATGCGGTGCCGCAACCCACCCGCGCAGCCTCAGCACATGCCCTGCCCCCACCCGCGAGTACGCTGGCGCCGTGAAGCCCGCCGACCTCCCCGTCCTCCCGCGCCAGCCCGGCTGCTACCTGTGGCACGCGCCCGAGCGCGACGGGGGAGCGGCCGGCGACGGCACCGACCGCGGCGCGCGGGGCAGCGTGATCTACGTCGGCAAGGCGATCGACCTGCGGTCGCGGGTGCGCTCGTACTTCGGGCGCCACGCCGGCGCCAAGGCGCGGCTGATCACCCGCGACGCCGAGCGGCTCGAGTACATCGTCACGGAGAACGAGGTCGAGGCGCTGATCCTCGAGGCGAACCTCATCAAGCGCTACAAGCCGCACTACAACGTGTTGCTCAAGGACGACAAGTCGTACCCCTTCCTCAAGCTCACGAACGAGCCCTTCCCGCGGCTGGAGTTCACCCGCCGGGTGGTCAAGGACGGCGCGCAGTACTTCGGGCCCTACCCCAACCCGGGGGTGGTGCGGCGCGTGCAGGAGCTCGTCGGCGCCGTCTTCCCGCTGCGGCAGAACAGCGGCTCGCCGATGCAGACGCGCAAGAAGCCGTGCCTGCGGCACCACATGGGCCGCTGCCCGGCGCCCTGCGTCGGCGCCGCCGACCCCGAGGCCTACGCGGCCGTGGTGCGGCAGGTGCGCACCTTCCTCGAGGGACGCGTCGAGGACACGGTCGCCATGCTCGAGAGCGAGATGCGGGCCGCGGCGGGGCGCATGGACTTCGAGCTGGCGCGGACCTACCGCGACCGCCTCGAGGCGCTCAAGCGGCTCTCGGGCTACGAGTCGAGCGTGGTGTCGTCCGGCGGGGAGGACCTCGACTTCCTCGGCGTCGCGCAGGCGGGCGACTTCGCCATGGTGCAGCTCTTCCAGATGCGCCGGGGGCGGGTGGTGGGGCGCGACAAGCGCTTCCTGACGCGCGCCTCGGGGGCCACCGTCGCCGAGCTCCTCGAGCCGTTCCTGGCGGAGTACTACGGCATGGCGACGCACGTGCCCCCGTTGCTGCTGCTGCCGGAGAGCGAGCTCGACGTGGGCATCTGGTCCGCCTTCCTGGCGGGCCGCGCCGGCCGCAAGGTCGAGCTGCGCACCCCGCGCCGCGGCGACAAGGTCGCCCTGATCGGCATGGCGGAGCGCAACGCCCGCACGGGCCTGGAGGCGGAGCTGGCGCTGCTCGAGAAGCGCGGCGAGGCGCCCGGCGTGCGCGAGCTGCAGACGGCGCTCGGCCTCGCGACGCCCCCCTGGCGGCTGGAGGGCTTCGACGTCTCCAACCTCATGGGGACCCACACCGTCGCGAGCCTGGTCGTGTTCGAGGGGGGGCGCGCCAAGAAGAGCGAGTACCGGCGGCTGCGCATCCGCGGGCTCGACCGTCCGGACGACTTCGCCTCGATGCACCAGGCCGTCCTGCGGCGCTTCACCGGGCGGCTCGCCGACAGCCTGCCGCCGCCGGACCTGCTGCTGATCGACGGCGGCAAGGGGCAGCTCTCCGCGGCCAAGCGCGCGCTGCGGGACGCGGGCGTCGACGTCCCCCTCGTGGGGTTGGCCAAGCGCGTCGAGACGATCGTCACCGAGGACGGCCGCGAGCTGCTGCTGCCCAACGCCCACCCGGCGCTGCGGCTGCTCATCCACGCGCGCGACGAGGCGCACCGCACGGCGGTGGGCTACAACCGGCAGCGGCGCGGCCAGGCGATGACGCGCTCGCTGCTCGACGACGTGCCCGGCGTCGGCCCGAAGCGACGCGACGCGCTGCTGGCGCACTTCTCGTCGGTCGACCAGCTGCGCGACGCGTCGCTGGAGGCGCTGGCGGCGGTGCCCGGCGTGGGCCGGGCGGCGGCGGCGGCCGTCAAGTCGTACTTCGACCCCGCGGCGCTCGACGCGCTGGAGGGCGAGGAGCCGGCCGCCTAGCCCGTCGCGTCCGCGGCGGCCGGCGAGAGGTTCGCCGGCGCCCCGGACGCGGTGCGCGCCGGCCCCGCCTGGGCGGTCCCCGCGGCGGGCGCGGGCGGCGCCCCGCGCCGCTCGAACCAGGCGGACCGCGCGAGCTCCATGTGCACGTCGACGCGGCCGCGCGGACCCGTCAGCCGCTGCCGCTCGACGAAGCCCACCTTGCGGAAGGCGGCCTGGGCGCGCTCGTTGTCGCCGAAGGTGTGCAGTCGGACGCGCTCCAGCCCCAACTGCTCGAACGCGAACGCGAGCAGCGCGCGCATCGCGTCGCCGCCGTAGCCGCGGCTCCAGTGGCTGCGTTCGCCGATGATGATGCCGAGCGTCGCCTCGCTGCCGCGCAGGTCGTAGAGCTCGACGGTGCCGATGTAGGCCGCGTGCTCGTCGAAGATGCCGAAGGTGCGGCGGTCGTGGCGGGCGGCGTCGGCGCGCAGCATCCGCCGCAGCAGCCACAGCGGCAGGCGCGACGGCGGGGTGCCGTTGAGGTGCGCGATCTCGGGGTCGCGGAAGTGGGCGTGCAGGCGGCGCCACGCGTGGCGGTCGAGGTCGGCGATCGGCCGCAGTTCGACACGGCCCCAGGTGAGCCTGGGCGGCGGATGTGCGATCCCGACCGACGTGGCCGTCATGGCGACCAGTGTACGCTGCCCTGCGGGTCCACCCTGGAGGTCATCGAAGGCATGCAGAACGATCCCGTCAGCGCCTACGCAGAACCGTTCGGCCGCCTGCGCGACGCCGTGGCGCAGGTGATCCTGGGTCAGCGAACGCTGGTCGAGGACCTGTTGGTGGCGGCGCTGGCGCGCGGCCACGTGCTCGTGGAGGGCGCCCCGGGCCTGGGCAAGACGCGCCTGGTGCGCGCCTTCGCCGACGCCACCGCGCTCACCTTCGGGCGGGTGCAGTTCACGCCCGACCTCATGCCCGCGGACGTCACCGGCAGCACGGTCTTCGTCGAGGAGGCGCGCGAGCGCCGCTTCGAGTTCCAGGCCGGGCCGGTCTTCCACAACGTCCTGCTGGCCGACGAGATCAACCGCGCCACCCCCAAGACGCAGTCGGCGCTGCTCGAGGCGATGCAGGAGCGGGCCGTGACGGTCGCCGGCGTCCGCCACGAGCTCCCCGAACCGTTCGTCGTGCTCGCGACCCAGAACCCGATCGAGATGGAGGGCACCTACCCGCTGCCCGAGGCGCAGCTCGACCGCTTCCTGTTCAAGGTGCTGGTGCCGCGACCCGACGCCGACACGCTGCGGCAGGTGCTCGTCGCCACCACCGGGGAGGAGGCCGAGCCGCCGCGCAGCGTGGTGTCGCGCGAGACGTTCCTCGACATGCAGGCGACGCTGCGCGCCGTGCCGGTCGCCGGCAGCGCGCTCGAGTGGGTCGTGAAGCTGGTCGAGGCGACCCACGAGCACCCGATGGTGCGCCTCGGGGCGAGCCCCCGCGGCGCGCAGGCGATGGTGCTGGCGGCCAAGGGCTACGCGTTGGCGGCCGGGCGACCGCACGTCGAGTTCGAGGACCTGCGGCGCGCCGCGCTGCCATCGCTGCGCCACCGCTTGCTGCTGTCGTTCGAGGCCGAGGTCGAGGGCGTCGACCCGGACCAGGTCGTCAGCGAGGCCGTGGAGAGCGTCGACCCGGGCCAGCGCCGGGGACGCGGCTGACGACGCCGGTGACGCGCGTGCCCGAAGCCCCGCTCGCCCAGGCGCGGCCGTGATCAGCGCCGCCGGGCGCCGGGCCCTGGACCGCTACGCGCTCGCCGCGCGCGAGATGAGCGCGGCCAGCGGCGACCGCAGCGCCCGCGAGACCGGCAGTTCCGTCGAGTTCCAGGACTTCCGCTCCTACCAGCCGGGCGACGAGCTGCGCGCCGTCGACTGGCGCGTCTACGCGCGGAGCCGGCGGCTGGTGACGCGCCTCTACCGGGCCGAGCGGACGATCGACGTCCACGTCGTGCTCGACGTCAGTCCCAGCATGGGCCTGGCGGGCAAGCTCGACTACGCGAGGCTCGTCGCCGAACTCGTCAGCTACGTCGGCCAGCGCGACGCCATCACCCGCGTGCACACGACGGCCGGCGCCGCGAGCCCGGTGGCGCAGGGCCGGGTCGGCCTGGCCCGCGCGTGGGGGCTGCTCGAGGAGGCGGCGCCGGTGCCCGGGGGGCCCGGACCCGTAGAGGGCGTGCGCAGCTTCGCGCTGGCGCTCCCCAAGGTGCGCGGCGCGGCGCTGGCGGTGGTGATCTCCGACCTGTTCGATCCCCAGCCGTGGCGACCGGCCCTCGTGGCCCTGCGGGCGCGCGGGCTCGACGCCGCCTTCCTGCAGGTGGTGTCCGACGACGACCTGCATCCGCCGGAGGGCCGCTTCGAGGTCGTCGACGTCGAGAGCGACGAGCGGCGGACGGTCGGCCCCGAGGAGGTGCGCGCCTACCGTGCTGCCGTGCAGGCGTTCCTCCGCCGGACCCGCTCGGCCCTGGCGCAGGCGGGGTTCGGTCACGTGTTGTTGCGCGTCCCAGCGGGCGTCGCCGCGGCGCCGCGGCCCAGCGGGCGGCGGGCGGGGAGCGACGGTCGTGCCGTGCGGCCGGACGGTACCGCGCCCGACGCGGAGCGAAGCGCGCTCGCCGCCCTGCGCCGCGCGCGGGTGCTGGTGCCGCGGTGAGCGCCGCCGTGGGCGCGGGCCCGCGCGTGATCGGCCGCCGCCTGCCGAGCGGCGAGATGATCCTGCGCGAGGTGGGGCGCGGCGCGTCCGCCCGCGTCTACCTCGTGTCCGACGGCGATTCCGTCGGCGCGCTGAAGCTGCTCCCGCCGGGGAGCGAGCCGCGCGCGGACCACGAGTTCCGGATCGCGGCGGGGTTCCGGCATGCGAACGTCGGGCGCGTGGATGCCCGACTGGACGTCGACGGCTGGCCCGGCGTGCGGATGCCGCTGGTCTGGGGTCGGCGACTGCTCGCGGCCGGCGAGGCGAGCGAGGGCCGCGACGCACGGGGACCGCGCGGCGTGCGCGATGCGGCCCGCGGGCGTTACCTCGGCGCCTTCGCCCAGTTGCTCGCCGGGCTCGCCTACCTGCACGACCTCGGCGTGGTCCACCGCGACGTCAAGCCGGAGAACGTGCTGGTGGATCGGGCCGGCCGGGTCACGCTCATCGACTTCGACCTCGCGGTGCGCGTCGACGACCGGGCGACCGTGCCGCGGGCCGCGGGCACCCTGGCGTACCTCAGCCCCGAGCAGGCACGCGGCGAGCCGGCGACGCCGGCGTCCGATCTCTACGCCGCCGGCGTCATGCTGTACGCGGCGCTCGTGGGCGAGGTGCCCCATGCCGGCATGCTGGAGGCGCTGGCGGCCGGGCACCGTTCGGCGCTCGGTGGGGCCTTCGACGTGGCGCGGCCGTCGAGCCTCGACCCGGCCCTGGAAGCCGCCGACGAGCTCGTCGCGCGCCTCCTGGCGTCCGACCCGGCGGACCGCCTCGCCCACGCCGGCGACGCCCTGCGGGCGGTGGAGGAGATCCGGCGCCAGTGGGGGGAGGACGACCCGGCGCCAATGTAGGATGACGCGATGAGCGAACGCCTCGCGGTCGCGGCCTTCGCCCTCGTGACCCTCGTCGCGCTGTGGGTCGCCCCCTGGGCAGCCTTCAGTCGGGAGACCGGCTCGCGGGCGGCCGTCATCCTTCTCCCCGACCGGGTGATCGACTTCACCGGCCGGACGGAGCCCATCAGCGTGCCCGGTCATGCCGCCGTGCTGTGGCTCTCCGTCGCGGGGCTCGCGGTGGTCGCGGGCGGGGCGGCCCTGCCCGGGCGCGCGCGCTACGGCGCGTGGCTCGCGGCGGGTGTGCTCCTGATCGGCACCGCCACCTGGGGCCTGGCCCAGTTCGACGCGGCCGTCGAGACGAGGCGGGCCCAGGCCTTCCAAGAGGCGATCGCGCCGAACATCGCCGATCCGCGCCCGAACCAGGACGCGGAGCGCCTCCGGCAGCTCTCGGAGCAGGCGCTGACGCGTCCGGTCGAGCGCAGCGTCGAGCTGGCGCGCGAGGCCGGCGTGGTCGTGCGGCGGCTGCCCTACGGGGGCTCCGCCCCCGGCTTCGCCGCCTTCCTGACGCTGGTCGCGGGCGCGGCCGCGCTGCTGTTCGGCCTCCGCTTGTGGCCGCGGGCGGGTCGCGTGCTCGACCGGGTGCTCACCGCGGTCGCGATCCCCGCCGTGTCGATCGCGCTGGCGCTGCTCGCCGCCGCCGTCGTCATCCTCCTGCTGCAGCCGACGCCGCTGGGTCGCGACGTCGTCGTCAGCGGGCCCGTGATGGCCCTGGCGGGCCGACTCGACACGCTGTGGCACGCCTACTACATCCTCTTCTCGGGCTCGCTCGGCACGACCAAGGGCTTCTTCGATGCGCTGTCGTTCGCCACGCCGCTCATCTTCACCGGCCTGGCCGTGGGCTTCGGCTTCCGGGCCGGCCTGTTCAACATCGGCGCGCCGGGCCAGATGGTCCTGGGCGCGATCGGCGCGATGTTCGTCGGCCTGTACCTGCCGGGTCCCGCTTGGGTGGTCCTGCCGGCCGCGGTGCTCGCGGCGGCCGTGGGCGGCGGCCTGTGGGGCGCGATCCCGGGCTTCCTCAAGGCGCGCTTCGGTGCCAACGAGGTCATCAACACGATCCTGCTCAACTTCGTGGCGGCGTCGCTCATGCTGTTCATGCTGTCGTCGTCGCCGACCTTCGCCGCCTCGGCCGTGAGGGTGATCCAGCTGATCGCGTGGGTCGTGGTCGCGTCGGTCGTGGGCCTGCTCGTGCCGCCCATCCGGCGGGTGATGCGCATCTCGCCCCGCCTGACGCTGGCTGCGGTGGCGGTGGTCACGCTCGTGGGGGCCGTCGTCGTGGCGCAGCCGCGGCCGGGCGACCAGCCGGTCGTGCTGAACTTGCCGTTCAAGGCGCCGGGCTCCGAACCGAAGTCGTTCGAGCTCTCGGAAGCGGCCCGCATCCCCCGGCTGCCGGCGATGTTCGGCATCGACCTGCGCGCGACCCCGGGGACCAACGTCGTCCCCGTCGACGCCGCGGCCTGGATCGCGGGTCTGCTGGCGGTGCTGGCCTTCGTCGGGGGCGGTGCGGTGGCCGCCGTGCGGCGGCGCGGCTTCCAGGGGAGGATCCTGGCCGCGTTGGCGGTGGCGGCGGTCGCGTACGCCGTGCTGGCCGCCATCGGTTGGCGCGCGCTACCGCTCACGATCCCGCCGACCAACCTCAACCCCTCGTTCCTCCTCGCCCTCGCGGCGGCGGTGTTCGTCTGGCTCTTCCTGTTCCGCACCCGCTACGGCTACGAGCTGCGGGCGACGGGGCTGGCGCCGAAGGCCGCCGAGTACGGCGGCGCCAACATCCCGCGCAACACGGTGATGGCCATGGCGATCTCCGGCGCGCTGGCCGGGCTCACCGCCACCCACTACGTGTTGGGTGGCGCGCTGGAGGACTACGCGCTGCGCCAGTCGCTGCCCACCGGTGACGGCTTCGACGGCATCGCGGTGGCGCTGCTGGGCGCCAACCACCCGGTCGGCACCGTGCTCGCCGCGTTCCTGTTCGGCGTGCTCAAGAACGGCGGCTCGGCGATGAACATCGCCTTCACCGACCTGACGCGCGACGTCGTGTCGATGGTGCTCGCTTTGGTCGTGCTGTTCATCGCGGCCAAGGGCTTCCTGCCCGATCGCCTGACCCACCCGCTGCGCCGCGCGCAGGCCCTCGGTGACCTGCCGGAGGAGCCGACCGGCGGGACGCCGGGCGGCGACGTGCCGGTGGTCGCGCCGAAGGTCGCCGCGACCGAGGGGGACCGCTGATGGACACCGTCGTCCTGCTGGCGCTCCTCGGGTCGGCGCTGCGCGCCACCGCGCCGCTGCTCTTCGCCGCCCTGGGCGGCATGTTCTCCGAACGGTCCGGCGTGGTCAACATCGCCCTCGAGGGCATCATCATCTTCGGTGCGCTGGCCGCGGCGCTGGTGACCTACTACGTCGAGCTGCCCGCCATCACGCAGAACCCCGGGGCCTCCGTCTGGTACGCGCCCTGGGTCGGGGTGCTGGCGGCCATGCTCGTCGGCGGCGGCGTCGGCTGGATCCACGCGGTCGTGTCGATCCGCTACAAGGCGGACCAGATCATCTCCGGCGTCGCGATCAACCTCATGGCCATCGGCGTGCCCGCGGTGGTGCTCACCGGGCTGTTCGGCAACTCGGCGACGTCGGCGACGATCACCAACCGCCTGCCCCGCTGGGGCGAGGGCGCCTTCCAGTTCAGCCCGCTGGTCTACCTCGCGTTCCTGCTCGTCCCGATCACCTGGTACGTGCTCTTCCGCACGCCCTTCGGCCTGCGCCTGCGGGCGGTGGGCGAGCACCCCGAGGCCGCCGACAGCGTCGGCGTCTCGGTCACCCGCATGCGCTACGCCGGGGTCATGCTCTCGGGCGTGCTCGCGGGCCTCGGCGGGGCCTACCTCTCCATCGGCGGCTTCAACCAGTTCATCACCGAGATGTCCGGCGGCCGCGGCTTCATCGCGCTGGCGGCGCTGATCTTCGGCAAGTGGCACCCGCTCGGCGTGCTCGGCGCGACGCTGCTGTTCGGGGCCTTCCAGGCGCTCGAGACACAGCTGGGCGGCGGGCAGCTGCTGCCGCCGACCGTCGTCCAGAGCCTGCCGTTCATCCTCACCATGCTGGTGCTGGCGGGTTTCGTCGGTCGTGCCATCCCGCCCAAGGCCATCGGCAAGCCGTTCGAGAAAGGCTGACCAGGAGGTCGCCATGCCCGTCCCCCGCCGCTCCGGCGTCCTGCTGCACCCCACCTCCCTCCCGGGGCCGTACGGCCTGGGCGAGCTCGGCCCGCACGCCTTCCGCTGGTTGGATTGGCTCGCCGAGTCCGGGCAACGCCTGTGGCAGGTGCTGCCGCTCGGCCCGACCGGCTACGGCGACAGCCCCTACCAGAGCTTCTCCTCGTTCGCCGGCAACCCCTACCTCATCAGCCTCGAGCGCCTGCACGAGGACGGCTGGTTGAAGGCCGAGGACCTCGTCGGCGGCGACTTCGGGGACGGGCGCGTCGACTTCGGCCCGGTGATCGAGTTCCGGCTGCAGGCCCTGCGGTCGGCGGCCGAGGCGTGGCGCTCCTGGGCCAGCGAGGACGAGCGCGCCGAGCTCGCCGCCTTCCGCGAGCGCGCCGGCGCCTGGCTCGACGATTTCGCCCTGTTCATGGCCCTCAAGGAGGCGCACGGGGGTCGCTCCTGGGTCGAGTGGGACGCCCCGCTGCGCCAGCGCAAGAAGAAGGCGCTGGCGGCCGCGCGCGAGACGCACGCCGAGGCGATCGAGCGGCACGTGCTGTGGCAGTGGTGGTTCGACCGCCACTGGGGCGACGTGCGTGCCGCGGCGCGTGAGCGCGGGATCGTCATCCTGGGCGACGTGCCGATCTTCGTCGCCTTCGACTCCGCCGACACCTGGGCGGACCAGGACCTTTTCCACCTCGACGACGACGGCCACCCGACCGTCATCGCCGGGGTGCCGCCCGACTACTTCTCGGCGACGGGCCAGCGCTGGGGCAACCCGCTGTACCGCTGGAGCCGGCACGCGAAGAACGACTTCGCCTGGTGGATCGCCCGCGTGCGGCGGACGCTGGAGCTCGTCGACGAGCTGCGCATCGACCACTTCCGCGGCTTCGAGGCGTACTGGGAGATCCCGGCGGAGGAGCCGACCGCGGTGAAGGGCCGCTGGGTCAGGGGCCCCGGGCAGCCGCTGTTCGACGCGCTGCGGGCCGCCCTGGCCGGCGAGGACGGCGAGCTGCCGATCGTCGCCGAGGACCTCGGCGTCATCACCGCCGGCGTCGAGAAGCTGCGCGACGACAACGCGCTCCCGGGCATGAAGGTGCTGCAGTTCGCCTTCGCAGCGGACGCCGCCGACCCGTACCTGCCGCACAACTACCCGGCGAACGCCGTGGTCTACACGGGCACCCACGACAACGACACCACCGTCGGCTGGTACGCGCAGGCGCCGGAGCGCGAGCGCGACTTCCTCCGCCGCTACCTGGCGCGCGATGCCGCCAACGTCGCCTGGGACCTGTGGCGCGCCGCCCAGAGTTCGGTGGCCGAGACGGCGATCGCGCCGCTGCAGGACCTGATGGGGCTCGGCTCCGAGGCGCGCATGAACACGCCCGGCGCGCCCGCGGGCAACTGGGGCTGGCGCTTCACCTGGGAGGCGCTGCCGTACTGGCTGGCGCCGCAGCTGCGCGAGATGGCCGAACTCTACGGCCGGCTGCCGAGCGAGGGCGCCGTCGACACCCCCTACCGCCAGTCGATGACGGGCGGCGAGTCGGACGAGTGATCGTGGCGCCGTCGGCGGGGCCCCCCATCGCGGGTCGCCCCGGCCGGGTGCGGGGGTCGCGACGGCCCACTAGGTCCGGAACAGCACGTCCTCGCGCTTGAAGTTCGCGTAGGCGAACGCGAGCAGCGCGGCGATCAGCGCCGCCATCACGCCCCATGTGGTGAGGATGGGGGCGAGGCGCGCCGTGCCCTTGACGGCGTCGTCCATCAGGATCATGACGTTGTAGACGGGGATCCAGTAGACGAACTCGCCGCTGCCGATGAGGTCCTTGAACTGCAGGGCGATCGCCGGCACGATCAGCAGGAACGACATCGGGGCGACGTACGTCTGGGCCTCCTTGAAGGAGCGCGCGAACAGCGTCACCGACATCAGCAGCGCGGCGACCACGGCGGCCATGAGCACGCTCGAGACCACCAGCAGCACGATCGTCGTGGGGGTGATCGTCAGGGTTCCGCCCATCATCGCCGCCATCTCGCCGCCCTCCTGGCCGATCAGCGGCAGGAACAGCCGTCTCAGCACCGTCCCGCCCAGCACGAAGCCGACGATCGCCATCAGGGCGGCGCTCAGGCCGAACGTCACGACCGCCAGGAACTTGCCGAACACGACCTCGCCGCGCCGCACGGGCGTCACCAGCAGGACCTCGAGGGTGCCGCGCTCCTTCTCGCCGGCGGTGGCGTCGATGGCGGTCATCTGCCCGCCGGTCAGCGTCCAGATGGCGATGAAGAACGGGATCAGCCACGCCAGCTGACCGCTGGAGCGCTCCGCCGCGGTCGAGGCGTCCAGGGTCGAGACGGCCACCGGCTCGAGCACCGCCGGGTCGATCCCGGCGTCCACCAGGCGCTCGGCCACCACGCCGCGGCGGTAGGCGTCGACGGCGGAGCGCAGCTTGCCGGCGTTGAGCTCGGCCCGCAGGTTGGCCTCCTTGACGACGATGACGACCTCGGCGCGGCCGCCCCCGGCGACCGTGTCCGCGAACCCCGGCGTCACGATCAGCCCGGCGGGGTACGTGTCGGCCCGCACCGCCGCCTCGGCGTCGTCGACCGCCACCAGCACGGCCGCCTGGGCCTCGATCGCCGCGGCCAACTCGGCCGGCAGGTGTTCGACGCCCTGCACCGCCAGTTCGGTGACCGTGGTCGCCTCGCGCTGGAAGAGGCCGCCCAGCAGCAGCGGCAGGCCGAGCATGATGACCGGCAGCAGCAGCAGCGGGATGACGAGGTTCGAGACGATCGCGCGGTGGTCGCGCAGCGTCGAGAGGATCTCCTTGGCGGCGATCCGCCGGACGAACGACCACCTCATGCGGCCACCTCCTGCCCCTCGGCCAGCCCGCTGCGGCGCACCAGCGTGAAGAACGCCCGCTCCAGGTCGGGCGCGTCCGCCGCCTCCTTCAGGCCGGCCACCGTGTCGTCGGCGACGACCCGACCGCGGTACAGCACCGCGACGCGGTCGCACAGCTCCTCGACCTCGCTCATGACGTGCGTCGACCACACGACCGCCCGCGCCTCGCCCGGATAGCGGCGGGAGAAGTCGAGCACGGCGCGGCGCGCCATCACGTCCAGGCCGCTCGTCGCCTCGTCGAAGAAGAGCACCTGCGGGTCGTGCAGCACGGCCCGGGCCACGACGATCTTCTGCTTCATGCCGGTGGAGAACGCGCCCGTGCGCTTGTCGAGGGTGCCGGCGAGGTCGAGCAGCCCGTCGAGCTCCTCGACCCGGCGCTCGATGGCGTCCCGGCGCATGCCGTAGAGCTCGCCGAAGTAGTGCAGCACCTCGCGGCCCGTGAGCCGGTCGTAGAGCCCCATGCCGCCGTTGACGACGCCGATCGCGCGGCGCACGGCCTCCGGCTCGCGCCGGACGTCGTGACCGGCGATCGTCGCCTGCCCGCCGTCCGCCCGGAGCAGCGTCGCCAGCACCCGCAGGGTGGTCGTCTTGCCGGCGCCGTTCGGCCCCAGGAGGCCGAAGACCTGGCCGGCCGCGACGTCGAAGGAGACGTCGTCGACGGCGACCAGGTCGTCGAAGCGCTTGGTGAGTCCCTGGACGTGGATCATCCCACCAGCCTAAGGCCTCTTAGGCCCGTGGCCAAGGACGGGAGGCCCAGCGCGCGCCGGGCCGCCCGCCGCCCGCCCGCCTGCTACGCTGCCGCGATGCCCGCCTTCGCCATCGACAAGCCCCTCGGCCTGACCTCGCACGACGTCGTGGCGCGCGGCCGGCGGCTGCTCGGCACCCGCAGGGTCGGGCACGGCGGCACCCTCGACCCGCTCGCGACCGGCGTGCTGCTGCTGCTGGCCGACGAGGCGACCAAGCTGTCGCCCTACCTGACCGGCGCCGACAAGGCGTACCTCGCCTGGGTCGTGCTCGGCCTCGGCACCCCGACGCTGGACGCCGAGGGGCCGGTCGTCGAGCGCGGCGACGCCGGCGCGCTGACCGCGGCGGGCGTGGCGGCCGCGCTGACCCCGTTCCTGTCGCTGACGACGCAGCTTCCCCCGGCCTACGCGGCGATCAAGCAGGGCGGGGTCAAGGGCTACGAGGCGGCCCGGCGGGGCGAGGCCCTCGACCTGCCGCCGCGCCCGGCAGGCTACCGCCGGCTGGAGCTGCTCGCATTCGGCGCCTGGGACGCGGTGCCGCGGGGCTGGACGCGCGACGGGGCCGGCTGGCGGCCCGATCCCTCGGCGCCCGCCCCCCTGCCGCCGCCGCTCGACGCGCACGCGCCGACCGCCGTGATCGCCCTCGAGGTGCGCTCCGGCACCTACGTGCGCGCCTTCGCCCGCGATCTCGGCGCGGCGCTGGGGGTGCCGGCCCACCTCGGTGGCCTGCGCCGCACGCGCGCGGGTGCGGTCGACATCGAGGCGGCGGTGCCGCTCGAGGCCCTGCCCGACGCCGCGCCGCTGGATCCCGTGGCCCTGCTCGGGCTCCCCACGGTCGCGTTCGACGCCGCCTCCGCCGCGCGGCTCCGCGACGGCCAGCGCGTCGCGGCGAGCTTCGCAGGCCGGGCCGCCATCGTCGATCCCGACGGGCGGCTGGTGGCGGTGGCCGAGGCGGACGAGGGCCGCGCGCGGCCGCTGCGGGTGTGGCGCGCGGGCGCCTGAGCCGGTTGCGCGTCCCGCGGATGCAGGGCGCGCACGCGCGCGGGGCCCGTGGAGACGCCGGACGCGCATGGCGACGACGCGCACACGAGGCCGGGTGGCGTGCATACGCCCCGTCGCGCCAGGGACAGGCGTCGCGTGACGCGCGGGTAGGGTCGGACGGTAGACTCGCCGTACGGCACCATTCGGTTCGACCGCCGTTCACGCATCGGCGCAGCGTCGCCGTAGGAGTCTGCCATGATCATCGGCATCCCCAAGGAGACCAAGAGCCACGAGTATCGCGTCGCGGCGCCGCCGGTGGCGGTGCAGGCGCTGGTGCACGCGGGTCACACCGTCCGGGTCGAGACCGGCGCGGGTGCCGGCAGCGGCTTCGACGACGCGGCCTACCGCGCGGCCGGCGCCGAGATCGTGGCATCCGCGGCGGAGGCCTGGGCGGCGCCGATGGTGCTCAAGGTGAAGGAGCCGACGCCTGCGGAGTACGGCTTCCTGCGCGATGATCTGGTCCTCTTCACCTTCCTGCACCTGGCGGCCGATCGGCCGCTGACCGAGGCCCTGCTGGCCGCCGGGACCACGGCCGTGGCCTACGAGACGGTGGAGTTCGACCGCGGCGGCCTGCCGCTGCTGACGCCGATGAGCGAGGTCGCCGGGCGCATGGCGACGCAGGTCGGCGCCCACTACCTCAGCCGCTTCCTCGGCGGCCGGGGCGTGCTGCTCGGCGGCGTGCCCGGCGTGGCGGCCGGCCAGGTCGTCATCCTCGGCGGCGGCGCGGTCGGCACCAACGCCGCCAAGATGGCGATCGGCCTCGGCGCCCACGTGACGATCCTGGACATCGACCACGAGCGCCTGCAGTACCTCGACGACGTCTTCGGCGGGCGCATCCAGACGCTCATGAGCCACCCCGGCACGATCGCCGAGGCGGTGGCCCAGGCCGACCTGGTGATCGGGGCGGTCCTCATCGTCGGGGCCCGCGCGCCGCACCTCGTCACCCGCGCCATGCTCGGCAGCATGCGCGCCGGCAGCGTCATCGTCGACGTGGCGGTCGACCAGGGCGGCTGCGTGGAGACGATCCACCCGACCACCCACGACGCGCCCACCTACATCGTGGACGGCATCGTGCACTACGGCGTCGCCAACATGCCGGGCGCCGTGCCGAACACGAGCACCCTGGCGCTGTCGAACCTCACGCTGCCGTACGCCCTCGAGCTGGCGGTCGATCCGCTGAACGCGATGCGGACCGACCGGGTGCTGGCGCGCGGGCTCAACACCTACCGGGGCCGGGTGACCCACCGCGGCGTCGGCGAGGCCTTCGGCCTCCCCTGGGTGGTGCCGGCGGACGCGCTCTCGGCCTGAGGCGTCTCGCCTCGGGCGAGGGCCACGCGGGCCGTGTCTCACCTCAGGCGCGACAGGGCCTTGCGGATCAGGGTCTCGGGGCCCGCATCGGGGTCCTTCGAGGCGAGATCGGCGATCGCGGCGCGCACGGTCGACTCGCGGTAGCCGAGGGCGATCAGCGCCTCCACGGCGTCCTCGGCGGCCGGTGAGGTCTGGGCCGAGCGGGGCGCGCCCGTCCCCTCGAGCGCCTCGGGCAGCTTCCCCTTGAGCTCGACCACCAGGCGCTCGGCGGTGCGCTTGCCGACGCCCGGCGCGGTGGCCAGCAGCGCCGCGTCGCCCGTGGCGACCGCCAACGCCACCTGCTGTGGCGTCAGGGCCGTCAGCAGGCCGAGCGCCAGCTTGGGGCCGACGCCGCCCACGCCGAGGAGCTGCTGGAAGAGCGTGCGGCCGTCGGCGTCCGCGAACCCGTAGAGCGCCCAGCCGTCCTCGCGGACCACCAGGTGGGTGGCGAGCCGGACGGTCGCGCCCGGGCGGCAGGCGGCCAGGGCCTTCGCCGTGGCCAACACCTCGACGCCGAAGGCGCCCGCCTGCAGCACCACGCGGTCGCTGCCCACCTCGGTCACCACGCCCTCGACGAAGGCGATCACGGCTCGTCGAACAGCGGCGCGAAGACGATGTCGTAGCCGACGTCCGCGAGGCTCGCGCAGCCCGTGAGGCGCATCGCGTAGCGCAGTTCCTCCTCGAGCGCGGCCGACGGGCGCTCACCGCCCACGACCACGGCGTCGGCGCCGAGGGCCAGGAGGCGCAGCGCGTCGACGCCGCCCCCGATCTCGCCGCCGGCGAGCACCCGCAGCATGCCGGCCACGGCGTCCACGACCTCCGGCAGCAGCTCCGCCGTCGCGGGCCCGCCCAGGTGGCGCCCCAGCACGCCGTCGACGACGATCGCGTCGATGCCGGCGTCGGCGGCCACCGCGGCGTCGTCGGCGGAGGCGACGCCGATGAGCCAGACGGGTCGGCCCGCGGCGGCCACCACCTCCGCGAGGTCGTCGCGCGAGCGCGGGTGCCAGGCCTGCGGGCCGAACGGCGGGGTGTCGGCCAGCGTCGTCAGGTCGAGCGCCAGCGCGGGGACCTCCCAGGCCGCCAGCCGGCGCACCTCCGGCATGAGGTCGCCCATGCGGCCGGCGGCGACGATCGGCACCCGGGTCGGGTGGGGCCCGCGCAGCGTGGCCGCGTCGACGAGCGCCAGCGCGCCGCCGAGGTCGGCCCCGGGGGCGACGGCGCGGCGCAGCAGCGGCGACGGCCACAGCCGACCGAGGAGCTCGACGGTGAGGTCGGGCTCGCCGACGTCGTGCAGCGCGCGCGGTAGGAGGCCCAGGCGGGCGAGGGCGGCAGCGTCTTGGGGGTGGCCCATGGTTCACGGTTACGCTACCAGAGCGCCGGCGGATGGTGGCGGCGCTCGCGGCCGGCGGGCGCGGGCCGCGTTAGCCTCGGGCGTGACGGCGTGGTGGACCGGACTGGCGTGGGTTTCCCTGGCGGCCTGGATCGTTCTGCCGCCGCTGTGGTGGTGGGGCATGCGGCGCGTGCCGTGGCTCGGACCGGACGACGCCGACGTGGACGGGCCCGCGCTCGCGGACGAACCCGCCGGCGCGCCTGCGGACGCGTCCGGCCCCCCCGGCGGCCCCGCCGTCGCCCTGGTCGTCGCGGCCCGCGACGAGGCCGGGACGCCGCAGGCGGCGGCGGCGCTGACGGCCGCCGCGCGCAGCTGGCGGTCGCTCGACCTGCCCGACCTGGAGATCGTGGTCGTCGACGACCGCTCGTCGGACGCCACCGGCGACCTGCTGCGGGCGGCGCTGGCCGACGAGCCGCGGGCCCGCCTCCTGCGCGTCGAGCGGCTCCCGGAGGGCTGGCTGGGCAAGGTCCACGCTCAGCACCTGGGCGTCGGCGCCACGCGGGCGCCGTGGGTGTTGCTCACCGACGCCGACGTGAGGCTGCATCCGCGGTCCGTGTCGGTCGCGCTGGGCGCCGCCGAGCGGTGGGAAGCCGACCACCTCGCGCTGCTGCCGCGCTTCCTGGCGGGCGGCTGGCTGCTGCGCGCCTTCGTGGTGGGCTTCGCGCTGCTGCTCACCGTCCTGGTGCGGCCGTGGGAGGCGTCGGATCCGCGCTCGCCGCGCACGCTCGGCGTCGGCGCGTTCGGCCTCTACCGCCGCGCCGCGCTGGAGCGCGCCGGCGGCCTGGAGGCCGTGCGCGCCCGCCCGGACGACGACCTCGCGCTGGCGCAGACCGTGAAGGCGGCGGGGGGGCGTTCGGTCGTGGCGTTCGCCCCCGACCTGGTGGAGGTCGACTGGTACCCCTCGTTGCGGGCGGCGCTGCGCGGGCTCGAGAAGAACGCGTTCTCCGGGGTGGGTTACCGCCCCGGCCTGTTGGCGCTGGCCGTGATCGGGTTGCTGGCCACGCACGTGGCGCCGTTCGCCCTGGCGCTGGTCGGCCCAGAGGCGGCCCGCCTGCCGGCGTGGGGGGTCGTCGCCATCGTGTGGGGGGTGTACGCGGTGCACGGTCGTTGGGCGCGCCATTCGGGGTGGCTCGGCCTGGCGCACCCGCTGACGGTGACGCTGCTGGTCGGGGCGCTCCTGCGATCGGCCGGGCGGGCGCTCCTCACGGGACACGTCCGCTGGCGCGGCAACCGCTACCCGCTGGCGTGGCTGCGGGCGAACGCGCGGGCGGATGCGGCGCGCGACGCCGCGGCCGCGCGTGCGCGGCACGCGCAGGCACCACGTCAGAGGCAGGCGAGACCGCGCTTGTAGCTCGTCACCTCGGCCAACAGGGCGGCGGTGAGCTCGGCCCGCAGCGGCGCGCCCATCGCCGGATCGAAGGCGACCCGGGCGGCGCCGGCGTCGAGCACCGCGCGCAGCCACTCCTCCCGCGCGCGCAGGTCGTCGGCGGCGAGCGTGAGCAGGGCAGGGGAGGGCCGCCGCGGCGCGCCGCCGCCCGCTCGCGCGGGCGCGCGCAGGATGGCGTCCAGGTGCCGCTGCGCCAGCGCGGCATCCAGGAAGGCCAGGCCGACGAGACCGAGGTCGTCGCGCCAGGTCAGCGGCGCGAAGCCGCGTCGTCCCACGTTGAGCACCCGCAGCGGTCGCGTCAGCCAGTCGTCGGGGGCGGCCACGCGCGGCTCAGAGGAACAGGCCGCGGACGTAGGGCGCGATCAGGACGGTGACGGCCAGGCCGACCCAGGCGATCCACAGCGCCACCACGGCGGTGAGCCCGTTGGGGCGACGGCGGTCGATCTCGGCGAGGGCGAGGCCGATCGGCACGAGCGCGGCCATCGGCGTGGCGAAGGCCAGGGCCCAGACCAGCGCCATGATCGCGACACTGAGGCCCGCGCCGTAGCGCTCCTCGATCGCGGGCCGCAGGAAGCCGCGGAAGTAGAACTCGGCGATCGGCACCACCGCCAGCGCCGCGAAGCGCATCGGTGTCGGCCACGCCAGGTCGAGGAAGAACGGCCCCGCCCAGCCGCCCCGGGGGACGTAGATCAGGTAACCGAGCATGACGGCGTAGACGAGGGCGCCCACCACGATGCCGGCGGCGACGCCGTCCGGGCTTCCCGCCAGGCGCTGCCCGGCGTTCCAGCCGAGCGCCCGCGTCCGCTGCCACGCCAGGAGCGAGGCCACGACCGCGAACATGATCAGGTACACGGCCCGCGCCTCGTGCTGTTGGTGTGGCGTCAACAGCGCCAGGAGGTTGCCGTACACGACGACGCCGTAGATCACCGCGCTGGCCAGGCCCATGAGGGCGGCCGCGAAGAAGACCCCGTAGGCCGCGCCGACCGTCCAGCGCTTGGGCCCCTCCTCCTGGGGGGTGACCTCGTCGTTGCGCCGAGACTCGCCGATCAGGTGCAGCGCCAGCAGCACGAACAGCCCCAGCAGCCACAGCACGGTGTTGCCGCCGAACGCGGCGAGCAGGTTGCCGCGCAGCGTCGCCTCGCGCAGGGCGAGGCCGCCGCGCTGGAGGTCGCCCTGACCGTAGTAGAGGATCGACAGCACCTGGAGGTCCGCCGCCTGGCCCGAGCTGTCGCGCAGGTCGCGCAGCGCCAGGGCCGTCTCGATGTGGCCGACCGCGTCGTCGGCGCGACCCTGAGCCCAGGCGATGCGACCGAGGAGCGACTTGACCGCCGGGGAGCGGACGTCGCCGGTGACGGTCTCGTAGTCGCGGAGCTGTTGGGCGGCGCCGTCGAGGTCGCCGGTGCGCCACCGCAAGGTGGCGTCCGCGAGCCGGTACGCGAGTTCGATGCCGTTCGCGTCGATCGCCCGCTGGTAGCCGGCCAGCGCGGCGTCCATCTCGCCGTCCACCTCGGCGATGCGCCCCTCCACGAAGGCGAGGCGGGCGGCGAGCCGCGGGTCGGGGCGTTGCTGCAGCTTCGAGCGGGCCGAGCTCACGAAGCTCCGCGCCTCGTCGGCGCGGTCGCCGGCCACGAGGATCTCGGCCAGCAGGACGTCGACCTCCGCGCCCTCGAGTTGCGGGCGCACGCGCATCAGCCGGCTCTCCGCCGAGCCGAGCTCGCCCAGGCCGAACTCGATGCGGCCGAGGGCCAACTGCACGTCGGTCCGGCCGCCGTCGACCTCGAGCGCGGAGAGGCAGCTCTGGCGCGCGGTGGTGAGGTCGCCGCCCGCCTCGAAGCCCAGGCACTGCTGGTAATAGCGCTCGGACGAGAACACCTGGGCCCACGCGATCGACGCCAGCAGCACGACGACCAGCGCGGACGCCGACCGCAGGCCGAGCCGGCCGCGGCGTCGAGCGACGATGGGGGGCGCGTGGGGCGCGGTCATGGGGGTCATGGTCGCGGTCATCCTACCCGGTTCTTCTGCGTCATGAAGAGATTGTGAACCTCTTCCCGCCTGGCGTCGGCTGGCTCGCGGGTGGCGTTGGTAGCATGGCGACATGTCGGGCCTGCTGTTCTGGTTCCTGCTGGGCCAGGCGGCCTCGCTGCTCCCGGCCTTCCCGGTCGGTACGGAGTTGCGCTTGGTGTCGCCCGACCTCCTGACGGTCTACTCCAGTGGACGCGTCACCGACGGCCGTCAGCTCATCATCGACCTGCCGCTCGACGCCGGCACGGAGTTGCGCCTGCTGGTGTTCCCACCGGACGCCAGCGCCGAGCAGGTGGCCGAGGCCCTCTCGCCGGCGCGGGCCCTGTTCGGCCGCGTCGCCGACGACCGCGCCGACGTTTGGGTGCGCTTCGCCGATCACGAGGAGCCCGTCTCGCTGCGACGCTGGCTGGCCGAGGAGCGCGACATCGACCTCTTGCTCGTCACGCGGAGGTGAGCGCGGTGCCGCAACGGATCGTCGTCGTCGAGGACGACCTCGACATCGCCCGCCTGCTGACGCTCGAGCTGAGCGAGGCCGGCTACGAGGTGCACGCCTTCGACGGCGGCGTGCGTGGCCTGACGGCCATCCGCGAGCTTCAGCCCGACCTCATCGTGCTCGACCTGGGCCTCCCGGACCTCTCCGGCGCCGAGATCGCGCGCCGCGTGCGCCGCCACGACGTGACGCCCATCCTCATCCTCACGGCCCGCGACGACGTCGCCACCAAGGTCGAGCTGCTCAACGCCGGCGCGGACGACTACCTGGTCAAGCCGTTCCACGTCGAGGAACTGCTCGCCCGCGTGGGCGTGCAGTTGCGCAAGCAGCACGTGGGCACCCCCAAGGAGATCGGCGACCTCACGATCGATCCCGTTCGCCGCCAGGTCTGGTGGGCGGGGACGGAGGTGCGCCTGTCGCCGCGCGAGTTCGCGCTGCTCGCCTTCATGGCGGCGCAGCCCGGACGCGTGTACGGCCGCGCCGAGATCGAGAGGAACGTGTGGGGCGAGGACCTGCCGCCGGCCTCCAACGTCGTCGACGTGCACGTCGCCAACATCCGCGGCAAGCTGCGCGACGCCGGCGGCTTCGGGGTCATCCGCACGGTCCGCGGGGTCGGCTACGCGCTCAAGGGGTGACGGGGTGGCGGGCGACGATGCCGTCCCCGCACGCGAGCGCCGAGCGCACGTGCGCTCCCTGCGCGAAGCGGGCAACCGCCGCGCCTGGCCGCTCGCCTGGCGCGGCGCGGTGCTCGCCAGCCTCGCGATCGGCCTGCTCGCCGCCATCGCCTCGCTGACGGCCTTCGTGGTCGTCCGCGAGAGCCTGCGCGGCACCCTGCAGGAAGCGTTGGACGCCGACGCCGCGCGGGTGGCCGACCTCTACCGCGCGGGTGCCGCCGGCAGCGCCCGCGACCAGCTCGCGGGCCCGACCGGGGGCGTCATCGTGCAGCTCTACGACCCCCTCGGCGAGTTGCTCGTCGCCAGCGAGCCGCGCTTCGCGGTGGCCGACGCGGCCTTGCCCCGGGAGGCGCTCGCGGGCGCCCGCGACCTGCCGCGGGCCTGGCGCGGCCAGCTGGCCGGTCGCCCCGTCCAGGTGGCGATGCGGCCGTTCGAGTTCGGCGTCGTCGCGGTGATCGGCGACACGGGCTTCATCGGCGACTCGCTCGCGCGGCTCGCGCGGGCGCTGGGCTGGGCGACGGCGGCGCTGGTCGGGCTGTCGGCGCTGGTGGGCTCCGCGGTCGCACTGGAGATCGTGCGGCCGATCCGCCGACTGGCGCGGGCGGCCCAGCGGCTGGGACCCGACCACCTCGAGCCGATCCCCGACCTGGGGCCGCGCGACGAGGTCGGGCGCCTGACCGGCGTGCTCAACGACCTCATCGGCCGCCTGCGCGATGCCCTCGACGCCCAACGCGCCTTCCTGGCCGAGACGTCGCACGAGCTGCGCACCCCGCTGACGTCGCTGCAGGGGTTCCTCGAGCGGGCCGCGCGCAAGGCCGACCCCGAGGTCCGCCGCGAGCTGGGCGACGCGCAGCGCGTCGCGCGCGGGATGGCGCGCCTGGTGGGGGACCTGCTGCAGCTGTCGCGCGGCGACGCGGTCCGCGAGGTCGACCCCTTCCTCGTCGACCCGGTACGGGACGTCCTGCGCCCCGTGGCGGAGGAGTTCCCCGGCGTCACGGTCGAGGGGGACGCTGGGCTGACGGTGCTCGGCGACCCCGAGCGGTTGCGGCAGCTGGTGCGGAACCTCACCGCGAACGCGGTGCGCGCCGCTGGCCCGGGCGGCGTCACGCTGCGCGGATGGGTGGCCGACGGCGCCGTGGTGGTCGAGGTCCACGACGTCGGGCCCGGGGTGCCCCCCGAGCTGCAGGCGACGGTGTTCGAGAAGTTCTGGACCACGGGGGGCGGCGGCGCGGGGCTGGGCCTGGCGATCGCGCGCCAGGTCGCGCGGGCGCACGGCTCCGACCTGACGCTCGAGAGCCGCCCGGGCGACACGACCTTCACCCTGCGACTCCCCGCCCTCGAGGTCGAGGACGACGACGGCGCCTGACCGCTGCCCGACGCCGCCAGGCGGCCGGAGGTGGCGGACCGATGTCCCGCGTCAGCCGTGTAGGTTGGGGCCATGACCCAGGTCGCGCACACCTTCGAGACCGAGCTCGTCACGTCCGTCCGGCTGCCCTACCTGCTGCACCTGCCGGAGGGCGTCGAGGCACGCCGCGACTGGCCGCTGATCGTCTTCCTGCACGGCTCGGGCGAGCGCGGCGACGACCTCGACCAGTTGCGCCGCCAGGGGCTGCCGAAGCGGCTCGACGACGGGCTCGAGCTGCCCGCGGTGGTGCTGTCGCCGCAGTGCCCCGACGGGCAGGTGTGGGCGCAGCAGTACCCGGCGGTGATGGCGCTGGTCGACGACGTCATGGCGCGCGTCGGCATCGACCCCGACCGCGTGCTGCTCACGGGCCTGAGCCTCGGCGGCGCCGGCGTCGTCCACCTGGCGGCCACGCACCCCGAGCGCTTCGCGGCGCTCGTGCCGATCTGCGGGCCATGGACCTTCTACTACGTCACGCCGGGCATGGCGCGGCTGCCGCTGTGGGCGTTCCACGGCGAGGACGACCCCGTGGTGGCGGTCGAGGACTCGCGCCGGCTGGTCGCCGCCGTCGAGGCGCTGGGGGGCGACGCGCGGCTGACGACCTACCCCGGCGTAGCGCACGACGCCT
>JAABRV010000239.1 GCA_011390735.1 Trueperaceae bacterium | reverse complement strand
GTGAACGACGGCTGGCTGGATGCTGGTCCGCTCGGCCGCCATCTGGGACCGAGATCGTAGCGTCGGTTCGGATCGCCACGCGGCCCAGGTTCGTCGCTGACAACCTCTTGTAGGCACTGGATGAAGGCGCGAGATGCCGTGGCGACCGAACGCGCGGCTCAATGGAAGTCAACTCGGCTGAGCGAGCCTCGGCGGGCATCGTGACGTCATGCCGAAACTCGAAGCCACGAAGCCCATCCACGAACCCGACGCCAGCGCCGGCCCGCCTGTCGCGCCCCCAACCGCCCACCTCGGCTGGACGACGCTCCTGGAGGCCCACCGGCTCCTCGAGATTGGTGACGCCGACACTACCTGGCACCCCGACGGCTTCACCTGGCGCGCGCATCGCCTCGCGCAGCGCTTCCGGTTCGAGGGCCCGGTGGCGATTGACGGCGTCCCGACCTGGTGGGTCGGCGTCGACACGGCCTGCCTGCGCGGCGCCGATCCGGCGTCGGATCGGGTGTGGGCGTGGATCGCGGCGCAGAACGCCGGGCACCGCCTCGGGGCCCTCGTGCTCGAGGGCGATCGCGTGCGCTTGCGTGCGCGGGTGGCCGTGCGGGAGGACTCGATGTCGAAGCGCGTGAGGCTGCTCGCGGCGTGGGCGACGCTGTCGAACCTCTACGCGCACGGGTTGGCCCAGCCGCTCGAGGAGGGGCTGGCGGCCAGGCTGGCGTCGCCCGCGCTCGAGCTCGACGTGGGGGCCGAGCCGGATGAGGGCGACGCGGACCGCTTGCGGGACGCGCTGGTGCGCGTCGTCGCGGACGGCGCCGGGGCGGCCGCGCCCGACCGCGTCCGGGACCTGGGCGGGGCCGTGCAGGTGGGGCTGACGCACGGCGGCTGGGTGTCGAGCGACCTGGAGGCGGGCTGGGTGCGCGTCCGCTTCGCCTGGGGCCTCCGGGGCCTGCGGGAGACGCCCTTCGGCGGGGTCGTCTTCCGGGAGTTCGCCGACGAACCGCCGGTGGTGGAGCTGTGGGCGGAGGGCGGCGCACGGCATCCGCTCCTGGGCGCGGGCACGCTGGTGCGCGTCGTGGTGCCGGCGCCGGCGGGCGTGTCGCCGGCGGAGGGGCTGCGGTGGGCGAACCGGCTGAACGTCGCGGAGCACGAGGCGCGGTTGGCGATGTCGTCGCTGGGCGCCTGGGGCTGGCGGCCCGCGGCGTCGGGCCTCGGCGACGCCTGGGTGTGGGGCGCGTTCTTCCCTGACGCGACGGCGTACCCGCTGCTGCCCGGCCTGGAGGTCAAGGAGGCGGTCGCGCGGGCGCACTGGGTCGTGAGCGGTCCGGGGAGCGGGTTGCGGCCGGGGGGTGGGTAGGCATGGGCCGATCGGCGCACCACGATCGGGCGGGTTCGCGCGTAGACTACGCCATGGACCAGAGGTTCGCGATCCGCATGCACGTCGAGCAGGTCGAGAACGGCCAGTTCCTCGCGACCTCGGCCGACCTGCCCGGCCTCGTGGCCCAGGGTCGTACGGTGGAGGAGGCGTTGGAGATCGCGGCTGACGTGGCGCGCCGCCTGCTGGACTCGTACCGCGAGCACGGGGATCCCGTTCCGAGCAAGCTACGGGCACTCGGACGTGAGTTCGAGGTCGAGGTTCCGGTGACGGCGTCGTGGGCCGGCTCGCTGGGCTGACGTACCACGACGTCGTGACTCGCCTTCGGCGTCTCGGGTTCGTGTTCGATCGGTCCGCACGCGGCAGTCACGAGATCTGGTGGAACCCGATCACGCGCGCCAGGACGACGGTCCCACGCCATCCAGGGGACCTCCCCGAGGGCACCGTGCGAGCGATCGTGCGACAGGCTGGTGTCGACACGGATGCGTTCCTGGGAGCGTGAGCCTGCGATTCGTCGCCGGCAACGTGGCCGGTAACGCGCCGATTGCGCCAGCCACTGGCGCCGCGGGTGCCCGTGCCAGCTTTCACGCCTTGCGCCCGGGGAACGAACCGGCCGATCGGTGGGGGTTAGGCCGCCCATGACCGCACCCACCCCGCGCCGCCCCCTCGCCCTCTACCTCTCCCTGCTCGACGCCGTGCCCGGCGCCGACGAGCCCGCCCGCGTGCGGTCCCTGCGCCGCCTGCTGGTCGGCCCGCGCGAGGCGTGGCCGGCGGCGCTGCGCGAGCGGATCGACGCGGCCGGCGTGAGTGCCGGATACCTGACGCGCGGGCTCTTGTCGATCCACCGCTTCACGCCCGAGGCGCGCGCGGCGCTGGAGGCCGGGTTGCCGTTCGCGGTGGCGCGGCGGGTGAATGGGTTGCCGAGCGCGGCGGCGCGGCGGCGGGCGTTGGCGCCGCTGGCGGCGCTCGACGGCGAGGCGCGAGGTCGGATGCTGCCGCGGGGGTTGGCGGCGCGGGTGGACCGGCTGTCGCGGGCGGAGGCCGCGGGCGCAGAAAGCGTCGGGCCGGCGCCGACGGTCGACGCGTCGGGTTGGCTGCCGGCGGCAGAGACCGTCACGCCCCCGCGCGCGATGCGCGGCGACGTGTGGGCGTTCGAGCCGGCCGTGGGGCCGCGGGCGAGGGAGGAGCCGCTGGCGGAGCGGGTGGTGGAGGCGTTGCTGGCGCGGACGATCCCGAGTGGCGGGGAGCTGGTGGACGTGACGGCGGGGCGGGGGACGATCGGTCTGGTGGCGCGGCGGCACGGGGTGCGGTCGTGGTCGGGGGACCTCTTTCCGGGGGCGCCGTTCGTGCAGCGGGCGGACGCCCGGACGCTGCTGGTCGATCGGCCGCCCGGGATCGCGCCGGCCTGCGCGGACCTGCTGGTGGTGCATCCGCCGACGTTCCCGACGTGGGCGCGCGGCGCGCCGGATGCGGACGGCGGGGTGGAGGCGTACCAGGACGCGTTGGGCGCGATGCTGGCGGGCTCGCTGGGGGTGGTGCGGCCGGGCGGGTTCGCGGTGATGGTTTCGCGGCCGGTGCGGGAGCGGGGGGCGGTGTCGGTGGCGGTGTCGTAATTGGCGGACGCGTTC
>JAABRV010000238.1 GCA_011390735.1 Trueperaceae bacterium | reverse complement strand
CCTACGCGCTGGCGCGCTACAGCTTCCGGCTGCGCGGGGTGCTGTTCCTGTTCTTCCTGGCGGGCATCATGATCCCGATCCGCCTGGGCATCCTGCCGCTCTACCTGCTCATGCGCGACCTCAACCTGCTCGACACGCCGTTCTCCCTCATCCTCACCTACACGGCCTCGGGCATGCCGATGTCGGTCTTCCTGCTCTCCGTCTTCTTCCGCAACCTGCCGCGGGAACTCGAGGACGCCGCCCGCATCGACGGCTGCACGGAGACGCAGACCTTCTGGCGGATCATGCTGCCGCTCGTGCGGCCCGGCCTGGCCACCGTCGTCATCGTCAACGTGGTGCCGTGGTGGAACGACTTCTTCTTCCCGCTGCTGTTCATCCAGACGGACACCTGGAAGACGATCCCGCTCGGGATGCAGATCTTCTTCGGCCAGCATCTGGTCAACTGGAGTCTGGTGTTCTCCGGCATGGTGCTCGCCAGCCTTCCGCTGCTGATCATCTACCTGCTGATGTCGCGGCAGTTCATCGCCGGCCTGACTGCCGGCGCCGTGAAGGGCTGAACACCCGCAGGGGCGCGAGGGGACCGACGAAGGGACCACCATGACCGCGTACGGCATCGACGCCCTCGTCGCCGACCCCGGCGCCTTCCTGGACGGACGCCGCGTTGCGCTGTTGGCGAATCAGGCCTCGCTGACGGGCGCCGGCACCCCGACGCTGGAGGCGTTGCGCGCGGCGCCCGGCGTCGAGCTGGTCGCCCTGCTCACCCCCGAGCACGGTTGGAGCGGCTACGAGGACGACGCCACCCCGGTCGCCGACCGGCGCGACCCGCGCACCGGCCTGCCCCTCGTCAGCCTCTACGGGCCGCGGCGGCGGCCCAGCGCCGAGGTGCTGCGCTCGCTCGACGCGGTCGTCGTCGACCTGCAGGACGTCGGCGTCCGCTGCTACACCTACGCCACCACCGTCGCCCTGCTGTGCGAGGCGGCCGCGGAGAGCGGCACGCGGGTCGTCGTCTGCGACCGCCCCAACCCGCTCGGCCCCCGCGTCGACGGCCCGCCGCTCGACCCCGCGCTGCGCTCCTTCCTCGGCTACCTCGACGTGCCGTTCCAGCACGGGATGACGATCGGTGCGCTGCTTGCAAACGCCACGCGCGGCCTCGGGGTGGACCTGCGGGTGGCGCCCTCGGCGGAAGGGGCCCACCCGGTCCCGTCCTTCGTGCCCCCGTCCCCCGGCCTGCCCACGCCCGAGGCCGTGCGTCTCTACCCCGGCCTGGTGCTGCTCGAGGGCACCAACCTCTCCGAGGGGCGTGGCACCACGCTGCCGTTCCAGCTCCTCGGCGCGCCGTGGATCGAAGGGTACGCGCTCGCCGAGGCGCTGAACCGGCTCGGCCTGCCCGGGCTCCTCTTCCGCCCGCTGACGTTCCGGCCGCGCAGCGACCGCCACGCCGGCGAGGTCTGCCACGGGGTGCAGCTGCACGTGGCGGACGCGAACGCGCTACGGCCGCTGGAGGCGGTCGTGCGGGTCCTGGCGCACCTGCGCGCCACGTACGACGCCTTCGCCTGGCACGACGCCGCCGCGATGCCGTGGAGCGGGCACCCGGACGCGGGCCAGCCGTGGTTCGAGCCCGTCCGCGGACCGCTGGTCGACGCGCTCGTGGGGGACGCCTCGGTGCGCCGCGTGGTCGACGGCGAGCTGGCGTGGGAGGACGCGGAGGACGGTTGGCGAGCCGACGCTTCGCGTCGGGAAGGTGCTGCGCAGCGGGCCGGCGCTGCCACCTCGGCGGAGACGGCCTAGGGCCCTCGCCGGCCTCAGGTTGGCCGCGTGAACCTGGGCACCACGTAGGGCCCCTCGGGGATCAGGGCCACCCGCACGGCGCCGCGCCGGGCGACGAAGCCGTCGACGAACCCCTGCAGGTCGGGGCACGGCGCGACCCCGGTGAGCGAGAGGTCCGCGGCGTGCAACCCCTCCGTGTGGAGGTGGACGCGCCCGGCCGCCAGCGCGCGCAGCAGCATCTGCGACTGCCACTCGTCGACGTCGGCCAGCGGCTTGTGGGCGAGCGAGGCGTCGAAGGCCTCGCGACCCAGCGAGGCGAGGCGCGCCTGGGCCTCGCGGAACTCGGGGGAGCCGAAGCCCTCGGTGCAGGCCGACGCGATGACCAGCTCGCCCTCCTCGGCCAGGGCGCCCAGCGGCGTCACCATCCCCTTCACCGTCTGGTAGTAGGTCGCGTCGAGCGGCGCGCCGGCGGCGCTCGTGACGATCAGTTCGTAGGGCTCGGCGACGGGCAGCTCACAGCTGTGGCGGGCGAAGCGCACGGCCTCCGCGTGCGAGGCGACGGGCTCGCCCGAGTTGACGAACGCCAGGCGGCGCGCCCCGTCGATCACGGTGTTCACGGCGAACGTCCCGCCCGGTCGGCCGTCGCGGGCGTGGCGCGCGTCCGCCATGGCCAGGATGGCGAGCAGCTCGCGGTGCAGCGGGTTGGCGTCGACCTCGGCGGTGGCCGCGAGCGGGTCGCCCATGTAGCGCGTGTGGTGCAGCGTGCGGATCGTGCGGTGCCCGGCGATGCCGGGCGCCAGGACCTTGCGGCCCCCCGAGTAGCCGGCCATGAAGTGGGGCTCGACCAGACCCGTCAGCACCCGCACGTCGGCCTCGACGAAGGCCCGGTGGAGGGTCACCGGTGTGCCCGCCGGGGTGAGCCCCAGGTCGACCAGGGAGGCCTCGTCGCGGGCCACGTGGTTGACCACGCGCACGCTCGCGAGGACCTCGTCGTCGCCGATGACGCCGCGCAGCTCCTCGCCCAGGTTGGGGCGGTGGAGGCCCGTCGCGACCAGGATCGTGACGGCCTCGCGCGGCACGCCCGCCGCCTGCAGACGCTCGAGGATGGGGCGCAGCAGCAGGCCGTTGGGCACCGGGCGGGTGACGTCGCAGACGACGATGCAGGCCGACGCCGCGCCCGCCGCCAGCGACGACAGGGGCGGCGCCGCGACGGGGGCGTCGAGCGCCGCCGCGACGGCC
>JAABRV010000237.1 GCA_011390735.1 Trueperaceae bacterium | reverse complement strand
CGTCGATCAACCCGCGCCGATCAGACCGCCGGAAAGGTCCGCTCGAGGTGCTCGAGCACCGCCCGGTCGACGCGGTCGCCGTCGACGAGCCGCTCCTCGAGGTTCTCGACGCCCGCGACCGCGCGCAGCGCCGCGCGCCCCGGGTCGCCCCAGGCGCTGCCGGGGGTCTGGCCGGCGGCGGCCAGCGCGCGCAGCAGCCGCGCCTCGACCTCGCCCTCGATGGCGAGCAGGTCCTCCTCGGCGGGCTTCTCGAAGTAGAGCCGCTGCAGCGCCAGGTGGGCCTGCAGCCGCGGCACCGGGTCGGCGTCGTCGTCGACGCGCAGGTCGATGTAGCGATCGTTGAGCCCGCCGTAGCCCCCCTCGTCGCGCACGACGAGCAGCGCCGCCGACTGCTTGCCGCGCTGGTCGCCGCCGGCGCGGTCGGCGGCCAGCAGGCCTGCCAGCAGCCGCTCGGGGAAGGGCCCGTCGTGCTCCTCGTACCCCGCCACCAACGCGTCGATCACCTGGGGGCCCGCGAGGATGTTGCCCTGCGCGGCCAGCCCTGGCTTGGCGACGCCGCCCGCCCACGGGTGGCAGCCCTCGCCGGTGAAGCTGACGCTCGCGCCGTCGGCGGCCACCATGCCGTACTGGCGCTGGGCGATCTGCGGGTCGGTGGCCCGGAACCCGGCGTCGACCAGGTCGAGCGGCATGCCGGCCATCAGCGCCTCGATGGCGCGTGGACCGAAGCTGGTGTTGGCGTAGCTCTGGGTGGCGATCGCCCCGACGTCGGCGACGGCGAACGGCACCACCGCCCCCACGGCGAGGAACTTGGAGGCGGTGGCGACGCCCAGGTCGCCGGTCTTGGGGTCGCGCGCGACGATCGAGAAGGTGTGCACCAGACGGGTCATGCGTCGAGCGTACCAACCGCGCGCGACCGAGCGGACGGCCGCTGGCGTGGTTGGATGGCGCGTGCCCTTCCGCATCAAGGTCTCCCTCTGGATCCTCGCCACCCTCCTGCTGATCGCCCTGATCGGGCCGCTCGTGATCCCGATCGCGCCGCTCGCCGACACCGTCCCCACGCGCGATCTCGCCTGGCCGGGCTCGGCCTGGACCCCCGCCCTCGGTCTCGACGTGCACGTCGAGGCGGTCGTCGACGGCGCCCCCGCCACCGACCCGACCGCGCTGCCGTCGCCGGCCGGGCCGCCCGTCCTTCTGCTCCACGGCTTCGGCGCCAACACCCGCTCCTGGGGGGCGACGCTGCCGTGGATCGGCGACGACGCCGCCACCCCGGGCGACCTCGCGCTCGCCTACGACCGGCCGGGGTTCGGGCTCACCGATCGACCGACGGGCCGTTGGGCGCGGGACGCCAACCCATACGGCCCCGAGGCCCAGGTCGCGACCGCGGTCGCGCTGATCGACGCCATGGGCGCCGAGGCGGCCGTGCTGGTCGGCCACTCGGCCGGCGGCGCGATCGCGGTCCAGACGGCGCTCGCGCACCCCGATCGGGTGGCCGCGCTGGTGCTCGTCGCGCCGGCCGTCTACCGCGGCGGCGGCGCGCCGGCGTGGAGCAAGCCGCTGCTGCGCACCCCGCAGCTCGAGCGGATCGGCCCCGTGCTGATGCGCCAGCTCGGCGGGCGCACCGGCGACGACTTCCTGCGCAGCTCCTGGGCCGACCCGAGCCGGATGGACGACGCCGTCTTCGAGGCGTACCGCCGACCGCTGCAGGTCGACGATTGGGACCGCGCGCTGTGGGAACTCGTCAAGGCGAGCGCCGAGCCCGAGCTCGAAGGGCGCCTCGACGAGGTGCGCGTGCCGGTGCTGATCGTGCACGGGCTCCAGGACGCGATCGTGCCGGTCGAGCAGAGCCGCGAGCTGGTCGCCGACCTCGTGAACGTGCCCGGCGGCGCGCGCTTGGTCGAGCTCGACGGCTGCGGCCACCTCCCCCACGAGGAGTGCCCGGAGGCCTTCCGGGCTGCGGTCGAGTCCTGGTGGAGCGATGCGACCGCCTCGAACACGCGCCGATGAGCGCCGGGGCGCGCCGCCGCGGGTCCGTTCGCGGCTGCTAGACTGCCGGCGTGGTCATCGGCATCATCTCGGACGTGCACGCCAACGTCCTGGCGCTCGAAGCGGCGCTCGGGGCGATGCGGCGTGCCGGCGCCGGGAGCGTGGTGTGCCTGGGCGACCTGGTCGGCTACGGCCCGACCCCGAACGAGACCCTCGACCTGCTCCAGCGCGCCAACGTGATGTGCTGCCTGGGCGATGCGGACGAGCGCATCGCCTTCGACTTCGCCAAGCGCGGCGGGCGCAAGGGCGTCGCCGACGCCACCCTCGAATGGACGCGGACGGTGATCGAGCCGCGCCACGTCGAGTGGATGCGCACCCTGCCGGTGCAGCGCCGCATCGACACCCCGGCCGGCCGGCTGCGCGCCTTCCACGGGAGCGCCGACGATCCCGGCGACCGCACCAACCTGCAGCAGGATCCGATCACCCTCACCCGCATGCTCCAGCGCCACCGCTGCACGCTGCTGGCCGCCGGCGGCAGCCACGTCCCCTACTTCCGGAAGGTGTCGGGGGCCGGCTGGGTGGTCAACCCGGGCTCGGTGGGGCTGTCGCTCAACGGCGAGCCGGGCGCGGACGTCTGCTTCCTGACGATCGACGACGCCGGGGTGGACGTGCGCATGGACAAGATCGAGTACGACACGGCGGCGGTGGCCTTCGACCTGGTGGCCTGGGGGCTGCCCAAGGTCGTCGCGGACGCCGTGCAGTTGGGGCGCATGCCCGAGAGCGATTCGCCCGGCCGCCCCTAGACGCGCTCCACCGCGAGCGCCCACGCCTCGCCGCCGCCGATGCAGATCGCGGCCACGCCGCGCCGCCCGCCGGTCAGCTCCAAGGCGTTCAGCAGGGTCACGACGATGCGGGCCCCGGAGGCGCCGATCGGGTGCCCGAGCGCCACCGCGCCGCCCAGCACGTTCAGGCGCTCCTCGTCGATGCCGAAGGCGCGCGCCACCGCCATCGGCACGACCGCGAAGGCCTCGTTGACCTCGAAGACGTCGACCTCCTCGGG
>JAABRV010000236.1 GCA_011390735.1 Trueperaceae bacterium | reverse complement strand
CGCGCTGCGCCTCAGCCGCCGCGCGCAGGCGGCGGGCCGCCGCGGCGGCGTCGCGGGCGGCGGCGGCGCGCTCGTGCGCCTCGCGCTGGATCCCCGCGAACGCGTCGGCCTCGTCGCGCCCGGCGGCCCAGCGCGCCTCCAGGTCGTGCAGCCGGGCCTCGGCGAGCTCCAGCGCCTGGTCGCTGCGACCGTCACGACTCAGCCCGGGGGCCAGGCCCTTCAGGCGCCGCGTGCAGGCCCGCAGCGCGGCCTCGAGGCGCGCCTCGGCCTCCTGCGCCGTCGCGCCACCGGCACCCGCGAGCAGCGCCTGCACGCGGCGTCCCAGCTGGTGCGCCGGGCCGCCGAGGTCGCCCTGGGCGACGACGAAGGTCGACAGCATCAGCGCGGCGTCGTCGATCCCCAGGGTCGCCCGCAGCCAGTCGAGGTAGGCGCTCGCCTCGCGCCGGGCGTTCGGGTTGTGCTCGACCTCCACGACCGTCTCGTCGCCGGCGGCGCCGTGGCGGACGACGCGCACACGGTGGCTCGCGAAGTCCCGCGCGACCGTGTGGCGCAGGTCGCCGCGCCGCAGCCGCACCTCGCCGCGGTGCGGGCCACCGTCGAAGGCGCGGAAGCGGCCCCAGGTGAAGCCCGCCGGCTCCTGCAGGTGCGGCAGCCCCCAGACGGTCGCCACCAGCCCCGCCACGGCCGTCGACTTGCCGGCCTCGTTGGGGGCGACCCAGGTCGCCAGCCCCTCGGGGAAGACGATCTCCAGGTCGCGGTGGCAGCCGAAGCCCTGCAGCCGCAGCCGCTCGAACCGCAGCGGCACCGTCACGCGTCGCCCGCCAGCGCGTGGAGGCCGTGCCGCAACGCCCGCGTCACGACCGCGCGCTCGCGCTCGTCGGCGGCGGCCTCGAGCCGCGCGGCGAGCCGCCGAACGAACTCGCCGCGCACGGTGGGCTGGGCGGCCCAGCGCGACAGCAACTCGGGCGCGATGCGGGTCGTCGCGTCGTCCACCTCGAGGTGCAGGAACGCGTCGCCGGCGCGCTCGGCCAGCCGCGCCGGATCGATGTCGAAGCTCAGGGCGCCGACGAGCCGGACGCGGCCCCACGTCGCCGCCGTCCCGAGCCCGCGCACGTGTGCCGCCAGCGCGTCGGCCTCGTCGAAGCCGCCGACGTCGACGCCGCGCGTCCACACGGGCGCGACGTCGGCCGCGACCCGCCGCACCCGCGCCCCGTTGCGACCGACCTCGACGAGGGTCCAGTGGGCCGCGCCGGGATCGCTCGGCCCCTTGCCACCCACGCAGCCGGGGTAGACCGCCAGGCCGCCGCCGGCGAGCGCGACCTCCTGCGGCACGTGCAGGTGGCCGAGCGCGACGTAGGCGAAACCGGCCTCGGCGAGGGCGCGCTGGTCGAGCGGCAGCGAGCGGCCGCCGCCGAACGGGTCGCCCGGGCGCACGTTCGGACCGACCAGCGTGCCGTGGAACGCCGCCAGCGCGATGCCGCCCTCGCCACGCGGGAACGCGCGCAGCGGCTCGAGCGCCGGCGTGACGCCACCCACGTACGCGAGCGAGGTCACCTGCACCCGTTCGCCCGCCAGCCGCAGGTCGGCGACCGGGCCGGGGTCGGGCCGGGTGACGAGGACGCCGGGCCAGTCCTGCGCCACGCGCCGGTAGACCGAGCGCGCGTAGGTCAGCTCGTCGTGGTTGCCCGGCACCGAGATCAGCGCGATGCCGGCAGCCGTCAGCCGTTGTAGCTGCGCCAGCGCCTCGTCGACCAGCGCCGACGCGGGCTCGTACGACTCGAACAGGTCGCCCGCGATGACCACCAGGTCGACGCGCTCGGACAGGGCCAGGTCGACGGCCTGGCCGAGGAGCGCGTCGCGGCGGCGGCGCGCGCTCGCGGCCGCGTCGGCGGGCAGCCCGCGCGGCGTCCATCCCAGGTGCAGGTCGGCCAGGTGCAGCACGCGAGGCATCGGCGACCAGGTTACCCGCGGGTCGTGGCCCCGCGGTGCCACGCCGGGTCGTCGGGGTCGGGCGCCCGCGGCACGGGCGGCAGCGGCGGCGGACCGGCCGCCAGCGACGGGTCGCAGGGGACCTCCTCGTGCCCCACCCCGTCGACCGCGAGGGCGTCGTCCAGCGCGGCCCGCAGCCCGCCGTTGGCGCCGCCGCGATCGCTGACGAGCAGGAGCTCGCGCGCGCGGGTGAATGCCACGTACGCCAGCCGCCGGCGCTCCTCGAGCTCGCGGCGCTCGGCGGCGTCGGCCGCCAGCCGGTACCCCGCCGGCTCGGACCGGCCGCCGCGGCCGTCCGGCCAGCGCAGCGCGAAGCCCACGCGTGGGTCGAGCAGCACGTCGGCGCGGTCGCGTCCCCCGCTGCCGGCGAGGTCGGCCACCACCACCGCGGGCCACTCCAGCCCCTTGGCGGCGTGGATCGTCAGCAGCGCGACGGCGCCGCTCGCGCGCAGCGGCGGGCGCGGCACCCGCACCCCGGCGGCCACCAGCCGTTCCAGCCGGCGCACGACGCCGAGCGCGTCGGCGCTCCCCTGCTCCAGCCGCTCGAGGAGGTCGACGACGCCGTCGTGGTCGGCCACCCGCCGCGGGCCCTCGGGGAGGTGGCCGAGGGTCGCGCGGAAGCCGCAGCGGTCGTCCGCCAGCTCGACCAGCTCGCTGGCGCGCGCGCCGGCCGCGCGGGCGCGGCGCAGGTCGGCGAGCAGGGCGCCGGCGTGGGCGAGGGCGGCGTCGTGGGCACCGCTCGCGGCGACGGGGAGCCGGCGCCACCAGGGTCGCGGCGGCTCGTGCCCGTCGGCGTCCTGCAGCGGCCCCTTGACGCCGGCGGCCGCGAAGCGCACGACGTCGGCGTCGTGGGCGGCGACGTACGGCGACCTCAGGAGGGCGGCCACGGCGACGCCGTCGGTCGGGTCGACCACCGCGCGCAGCAGCGCGCGGACGTCCGACGCCACGCGGGTGGCGAGCACGTCGCCGCCGCCGGCGTTGAGGACCGGCACGCCCAGCGCCGGCAGGCGGGCCTCGAGCAGGGCCAGCGCGGCGTGGCCGCGGGCGAGGACGGCGACGTCGCCGAAGCCGAGCGGGCGCGGGCC
>JAABRV010000235.1 GCA_011390735.1 Trueperaceae bacterium | reverse complement strand
CTCAAGGGCGTCCTGGCGGCGCCGCGCGCGGGCGAGCCGCTCATGGCCCTGCACGGCGAAGCGCCCCCGCCCGAGGTCACCGTGCACGAACACGGGCTCGCGTTCCTGGCCAACCTGCACGAGGGGCAGAAGACCGGCCTCTTCCTCGACCACCGCGAGAACCGGGCGACGGTGCGTGGCCTGGCGCGCGGCCGACGCGTCGCCAACCTCTTCGCCTACAGCGGTGGGTTCTCGCTGCACGCGCTGGCGGGGGGCGCGGCGAGGGCGATCGACGTCGACGCCGCCGCCGCCGCGCTGGGCGACGCCGAGCGCAACGTGCGCGCGAACGCCGCCGCCATCGAGGCGGCCGACCCCGACGGCGGCCCCGCGGCCGACCGCCACGCCACGCTGACGCTCGACCTCCTCGCCGACCCGGCCGCCGCGCTGCGCCACCCGGAACTCGCCGCGAGCGACCTCATCGTGCTCGACCCGCCGTCGCTGGCGCGCCACAAGGGGCAGCG
Organism: Trueperaceae bacterium; assembly: GCA_011390735.1. GTDB lineage: Bacteria > Deinococcota > Deinococci > Deinococcales > Trueperaceae > JAABTL01. The sequence goes on along the minus strand of JAABRV010000235.1, from coordinate 2,601 downwards.
TCACGCGGCGCTGCGGGCGTACCGGCGGCTGAACGCGGCCGCGATGGCGGCGCTGCCGGACGGCGGCCTGCTGGCGACCGCGTCGTGCACCGCCCAGGTGAGCCCCGAGGCGTTCCGCGGGGTCCTCGCGGAGGCCGCCGCCGAGGCCGGCGTCGATGCGCGCGTGCTGCACGAGGCGGGGCACGCGGGTGACCACCCGGTGCCGCTGGCGTTCCCCGAGGGGCGCTACCTGAAGTTCGTCGTGCTGCGGGTCGACCGGCCCAGCTAGCCGAGACGGTCGTCCGGACGCGCGTCCAGCCGGGCGTCGAGCCAGCCCAGGACGTCGTCCAGCACGCGCTCGCGGAGCGGGTCGTTGAACAGCTCGTGGGGCCCGTCGTCGTAGAGCTGGAGCGTGGCGTCGCGGCCGGCCCACGCGCGGTGCAGCTCCGCGGAGGCCCGCGGATCCGCGATCCGGTCCTCCCTGCCGTGGACGATGAGCACGGGTGCCTTGCGCTGCCCGTTGCCCGCCGGTGCCTCGACCGACGCAGCGGCGTCGGCCAGGGCAAGCGCCCCGGCGCGGACCAGTTCGGTCGCCATGCGCGCCTTGACGGGCCCGTGGGCCACGGCCGGGTCCTGGCGGTACGCCTCGACGACCGCCGGGTCGCGCGAGAGCGCGCTCACGTCGAGCGGCTTGGTGGGCAGGTCGGGGAACGGCCCGGCCAGGCGCGTCAGCAGGGCCCGCAGCCATCCCGGCACGTCGCCGCCCACGCGCAGCGCGGGCGAGGACAGCAGCAGGGCGTCGGGCTCGACGGTCCCCGTCTGTGCCGCCCGCAGCGCGACGACGCCACCCATGGAGTGGCCGAAGAGCACCAGCGGGCGGTCGGGATGGGCCGCGCGCACGCGGGCCACGACGTCGCTCAGGTCCTCGACCAGCTGCTCGAAGCGGTCGACCTGGGCGCGCGGTCCCTCGGCGGCGCCGTGGCCGCGCTGGTCGTAGCCGTGCACGGCGTAGCCCTCGGTCGCGAAGCGCGTCGCGAGCGCGTCGTAGCGACCGATGTGCTCGCCCAGGCCGTGGACGAGGACGACGGCGGCGCGCGCCTGCCCCCCGCCCTGCGGCAGCCACGAGCGGGTCGGCAGCGCCAGGCCGTCGCGGCTCGTCAGCGCGTCCTCGCGCGTGCCCACCCTAGGCCTCCTGGATCTCGTGCAGTTCGAGCTCGACGTCCTCCATCACCGGGTTGCTCAGCACGCGCTCGGCGACCTGCTTCAGCTCCGCGAGGACGGCGTCGCGCTCGCCCGTCAGCGTGAGCTCGATGCGCTTCCCGACCCGGACGTCGCCGACGCCCACGTGACCGAGGCGGTGGAGCGTCCCCTCCACGGCGCGCCCCTGCGGATCGAGGATGGAACGGCGCAGCATGACGTGGACGACGGCGCGGAACTCAGGCATCGTGCGGCTCCTCCCCCGTGAGATCGAGGCGCAGGGCGGCGTGGTCGTGCTCGTGCTGGTGGTCGTCGTCGAACTCGGGGAGGTCCAGCGGCCGGCCGACGGTCGCCTCGAGCCGCCGGCGCACCTCGTGGTAGGCCTCCTCCACCCCGCCCAGGTCGCGGCGGAAGCGGTCCTTGTCGAGCTTGTCGCCGGTCTCGGCGTCCCACAGGCGACAGGTGTCGGGGCTGATCTCGTCCGCCAGCACCAGGTCGCCGTCGCCGGTGACCCCGAACTCGAGCTTGAAGTCGACCAGGTCCAGGCCCGCCACGGCGAAGCGCGCGAGCAGGTAGTCGTTGACCTCGGCCGCCAGGTCGAAGAGCGCCTCCAGCTCCTCCTCGCTCGCGTGCCCGAGCGCGACGGCGGTGGCCGCGTTCATCGGCGGGTCGCCGAGCGCGTCCGACTTGAGGCAGAACTCGATGACCGTCGGGTCGAGCGGCCTGCCCTCCTCGACGCCGTAGCGGCTGGCGAAGGTGCCGGCGGCCCGGTTGCGCACGATCACCTCGACCGGCACGATGCGCACGCGCCGCACCAACTGCTCGCGCTCGGAGAGCCGCGCGAGGAAGTGGGTCGGCACGCCGTAGCCCTCCAGCTCGGGGTACAGCAGCGCCGTGATGGCGTTGTTGACCTCGCCCTTGCCGGCGACGGTGCCGCGCTTCTGCGCGTTGAAGGCGGTGGCGTCGTCCTTGTAGCGGACGATCACCCGCTCGGGGTCGTCGGTGGCGAAGACCTGCTTGGCCTTCCCCTCGTAGAGCATCTCGCGCGCGTCGGGGCGTTCCACGACCCGAGGATACGCCGGCGGCGGCGCGGACGCGGGCGGCCGCCGCGGTCCGTCGCGACGCGGCTCAGGCGCCGGACGACGGCCGCCGCGCGATGCTCACAACCCGAAGCGCCGGAAGGCCTCGTCGACGTGCCGCAGGTACCAGGCCGGGTCGAAGGCGGCGGCGAGCTCGGCGTACGACAGCGGGCAGGCGGGGTCCTCGGCCAGCGCGTCGCGCAGGTGTCGGCCGTCGTCCCAGCAGGCGAGGCTGGCCCGCTGGACGACCTCGTAGGCGTCCTCGCGGCTCATGTCGCGCTCGATGAGCGCGTGCAGCACGCGCTGCGAGTACACCAGCCCGTGGAGCGCGTCGAGGTTCTCGCGC
>JAABRV010000234.1 GCA_011390735.1 Trueperaceae bacterium | reverse complement strand
GCGCCATCATCGAACGCAGCCTCGAGGAGCGCGGCACCCACGCCACCATCCACGTCGCCAGCAACCCCGAGTTCCTCGCCGAGGGCCGCGCCGTCCACGACAGCTTCTACCCCGACCGCATCGTCATCGGCTCCGACCAACCCGAGGCGATCGCGATGCTGCGCGAGCTCTACGCCCCCATCCTGGAACAGACCTTCGAACCGCCGCCCGCCACCCCAAGGCCCGAACGCTACCCGCTCCCGAGCCTGATCACGACCACCACCACCAGCGCCGAGCTCACCAAGTACGCCGCCAACTCCTTCCTCGCCACCAAGATCAGCTTCATCAACGAGTTCGCCGGCCTCGCCGAACACGTCGGCGCCGACATCACCCAGGTCGCCCGCGCCATCGGCCTCGACGAACGCATCGGCACCCGCTTCCTCCACGCCGGCATCGGCTGGGGCGGCAGCTGCTTCGGCAAGGACACCCGCGCGATCATCGCCACCGCGATGCGCTACGGCCACCCCATGCCCATCGTCCAGAGCGCCGTCGACGTCAACCAACGCCAACGCCAACACGTCGCCGACAAGCTCCAGCAGCACCTCAAGGTCCTCCGCGGCACCACCATCGGCCTCCTCGGCCTCGCCTTCAAGGGCGGCACCGACGACCTCCGCGACGCCCCCGCCCTCACCCTCATCGACCACCTCCACACCCGCGGCGCCCACGTCAAGGCCCACGACCCCATCGCCACACCCCACACCCACGCCCAACACCCCGACCTCCCCGCCACCCTCCACGACACCATCGACGACCTCGCCAAGGGCTGCGACGCCATCGTCATCACCACCGACTGGAACGACTACCGCCAGCTGGACTGGCGCCACATCGCCAGCCTCATGCGGGGCAACCTCGTCCTCGACGCGCGCAACCTCGTCAACCCCGACACGGTCCGCGCCGCGGGACTCACCTACGCCGGCATCGGACGCTGAACAGGGCGGCGCTTTCGCGGTCACAGCATCGGCAGCGTGGGTAGACTGGCGGAGATGGCGACCATCGCCCCCGCCTCGCCGGCCCGTCGCGGCCTCGCCTTCCTCGCTGGGGTCGGCTTCGCGGCCGTGCCCACGGTGGGGCCGTACGTGGCGCTGCTGGCGCTCGCCAGCGGCGGCCTGCAGATCCACCGGGCCGACCGCTGGTGGTGGCTCGCGGCCCTGCTGCTGGGCCTACCGTGGATGCTCACGGGCGCCGCGTGGGCCGGCGTGGGCGCCAGCGCCCAGGTCGTCGCCGTCTGGCTGATCTTCCGTGCGGCGGCCGAGGTCCGCCACGCGGTCCGCGGCACCTCGCTGCCGTTCGACGCCGGCGCGGGCCTGCTGGTCGGGCTCGCGGGCGCGATGGCCCTCGGGCTCGAGCGTGCCACCACCTGGCGCCTCGACTCGGCGCGCTCGGCGATCGACGTCTTCGCCTGGACGGCGAGCCCCGCGCTGTACGGCCACGCGATGCTGCTCCTGGCCGCGCTGCTGGCGGTCATCGTGCCGTCGACGGCGCTGCGCGTGCTGGCGCTCGGCCTCGGCGCCGTCGCGGTCATCGTGTCCGGCAGCCACGAGGCGGTCCTCGCCTGGCTGCTCGTGGCGATCGGTCTGCGCTTCGTCGGCCGCCGCGGCGGGCGCACCGCCTCGCTGGCCGAGTGGGTCCTGATCGCCGTGATGCTGGCCGTCGCGACCGGCCTCACGGCGCTCGTAGGGCTCGGCCGGACCGGCTACCGGCTGGACGTCGTCCCCCCGGCGGCCGGCGCCAACCTGTTTCGCGGCACGGAGGCCGCGGCCGGCGAGTGGTGGTACCCCCTCGGCGTCGACATCGAGGCAGGGGCCGTGACGCTCGACGGCGTAGCCCGCATGGGCTACCGCGTGACGAAGACCGACCCGGAGCCGTACGCGCGCCTGCAGCAGATCGTCGAGCTGCGGCCCCGCACAGCGTACGTGCTGGCGGTCGCGTTCCGCGGCGACGACGACCGACGACCGGGACTCGACGGCTGGGGCCGCGTCGAGGGCACGGACCAGATGGTCAACCTGGGCGCGACGATGCGCGACGGCGACTGGGTGGTCGGCAGCGGCGGGCCGGTCACCGTGCTCGACTCCGGGGTCACGGAGGTCGCCGACGGCTGGACGCGCGGCCAGGTGGCGTTCCGCTACGACGGCAGCGAGCCGCTGATCTGGTACGTGGGCGCCGTGCCCGACCGCTCGGACGCGACCGGCGTCGCCACCACCTTCGCCGAGTTCCAGCTGATCGAGGGCGACGAATGGCTGCCCTACCTCCCCAACGAGGCCGACGTTCGCCTGACCGACCTCAGGACGACGCGCCTGCCGCTGTGGCGCCAGGCGGCCGAGGCCATCGCGGCGCGCCCCTGGCTCGGCTGGGGCCCCGGGGGTTACGTGACCGCCGCGCGGGCGCTCCACCCGGACGACGCCCGCTACCGGCCGCTCGTCGCCCACGCCCACAGCCTCGTCCTCGACACCTGGGTCGAGCGTGGGATCGTCGGCCTGCTCGGCCTGCTGCTACTCGGCGGCGTGATGACGCTGCGGGTGCTGCAGCAGCGCGACCGGGCGATGGCGGTGGTGCTGGCCGGCGTGGCGCTCCTGAGCGTCTTCGACACCACCTTCTTCAACGGCGCGATGATCTACCCGCTCGCGGCCGTGCTCGGCTGGCGGGCGGTGGGAAGCCGCACCCCCGCGCGCGCGGAGACGGGGGCCGGCAGCGCCATCGCGGTGCGCCTCGCGCTCGCCGCGACCGACGTCGCGGTGGCGGCGGCGGGCCTGGCGATCGGCCTCGCGCTGACGGGCGCCAGCGCGAGCGACGCCCTCGCCGGGGCGTGGACGCCCGCGCTGGCCTACGCCACGCTGCTGTGGCCGGCGTTCGCCTGGCTGACCGGGGCCTATCCCGGCTACGGGCGGGCCCTGCGCGACGAGCTCGCGGGGGCCGTGCGCAGCTCGCTGAGCGCCAGCGTCACGCTCGGCTTCGCGGTCCTGGTGCTGCCCGCGGCATTGCCGATCAGCCCGCGCGCGGTGTGGGTCGCCGCCCTCGTGACGGTGTTGCTCTCGCCGATCGCCCGGCTGCTCACCAAGCAGGGGCTGCGC
>JAABRV010000233.1 GCA_011390735.1 Trueperaceae bacterium | reverse complement strand
GGCAGACGCATCACCGCATCAAGATGCTACGATGCGTCCATGCGGACCACCATCGACCTGCCCGTCGACCTCCTGGAGCGCACCAAGGCGATCGCACGCGACACGTCGCGCAGCTTGAGCGAGGTGGTGTCCGACCTGGTGCGCCGCGGGCTCGAACCGGGCGCGACGACGTCCCCGGCCCGCAGTCCGCGGACGGGCCTGCCCGTCGTGTCCATCGGACGCGTGGTCACCAGCGAGGACGTGCGTTCCCTCGAGGACGAGCCGCACGCATGACGCTTCTCGACGCCAACGTGCTCATCGCCCTCGTCGTCGCCGAACACGTGCACCACGAAGCGGCCGAGGCGTGGCTGGAGCGAGCCGCGGGGCCATATGCGACCTGCCCGTTCACGCAGACCGCGTTGCTGCGCTTCCTCGTCCGCGAGGGTGGGTCGGCACGGGACGCCGCAAACGTGCTCGCCGCGGTCGTCGGGCATCCTCGTCATGAGTTCTGGCCGGCGGACCTCGGCGCCGACGCGATCGCGTGGGACCGGGTCGACGGCCACCGGCAGGTGACCGACGCCTACCTGGCGGCGCTGGCGCGCGGGAAGGGTGGCCGGCTAGCGACCCTCGACCGCGGGCTCGCGGCCGCCCATCCGGACGTGGCGGTGCGGATCGGCGGGGTCTGAGGCCCGTGTCGCCTAGACCCCGGTCAGTCGCGGATCAAAGACGTCGCGAATGGCGTCGCCGAGCAGGTTGAAGCCGACGACCGACAGGTAGATCGCCAGGCCCGGGAAGATCGACATCCACGGCGCCCGCAGGAACTGCGCGAAGCCGTCGCGGATCATCAGGCCCCACTCGGGGTTGGGCGGCTGCGCGCCCAGGCCGAGGAAGCCGAGGGCGGCCACGTCGAGGATGGCGACGCCGATCGACAGCGTCAGCTGCACCACCAGCGGACTGAGGCTGTTGGGCAGGATGTGCTGCGCCACGATGCGCACGGGGCTCGAGCCGAGCGCCCGGGCGGCCTGCACGTACTCGGACTCGCGCAGCGAGAGCACCACCGAGCGGATGATGCGCGCGTAGCGCGGGATCTGCGTGACGCTGATGGCGATCATGGCGTTGGTGAGGCTGGGACCTAGGACGGCGACGATGGCGATCGCCAGCAAGATGCCCGGGAAGGCCATGAGGATGTCGACCAGCCACACGATCGCCATGTCGATCCGTCCACCGACGTAGCCGGCGACCAGGCCGAGCAGGGTCCCGATCACGACCGCGATCGCCACCGCGACGAGGCCGACGCGCAGGCTGATGCGGCCGCCGTGCCAGACGCGGGTGAACATGTCGCGGCCGAGCTCGTCGGTGCCGAACCAGTGCTCGGCGGACGGCGGGTTGAGGCGGGCACGCAGGTTGCGGTCGCGGGCCGCGTCGTACGGCCGCAGCACCGGTGCCAGCAGCGAGATGACGATGAAGAAGCCGATGATGCTCAGCCCGACGACCCCGGTGGGGTGGCGGAAGAAGCGCTGCAGCGCGTTCTTGCGATGGCCGATCGTGACCTCTTGGGCGGGGTCGACCGCTACGACGGTGCTCACGCGACCTCCATCAGGCGTACTGGATGCGGGGGTCGATCACCGCGTAGAGCAGGTCGACCAGCAGGTTGATGACGGCGACGACGAAGGCGACGAAGAGGACGCCGCCCTGGATGATCGGGTAGTCGCGCGCCGAGATGGCGTCGTAGACCCAGCGCCCGATGCCCGGCCAGCTGAACACGGTCTCGGTGAGGATCGCGCCCGAGAGCAGCGTCCCGAAGCTGAGGCCGACGACGGTGACCACCGGCAGCAGCGCGTTGCGCAGCGCGTGCTTGCGCACCACGATGCGCTCGTCGAGACCCTTGCTGCGGGCCGTGCGCACGTAGTCCTGGCTGAGCACCTCGAGCATCGCCGAGCGCGTCATGCGCACCACGATCGCCAGCGGGATGGTCCCGAGCGCCACGGCGGGCAGGACGAGGTGGCTCACCACGTCGCGCAGGGCCACCCAGTTGCCGCGCAAGATGGCGTCCAGCACGTAGAGGTTGGTGATGGGCTCGAGCTGCACGCCGACGCTCAGCCGCCCCGAGGGCGGTAGCCAACCGAGGACCACCGCGAACAGGTAGATGAAGATGATCGCCAGCCAGAAGACCGGGAGGGAGACCCCGGAGACCGCGACGGCCATGACGGCCGTGTCGGCGGGCCTGCCTCGGTTCAGGGCCGCCCACACCCCCGCGGGGATGCCGACACCGAGCGCGAAGATCATCGCGAAGAGGCTGAGCTCGAAGGTGGCGGGGAAGCGCTGCACGAGGCTCTGCACCACCGGGATGCGACTGAAGATCGAGCGGCCGAGGTCGCCGCTCAGCAGCCCTGCCATGTAGTTCGGGTACTGGGCGTCGAAGAGCCCGGCCAGCCCCCGCTCGGGCACGGCGGCGAAGTTGATCCACACGGGCTTCGTCAGGCCCAGGTCCTCGCGCAACTGCGCCAGCGCGGCGGGCGAGGCGCGCTGACCGAGCAGCGCGACGGCGGGGTCACCGGGGATGAGGCGCGTGATGGTGAAGAGGAGCAGCGACACCCCGAACAGGACGGGAATCAAGCCCAACACACGCCGTACTAGGTAGGTGGTCAAGGAGGGCTCCCCTTGGCGCGCCCCCGCCGTCTGCCGGGTGCGCTCGTTGGAATGCAAAATACCTCGGGTCGGCCGCGAACCACGGGAGACCCACTGGAGGACAAGATAACCGGGCGCCCGAAGGCGCCCGGTCGAAACACCGTTAGTTCTTGGTCACGTTGACGAGCGACACCGAGCTGTACCCGAGCGGGCTCATGATGAACCCGTCGATGTTCGCGCGGGTGGCGGTGAGGTTGACGTTGTGGGCCATGGGGATCGAGGCTGCCTGGTCGGCCACGGCGCCGATGATCTCGGCGTAGAGCCGCTCGCGCTCGGCCGGATCGGGCGTCTGCCGCGCCAGGTTCAGCTTCTCCACGACGTCCGGCGCGTCCCACCCGAGGTCGTTGGTGGCGCTGGGCCCGAAGAAGGTCATGAGGAAGTTGTCGGGGTCGGCGTAGTCGGCGTTCCAGCCGAGCATGTACATCGGGAACTTGCCGGTCTG
>JAABRV010000232.1 GCA_011390735.1 Trueperaceae bacterium | reverse complement strand
CGGGCCCGACGTGCGCGGCGCTCCTCGAGGGCGTGGGGCACCCGTACGCCGCCCGTCTGCTGGCGGCCTTCGCGCCGGAGGACCGACCACGGGTCGGCCCGTCGGAGACGCGCGCGGACGTCGGCGCGGCGGACCCCGGGGCGGCCTCGGCGGGTCTGACCGAGCGCGAGCGCGACATCCTGCGCGCCCTCGCGTCGGCCGGCACCTACCGGCGGGTCGCGGACGAACTGGGCGTGAGCGTCAACACCGTCCGCTTTCACGTCAAGAACGTCTACGCCAAGCTCGGCGTGGGCACGCGCCTGGAGGCCGTGGACCGGGCGCGTCGACTCGGCTGGATCGGCGAGCGGTAGGCCGGCGGCCACCCGTTCAGAGCAGCGGCGCGCGCAGCAGCAGCCAGGTGGCGACCAGGCACATCGCGCCGATCGGCAGCCACCGCGCCAGCTGCGTGAGGTCGTCGGTCGCGCCCCAGACGAACTGCGCGACGGCGGCGGCGGAGAGCGCGGGCGTGTACAGGAGGCCCTTGAGGCTCCAGACGGTCGCGATGACGTAGCCCGAGCCGCGCCCCAGCCACAGCCACGCCCCGCCAACGACACCGCGATGACGAGGGTGCCCACCCAGCGCGTACGGCCGCCGAGTTCGACCTCGCGGGCCGCCCGCCGGACCAGCGGCGAGACGAGCGCGGCGGGCGGCGATCCGCGCCGGGTCCACGCCGTGGCGATCGCCAGGAGCGGCAGCGCGGCGGCCAGCGTCACCAGGTCGTTGCCGAGCCACCCGGCCCGCACGAGCAGGTTGTCGCGGTACATGCCCTCGGCGAAGACGGCGACACCCGCCGCCAAGGCGATCAGCCCGAACAGGGGGGCGGAGAGCGCGACGAATCCCCGTGGCAATGCTCGGGTCGCCCGCTGGCGAGCGATCGCTGCGTTTCCGGTGCTTCCACCCGGGTCCACCGCGTCGTCCCAACGTGCCATCCTGCTGCCTCCCTCTCGAGCAGCAGCCTAGGGGCGACGCCGCCGGCGGCGCGCCACACGGCGATGTGGGGCGCGGAGTGGGGCAGATTGCGTGGTCGAAGCTGGCGATCGGCCGAGCGCAGCTCGGCTCACTCCCCGAACGCGAACCGCAGCACCCGCGCGGCGAAGTTCTCGCGCACGGCGGGCTCGTGCTCGCCGTCGACGATCTCCCAATGCACCACGCGGCGGCCCTCCGGGCAGTCGGCCTCGAGCGGCATCGTCTCGTCGCCCGGTACGCGGGTGTCGAGATCGAAGGGCGTGCCCTCCGTGAGGGGGCCACAGCCGGCGCCGTCGGCGAAGACGGCCACGGTGGCCGCCGCACCCGTGTAGGGCGGCTGCCCCAGGATCGAGCCGCCCTCGTAGTTGATGATCCCGTCGTCGGTGCCGTGGATGTGCAGCACGCGCGGCGGCCCGTCCGCGCCGCAGTCGGGGGGCGGGTCGTCGAGCGCGCCGGCGACCGCGACGATCGCCGCGAAGCGCTCGGGGTGGCGGCAGGCGAGGGCGTAGGCCATGAAGCCGCCGTTCGAGTGGCCGAACACGGTGACCTCGGAGACGGCGACGGTATCCGCGATCTCGTCGATGACGGAGAGCAGGTACCCCTCGTCGTCGACGTCGCGATCGAGGAGGTCGCAGCACGCCTCGGCGGCGTTCCAGTAGCGCTGTCCGGCCGTGTCCCGCGTGCCCTGCGGGCGCACGACGATGACGCCGGCGACCGCCGCGCCGCTGCCGAAGGGGAAGATGCGCTCCACCCGCGCCGCGCTCGAGCGGTAGCCGTGCAGCATCACCAGCAGGGGCGTGGGCACGGCGGGGTCGTGGTCGGGGGGCGGGACGACCACCGCGGGCCGCTCCTCGCCGCCCACGACGAACGCGTCCGGCGGCAGGACGCTCCGGCTGCACGCGACGAGCAGCGCCGCCGTCAGTGCGCCGGCGAAGACGAGGCGCAGCTTCCGAGCGTCCATGCCCGAGGTTACCGCCTGGGCATGAGGAGGACCATCTTCGGGGTGTCGGCTTCGGGTGCCCTCAGGCGGCGATGATCTCGTTCAGACCGTCAACGACCTCCGCCATCTGGCGTGCGGTAGCCCGGCCGAGCGGGCTGCCAAGGCGCTCGACCTCCAGCGTTCGTTGAACGGGTCGTCGCTGAGGACCAAGACGGGTCGTCGGCCGCCCTGTTCGGATCCGCGAACGGGGTCGAGCGCGGCCCAGCGAACGTCGCCTCTCAGTACGGCGGCCATGCTCGGGCGTCGGCGCCCAGCCCCTCTTCGGCAAGGGCGACCTCCTCGCCCCCGCGCCGCGACGCGTGGCACCCTCAGGTGCCACGATGCCCCCATGATGGCCACCCTGTTCGACGCCAGCTTCCTGCTCGTCGCCCCGTTCTGGTTGCTCATGATCGCGCTGCCCGGCTGGCGCGTCACCGGCCGCGTCATCGCTTCGCCGTGGATCGCGGCGCCGGTGGCCGCGCTCTACCTGGCGTTGGTGCTGCCGGGACTCCCGGGCGTTCTGGGCGCGGTGTCGAGCCCGTCGCTCGAGGCGATCGCCCCGCTGCTCGGCACGCCGGAGGGGGCGACGGTCGCCTGGGTGCACTTCCTCGCCTTCGACCTGTTCGTCGGCCGCTGGGTCTACCTCGACGCCCGGGAGCGCGGCATCACGCCGTGGTTGTCCTCACCGCTGCTCTTCCTGACGCTGATGCTGGGGCCGGCGGGCCTGCTGGGGCACCTGCTGGTGCGGGGGCGGTACCGGGCCGCGTGACCAGAGGCCTGCGACGACCGGCGGCCTGCGACGACCGGCGGCGGCGCGCGTTCGTGACGTCCCACGCGCCCGGCCGAAGCGCTACCCTCTGGCAGACGACGTCGAGGTCGTACCGCCGCCGACCGTGGCCTGCGGCGGGGAACCGTTCGAGCCGGGCCTCGCGCCCGAGGAGGAGGAGCGATGAGCGAGCAGGCAAGCGCGACCTTGGCCCAACCGATCGAGTCGGATGAGATCCGCACGCGCCGCGAGCGGCTGCTCGCGCACCCGGACGCCGCCGGCGTCGACGTGATGGTCTGGTGGGCGAACCACCGCGTCATGTACCTCAGCGGCTTCGCCTTCGTGCCCACCGAGCGCCCCATCGGGCTGGCGAT
>JAABRV010000231.1 GCA_011390735.1 Trueperaceae bacterium | reverse complement strand
CGCGCGCGCGTGCTCGAGGCGTTGCACGCCAAGGCCGGCGGCAAGACCGCCACGGCGGACGCCGTGACCGAAGAGGTGGACCTGACCATCGAGGCGTGAGCGTGGCGTGGCCGGGCGCGAGCCCCGCACGCCGTCCGGCCGCCCGTCGTCGCGGGCGGGTCGCGCGGCGGTGGCGGCGGGTCGGGGAACCGCGATAGCCTGGTCCATGCCGCACCACGACGCGTTCTGGGGTGTCCATCCGATCGTGCCCACGCCCTTCCACGACGACGGCAGCGTCGACCTCGACAGCGTCCGCCGCCTGGTCGACGCGATGGTCGCCACGGGTGTCCAGGGCATCGCCCTGCTCGGCTTCATGGGGGAATCGCACAAGCTCAAGAGCGCGGAGCGCCGCGAGGTGTTGGGTGCCGCCGTCGAACGCTCCGCAGGTCGGCTGGCGATCTGGGTCGGGATCCGGGGGCTGGGGACCGCGGCCTGCGTCGAGCAGGCACAGGAGGCCGAAGCCCTCGGCGCCGACGCGATCTTCGTGGCGCCGATCCCGCCGCAGTCGGACGCCGCCCTGGAGCGCCACTTCCGCGAGGTCGCCGCCAGCACCTCGCTGCCCATGGCGTTGCACGACTACCCGGCGTCGTTCGGCGTCAGCCTCTCCGTCGACCTCATCGGGCGCCTGGCGCGGGACGGCGTCGCGCCCTACGTCAAGGCCGAGGACCCGCCGGTCATCGGCAAGCAGCGCCGCGTGCTGGCCGCCGCCGAAGGGCGCATCGGCGTCTTCGGCGGCCTGGGCGGCGCGTGGCTCTTCGAGGAGCTGGAGGCGGGCGCCGCCGGTGTCATGACCGGCCTGGCCTTCCCCGAGGTGCTCGTGGAGATCGTCGCGCGCTTCGCCTCCGGTGACCGCGCCGGCGCCGCCGCGGTGTTCGATCGTGCGCTCCCCGTCATCCGCTACGAGTTCCAGCCCGGCATCGGCGTGGCGCTGCGCAAGCACGTGTTCCGGCGCAGGGGCATCTTCGCGAGTGAGCACGTGCGTGCGCCCGCGGCCGTCGTCGACGGGGCCACCCTGGCCGGCTTCGAGGCGGTCGTCGAGCGGTGCGGTCTGCGGATCGACGCGCCAGGGTGGACGCGCCCGCCGCTGGCGGGCCCCATCCCGCCGAGCCGGCCGCCCCGTGCCTGACGGGACGCGCGGCGGCGTTCGGAGCGCGCTCACCCGGCGCATGCTCCCGGCGGCGGCGTGGCAGAATCGAGGATCATGACCTTGGCCCCCACGGAAGCCCAGCCCGAGCCACCGCGCCCCGCGTTCGGCCCCCACGTCAACGACTTCTCGCTGGTGGTCGCCACCGCCAACGGCACCGGCTCGCAGACCGCCAACCTCACGTTGATGCGGTCGTTCTTCCGCATGGGCGTGCCGGTGAACGGCAAGAACGTCTTCCCGTCCAACATCCAGGGCCTGCCGACCTGGTTCCACATCCGGGTCAGCAAGGACGGCTACCTCGGCCGCAAGGAGAGCGACCTCCTGGTCGCCTTCAACCCGGCGACGGTGGACGCCGACCTGCGCGCGCTGCCGGCCGGCGGCGCGGCCGTCGTGCGCGACGACCTGCACCCGTCGGTCGCTCGCGACGACATCACCATCTACGCGCTGCCCGTCAAGCAGATCCTCGAGGTCAGCGACGCCAAGGGCAAGGTGCGCGACTACCTCGGCAACATGGCCTACGTCGGCGCGTTGGCGTGGCTGCTGGGCGTCCCGCTCGAGGTCGTCGAGCACGCGCTGAGCGTGCAGTTCGGCGGACGGCGCAAGCTCGTCGATCCGAACATGGTCATCGTCCGCGCGGCGCACGCCTGGTCGGTCGCGAACCTCGAGAAGCGCGACCCCTTCCGCGTCGTGCCGATGGACCTCACGCGCGACCTGCTGCTCATGACGGGGAACGAGGCCGGGGCGCTGGGCAGCGTCTTCGGCGGGGTCAGCGTGGTCGCGTGGTATCCGATCACGCCATCGACCTCGTTCGTCGACGCCCTGCGTGAGTTCCTGCCGCAGCTGCGCCCGCCCCACGACGGCGAGCGGAGCTACGCCATCGTGCAGGCGGAGGACGAGCTGGCGGCCGCCGGCGTGGTCATCGGCGCCGGCTTCGCCGGCGCTCGTGCGCTGACCGCGACCAGCGGGCCGGGCATCTCGCTGATGGCGGAGTTCACGGGCCTCGCGTACTACGCCGAGGTGCCGGCCGTCATCTGGGACGTGCAGCGGGTCGGCCCGAGCACGGGCATGCCCACCCGCACCAGCCAGGGCGACCTCGCGTTCACCTACACCCTCGGGCACGGCGACACGGCGCACCCGGTGCTGCTGCCGTCGTCGATCGAGGAGTGCTTCGAGTTCGGTTGGCGGGCGTTCGACCTGGCCGACGAGCTGCAGACCCCGGTGTTCGTCCTCAGCGACCTCGACCTGGGCATGAACACCTGGATGGGCGAGCGTTTCGCCTACCCGGAGGGACCGCTGCGCCGCGGCAAGGTGCTGTCGGCCGAAGACGTCGAGGCGCGCGGCTTCGCGCGCTACGCCGATCTCGACGGGGACGGGATCGGCTGGCGCACGCTGCCGGGCAACCCGCACCCGCGCGGCGCGTACTTCGCCCGTGGCACCGGTCACAACGCCGCCGCCGTCTACAGCGAGCGTTCGGACGACTGGGTCGAGAACATGGAGCGGCTCGCCCGCAAGCGCGAGACCGTCCGCAGGACGGTGCCCGCGCCGGAGATCGACCTCATGCCGGGCGCGCGGGTCGGGGTGATCGCGTTCGGCACCACCCGCTACGCGCTGGCCGAGGCGCGCGATCTCATGGCCGCGCGCGGGCAGCAGGTCTCGTCGCTGCGCCTCAGGGCCTTGCCGCCGAGCGACGCCGTGCGGGCGTTCATCGCGGCGCACGACGTCACCGTGGTGTTGGAGATGAACCACGACGCCCAGCTCTTCGGCATCCTGGCGGCCGCCTTCCCCGACCTCGCGCCGCGCCTGCGGAGCATCGCGTACCTCGACGGGGTGCCGTTCACCGCCGGCTTCATCGACGATCGCCTGCAGCCCTTCCTGGCCGCCGAGGAGGCCTGACGTGGACCGTTCCCAGCCCATCCGAGCCACCAACGCCATCGGCCTGACCAAGGCCGAGTA